>CALDSI010000026.1 GCA_937911395.1 uncultured Labrenzia sp.
CCTGGAGCCGAGATCTTCAGTCCTTCGGTTTCCCAATGCGCGGACAGGATCAAAATGAAGCGCGGCGGCTGCATGTTCTTGCCGAAACTCTTCAAGAAGCGGCTCGCCGGCGTATCCCGCACAGCCAGTGTCGGCGCGCCATGGGCGAAGAAAACAGGAGGAATTAGCGTTGGATGATCCGGCATTGGTCTACTCCATGCTGATAGCCAGTTGGCCTTCACCATAGAAATAAACCGTTCGGGATTATTCTGAAGATAAGCGCTGTTTGACACATTGTTCAGTAAGGTCAAACAACGAGTGCAATAACTTCAAATTGGTTGCGTCGAATGATGTAATTTGACGTGCGAAGCATGGCAGTGCGGGCGCCCAGCACCCGCACCACTATACCTTAATTATAACCCATATTGATGAGCTGAACCCGGCGGTTTACCGCGGCAAACGGGTCTGCCGGATCGCGCAATTGCTCTTCACCAAGACCGACCGAGAAGAGGGTGGAGCCCGGCACCTGGAAAGTCGTTACCAGAGCCTCACGAATGGCTTGAGCGCGCCGCTGAGACAGTTCCAGATTATATGTCCGATCCCCTTTGGCGTCGGTATGTCCGACAATGAAGAACGTCTGGCCTTGGAGATACGGCGTGTGCAACGCATCGGCGATCAAGCCAACGGCTTCATAGGATTCTGGCCGGATGCGCGCTGAATCGAAATCAAACGTTATTTCGATGTTGAACTGACGCAAGGACGCGAGCTGCTGATACATCGGGATAGTCTGCGGTGAATCCGCACCCGGGTATTTCTGGATGTTTTCCAGAGCCGCGCGTTGCAGCGCATCCGCGCTCACTTCCACTTTTTCCTGAGCGCCTTGTAGCGAGTTGATGATCTGATTGCGGCTCAGTTCAGTTTGGGCGCTGGCAAGTGTTGCAGAGAAGCAGAGTGCGCATGCGGCCACACCGGCAAAAAACAGGTTTTTCATGAAAAATCTCCTTAACCCGGCTTAGCGGTATCCGGCGAGGTCAATCGCGGTGTTGCACTTCTCGCTGACTGACGGTTGTGCTTTTAGGAGGCAGCGCAGGATGTGGCCGGCACCAGGCTTGACGCCTTTACAAAACTGGGTGGCATCACGCGCGCACAGTTCTGGCGCTGCCGCCTGAGCAGCCAGTCGTTCCGCGATAAGGCTGGCCACAACGGTCCGGTCTGCGTTGCATTTTTGCGAGACCTTGGCCTGATTTTGATCAAGGCACTGGCCAATGCCGTTGTTGGCGAGGGTCGCCGACTTGCAATACTTGTCGATGTCTGCGCCGCAGCTGACGGCAAGGATTTTGATGGCGTCGGCAAACCCGACGGTTTGCGCCTGTGCCGTCATGCCTGCGGCGAAAATCATTCCCGCGGCAATCGCGCTTAGCAAATATTTCATTCTTAGGATCTCCCAGGTCGAAAAACTTTCCGATACGGCAGATAGTTTCAGGACAGCGTGACGGCTTCAAGTAGCCTTTTGATATTTTTCGCTTATCCGCTTGATGGCTGGGCGGTGCTTGACAGGGTCTCGCGAATGTCGTCAACCGTTCCCAAACGAAACGGGACGGCTTCATGACCATCAAGCTCGAATTCAAACGCCTCGACCATGGGCGTGACTTGCCTTTGCCTGCCTACCAAAGCGATTTGGCGGCAGGCCTCGATCTGCTTGCAGCCGTGGACGATGGTCTGACGCTGCAACCTGGAAGCCGGGCACTGGTGCCGACGGGCCTGGCAATGGCGTTGCCGGCCGGCTTTGAAGCCCAGGTTCGTCCCCGGTCTGGCCTTGCTGCAAAGCATGGCGTAACGGTGCTCAATACGCCGGGTACGATTGATGCGGATTATCGCGGCGAAGTTAAGGTGATTCTGATCAATCTCGGTGACACGGCTTTTAAGATTTCGCGTGGCGATCGCATTGCCCAAATGGTGATCGCGCCCGTGCTGCAGGCTGAGATCGAGGAAGTCGAAATCCTGTCTGAAACAAGCCGGGGTGCCGGCGGGTTTGGATCTACTGGTCAGCGCTAGGACTGGGACACAAAGGACTTCACTATGGATCCGAAACTCGTCATTTTCGATTGTGACGGCGTTCTGGTGGACACCGAGCGGATGGTGAATGCCAGTCTTGCGGAGATGGTGACTGAACTCGGGTTTCCGATCACCGGGCCGGAGTGCCAGCAGCGCTTCATGGGCCGGACGCTGGAAAACGTCAAAGAGATGGTTGAGGCGTTGACCGGCCGGAGCCTTCTAGACGATTGGCCCGATCAGGTTCGAAAACGGGATCTGGAGGTGTTTTCCGCGGGTGTTCCAGCTATTGTGGGCGTTTGTGAAGTTTTGGACGAGCTTGACCAGCGCAACGTGCCTTATTGTGTCGGCTCGTCCGGCAAATACGCCAAGATGCAAATAACGCTTGGCAGCTCAGGGCTGTTGCCTCGTCTTGAAGGCAAGCTGTTTTCCGCAGAAGACTGCGCCAACGGCAAGCCGGCGCCTGATGTTTTTCTTCTTGCGGCAAGCACGATGGGATATCCGCCGGAAGACTGTGTTGTCATTGAAGACAGTTTGCCGGGCGTGCAGGCGGCGCGGTCTGCCGGTATGGCCGTCTATGCCTATGTCGAAGATCCTGCCTGCGACCGTGAAGCGCTTTCAGAAGCCGGTGCGCATCTCTTCGACGACATGTCCGCACTTCCAGGTTTGCTGTTTTCTAAGCCGTGAGCCTTTCGTGAAAAGGCATTTTACGGAGGGCGCGCTCTCTAGGGGTTCTTTCCCTTATATATCCCGCGGTGCCGTACTATCTTGAAGTCACAATTTAAAAAGGTGCGATTGGCACTGCATTCGATTTAGCTGGGAGACTTCCATGACAATCAAGACGCACGGGCGCGGCAAGATCTACTCCTCGATCACGGACACCATTGGTGACACGCCATTGGTTCGTCTGGATCGTCTGGCGGATGCTCATGGTGTCAAGGCGACCCTTCTTGGCAAGCTGGAATTCTTCAATCCGATCGCAAGCGTGAAAGACCGTATTGGCGTTGCGATGATCGATGCCATGGAACGCGACGGCAAGATTGAAGCGGGCAAGACGACCCTTGTGGAGCCGACGTCCGGGAACACCGGCATCGCGCTCGCGTTTGTGGCGGCGGCCAAGGGATATCGTCTCATTCTCGTTATGCCGGAAACCATGTCCGTAGAGCGTCGCAAGATGTTCAAGATCCTTGGGGCTGAGCTTGAGCTTACGCCTGCGGAAAAAGGCATGAAGGGCGCGATCGCTCGCGCAGAAGAACTGTTGTCTGAGATCGATGGTGCTGTCATGCCGCAACAGTTCGAAAATCCAGCCAACCCGGAGATCCATCGCAATACCACTGCGGAAGAGATCTGGAACGACACCGGTGGTGCGGTTGATGTCTTTGTATCCGGCATTGGAACTGGTGGCACCATCACCGGCGTTTCGCAGGTTCTCAAAGACCGGAAGCCGGACCTACATGTGGTGGCTGTCGAGCCGGAAGACAGCCCGATCCTCTCCGGAGGTCAGCCGGGGCCGCACAAGATCCAGGGTATTGGTGCTGGGTTTGTGCCAGGTGTGCTGGATACCGGTGTCTTCGATGAGATTGCCAAGGTGACCAATGAGGACGCCTTTGCCATGGCCCGCGAAGTGGCGAAGACCGAGGGCATTCCCGTCGGCATCTCTTCCGGAGCGGCACTCTCTGCAGCGATCAAAGTCGGTCAGCGGGATGAGATGGTTGGCAAAACCATTGTTGTCATCATCCCCTCCTTTGCAGAACGCTATCTCTCCACTGCGCTTTTTGAAGGGCTTTGAGCGTAGCTCCGATTTTGCGTCATGTTAGGACTTGGTCCGAATGTCCATACGTTATCCGAAACATGGCTCCTCGGCCTTTAGCCGAGGATGGCGCGGAGAGGAATGAGACTTTTCTTCAAAAGAAAAGCGCAGTCCCGAAAGACCGCGCTTTTTTGTTCCGTTTAAGTTCGATAGAACTTAAGCAGCCAAGGCGCCCTGGGCCTTGTCAACCAGAGCCTTGAAGGCATCCGGCTGGCTGATGGCGAGGTCGGACAGAACCTTGCGATCGACTTCAACGCCAGCCTTGTTCAGGCCGTTGATGAAGTTGCCGTAGGTCATGCCGTGCTGGCGGGTTGCCGCGTTGATGCGCTGGATCCACAAAGAGCGGAAATTGCGCTTCTTGGCCTTACGGTCGCGATAAGCGTATTGACCCGCTTTCTCGACGGCCTGCTTGGCGACGCGGATGGTGTTCTTGCGGCGGCCGTAGTAGCCCTTGGCAGCCTTCAAAACTTTTTTGTGACGAGCGTGGGCGGTAACGCCCCTTTTGACGCGTGACATCTAGGTGATCTCCTTAAAAGGCTGGCGTTAGGCGTATGGCAGGAACTGCTTCACGATCTTTGCATCCTGATCGCTCAGCGTGGTGGTGCCACGGGCGTTCCGGATGAACTTGTTCGTGCGCTTGATCATGCCATGGCGCTTGCCGGCCTGGGCGGTTTTCACCTTGCCGGTTGCAGTCACCTTGAAGCGCTTTTTAGCGCCGGACTTCGTCTTCAACTTGGGCATTTTGCATCCTTTCTTTGGTGTGCCTGCAAGCAGACACTTCATTGTTGGTGCATTCAGAGCCGACACGGCATGCCCTTGGTTGTTTTGAAAGGTCCTGCGCCGGAACGCAAAAAACCAGTCCAAAACGAGCCGGACGACTCTGGACCGAGCGCTTATATGGGAGGTTTCTGGGAAAAGCAACCGGAAACCGTGGCTTTCAGGCGGTTTCCGGTCGGCGCGCCGTTTAAGCGTTCACGTCGACAACAACACGGCCTTTGACCTGGCCTTTCAGGATGTCCTTGCCGAGGCCTGGCAGGT
>CALDSI010000027.1 GCA_937911395.1 uncultured Labrenzia sp.
GATAGAGCAGGACGCACGCCCCCTTAGTCATTATTTTATGAAGTCAGCCGGTCTATATCCACTACCGGCCGACAAAAACCGTCCGGCCCAACAGTGTTCCATCTTGCGGATCAAACCGGAGCAAGGCCGTGGTGGTGCCTTCACGCACAAGAACGAGCATAATCCCCTCCGAGATCGTTGCCTGCAGTACTTCGGCATCAGCACCGACATTTAGAGTTTCAACGATTGCGGCCTCAGATGGATCGGCTTCATAAGTGTTGATCTTGTAAAGGATTGCTGCAAAGACAGCGATAAACCCGGCAAACATGATCAGGGACGATCCGAGCAACAGGCGCTTCAGTTTTGCCTGAACGCGTTCGGTCGCAGGATCTAAAGGGGCATCTTCCGGACCTTCATCCCGGAAATCAGGTTGAGACATGACAGACAATTCCCAAGACGATCCGGCCAGTTTTGACGCGGATTTCATTTTAACGGTTGATCCTGAGGACGCCGGGAAGCGGATAGACGCCGTCCTTGCATCGCATTTGGAAACATTGAGCCGGAACAGAATTCAGTCACTGATCAAGGCGGGCGACGTTTCCATCGGAGGCGCGAAAATAGGGGAGCCGAAATACCGGGTCAATGAAGGTGACGAGATTACTTTGCATCTTCCTGAACCGGAGGATCCAGAACCCAAAGGCGAAGACATTCCGCTCAGTGTGGTTTTCGAAGATGCACATGTCATCGTAATCGACAAACCGGCTGGTTTGGTCGTTCACCCCGGTGCCGGCAACTGGACCGGCACACTGGTCAACGCCTTGATCCATTATTGCGGTGACAGCCTGTCGGGAATAGGCGGAGTAAAACGTCCCGGCATTGTTCACCGGATTGACAAAGACACGTCAGGTCTGCTGGTTGTCGCTAAAACAGACCAGGCACATCAAGGGTTGGCAGCACAGTTTGCAGATCATGGTCGGACAGGACCTTTAGAGCGCGCATATTCCGCACTTGTTTGGGGCGCACCTTCAAGCCTCAAGGGTACAATTGATGCCAACCTGGCCCGTTCTCAGGCAAACCGGCAGAAGATGGCGGTTGTGAAAACGAGCGGGCGTCATGCAATCACACATTGGCAGATCAAGGAACGTTTCGGAGCCGCGGACCAGCCTCCACTTGCCTCACTCATGGAATGCAGGCTCGAGACAGGCCGAACTCATCAAATCCGGGTCCACATGGCATATATTGGCCACCCACTGCTTGGCGACGATGATTATGGCTCCGGCTTCAAGACAAAAATCAACCGGTTGGAAGAGCCATTAAAGAGCCTTGTCGGCGGGTTCACCCGGCAAGCGTTGCATGCTGGACTGTTGGCATTTGAGCATCCGGTTTCAGGCGAGACGCTGCGCTTTGAGAGCCCATATCCCGATGATTTTGCAAATCTTTTATCCGGATTACAAAAATTTTAGAAAGCCAATTCGCATTGAAGCCATGCAATCGGCAAAATTCAACCTATATTAGCGGTTCGCGTGTGCCGATTGGGCACGCATTATAACTTGGTTGCCTCAGCCAAACGCCTGCGCTCTGCGGGGCAAAGTGGGGAACCGGGTGATTTCGATGAAGGGGGTGCATTCAATGGCCCAGAACTTACCGACACTCACTGCAGGGGAAGGCGGACTTAGCCGCTACCTCGATGAGATTCGCAAGTTTCCGATGCTTCAGCCGCAGGAGGAGTACATGCTCGCCAAGCGGTACAAGGAGCACGAAGATCCGGAAGCTGCCGAGCGCCTAGTTAATTCACACCTGCGCCTCGTTGCCAAGATAGCCATGGGTTACCGCGGGTATGGTCTCCCGATTGGCGAGGTCGTATCCGAAGGCAACGTTGGTCTCATGCAAGCCGTTAAACGTTTCGAGCCCGACAAAGGGTTCCGATTGGCGACTTATGCCATGTGGTGGATCAAGGCCGCCATCCAGGAATACATTCTCCGTTCTTGGTCACTCGTCAAAATGGGGACGACAGCCAACCAGAAACGCCTGTTCTTCAATCTGCGCCGCCTGAAGGGCAAGATACAAGCGCTGGAAGAGGGCGATCTGAAGCCGCACCAGGTACAGGAAATCGCAACCCGTCTCGGCGTCTCGGAAGAAGAAGTCGTGTCGATGAACCGCCGCCTCGGCGGCGACGCAAGCCTAAACGCACCGATCCGGGCGGAAGCAGATGCTGGCGAATGGCAGGATTGGCTCGTAGACGAAAGCGATAGCCAAGAAACCTTGCTTGCCAATCAGGAAGAACTCGACATGCGCCGCAAAATGCTCAGCGACGCAATGGACGTTCTAAATGATCGGGAACGCCGGATTTTCGAGGCCCGCCGTCTGTCGGAGGACCCGATGACTCTGGAAGATCTTTCCGGAGAGTTTGGTGTCAGCCGAGAGCGCGTGCGGCAAATCGAGGTCCGTGCTTTTGAAAAGGTTCAAAAAGCGGTCCGGAACAGTGCTCGCACGCTTGACCAACAACCGGCCGCGTAAGCGTCTGGAACATAGAATTACTGAAACGCCGGGCAAAACGTCCGGCGTTTTTTGTTTACGGGTCCGTCTGAGCTTGCTCCTTGGCGCCTTACCACCCTAGGGTCAGGACCACTCGCTGGTTAGGTTCAAGACATCAGGCACCAATGGCGTTTCGGATAGACCCTTTTTTTTCACGGCGCGGTTTTGTTGCGCTCACCGCAACCATCGTGTTGATTCTCATGACCGGGCTTCGGATTGCCAATCCGGACTTTCTCGTTGCCGTTCGGGAGCTCACATTCGATTACTATCAACGTTTCAGTCCGCGCGAGTATATGCCCGCCCCAGTTCGGATCGTTGACATTGACGAGACCTCCATCACCGAAATCGGGCAATGGCCGTGGCCCCGCACCAAAGTTGCAGAGCTGGTCGAAACCCTGACTGAAATGGGCGCAGCCGCCATCGCATTCGACGTTGTTTTCGCAGAACCGGATCGAACGTCGCCAGCGCAAATCCGTGCATCCCTTCCTCCCGAGACGCCAGCGAGTGTTCAGGAAGCTTTGCAAAAGCTGCCGGACAATGATGAACGTTTCGCCGCGACAATAGGCAGTTCGCCGGTTGTTCTCGGCTTCGCGATTTCGGATCAGCTAACCGGCCGAACGCCTTTAAATAAAGCCGGCATTGCCTATGGCGGAGCAGATCCAATTGCGATCCTACCGCCCTTCCCAGCCGCAGTCCCCAGCCTCGACGCACTTCAACAAGCAGCGAGCGGAATTGGATCGATATCCGTCTCTCTCGATGATCGCGATGGCGTTATCCGCCGCATTCCGTTGATTACGAGCGACGGAACCAAAGTTTATCCAGGCCTGATCACAGAAGCTCTGCGGGTGGCGCAGGGAGCTAGCAGCCTGATCGTTCGAACGACCAGTGCCAGCGGCGAAGTGGACAGCGGCACTCCAGCAATAACCGACCTTAAAATTGGTGCTTTTGAAGTTCCAACAACAGCTGCAGGGGAAATGTGGGTCCATTACACACCGGACCAATCAGATCGATATGTCCGGGCGATGGATTTTTTTAAACCAGAGCACTATGGCGTACTTGCACCGTTGATCGAAGGGCAAATTGTGCTGGTCGGCACGTCTGCAGCAGGCCTACGGGACATCCGAGCAACCGCGATCGGCCAACTGGTTCCAGGTGTGGCAGTGCATGCTCAAGCGCTTGAGCAGATCATCAACGGTCAGTTTCTTAACCGGCCAGACTGGGCAAGTGGCCTGGAAACACTTACAACTTTTTTGATTGGGGCGGTTTTCATTCTCATCTTGCCCATCATTGGCAGCCTTGGAACAGCCTTGCTTGGCGGTATTGTGGCCGCGGTGCTGATCGGCGGTTCTTTCTACCTCTTTTTGGAGAAAGGGCTTCTCATCGACCCGATATACCCAAGCCTCTCGGTGTTTCTTGTCTTCGCAGCCGCAACGGTCATGCTCTATTTTCTAACCGAACGTGAAAAGCGTTTTGTCCGGCAGGCATTCAGCCAATACCTTTCTCCGGATCTCGTGACACAGCTTGAAAAAGCACCGGAGCAACTGACTTTGGGCGGTGAGATACGGCCAATGACCATTCTGTTCATGGACATACGCGGGTTCACGCCAATCTCCGAGCAACTGACACCGACAGAACTCGTTACCTTCCTCAATACTCTTCTCTCTCCGCTGTCCGATGCCATCCAGGCCGAAGGGGGAACGATCGACAAGTATATCGGTGACAGCATCATGGCGTTCTGGAATGCCCCAATACCCGTGCCGGACCACGCAGAAAAAGCAGGCCGGGCCAGTCTCGCCATGCTGAAGATTGTCGATGAACTGAATGAGAAAGACGCATTTGGTTTCAAGGCGCGCGGATTGAAAGCACAGACGGTTCAGATCGGCATAGGTCTGAACAGCGGCGATGCCTGCGTTGGCAACATGGGCTCAGAGCATCGGTTCAATTATTCGGTGATCGGCGATGCGGTAAACGTGGCATCGAGGATTGAATCAAGTTGCAAGGCGGTGGGCGCAGATCTCCTCGTCTCGGAAGAGACAAGAAAGCAGGCTCCAGAGTTGGCCTACCTGGAAGCCGGCAAGATTTCTCTCAAGGGCAAGAGTGAAACCGTCATACTGTTTGAGCTGTTGGGCGATGAGAACTACGCAAAATCCGAGGACTTCCAAAAGCTCGCTCAAGCTCACGATGCACTTGTGAGTGCGATCGAAGCAGGCAACAAAAAAGCCGCACATGGTGCTCTCACCGCAGCTCAGCAGTCCGACCCTCGGCTCAGCAGTTTTTACGCCCCGTTTACCGCTCGAATTGCGAGCTTGCCCTTGGCGCGAGACGAAAGCAGCGCGGCATCCTGAGACACCGCGCTGCTGATTT
>CALDSI010000028.1 GCA_937911395.1 uncultured Labrenzia sp.
GGCATATCCATCGGCGGCGAGACCTCCGGCCTCATTACCTACATGCGTACCGATGGTGTCTCCATTGCGGGCGAAGCGATTGCCGCGGCCCGCTCGGTCATCGGACAGGATTTTGGGGACAAATACGTTCCGGAGAAGCCACGCGCCTACTCTTCCAAGGCCAAGAATGCCCAGGAAGCGCACGAGGCGATCCGACCAACCGATCTGGCCCGCCGCCCGAAAGATGTCGCGGCGTTCCTCGACCAGGATCAAGCCAAGCTCTATGAGCTGATCTGGAAGCGCACCATGGCGTCCCAGATGGAATCGGCCGTACTTGAGCGCACCACAATTGAAATACTCGCGGACGGCTCCGGCAAACGGGCCAATCTGCGCGCAACCGGCTCGGTTGTCCGCTTTGACGGTTTCCTGGCGCTTTATCAGGAGAGCCGCGACGATGATGATGATGAAGGCTCCAAGCGCTTGCCGGCAGTTGATCAGGGCGCAGCGCTAACCGCGACCTCCATCGACGGCACCGCAGAGCCGATTGAATCCTCCCAGCACTTCACCACCCCGCCGCCGCGTTACACCGAGGCGAGCCTGGTGAAGAAGATGGAAGAGCTGGGCATTGGCCGCCCGTCTACCTACGCCTCGACGCTGCAGACCCTGCGTGACCGGGAATATGTGGAGCTGGAAAAGAAGCAGCTGGTGCCGCAGGACAAGGGCCGGATCGTCACCGCCTTCCTTGAGAGCTTCTTCCAGCGCTACATCGAGTTTGATTTCACCGCGAGCCTGGAAGAACAGCTCGACAAGATTTCCGCGGGCGAATTGTCCTGGCTGGATGTCTTGAAAGACTTCTGGACGGCCTTCTCCGGCTCCGTTGACGAGATCAAGGATCTGCGCGTTGCCGAAGTCATCGACGCGCTCAACGAGCTGCTCGGACCCCACATCTTCCCGGAAAAGGAAGACGGTTCCGATGCCCGTAAATGCCCGGCCTGTGACACCGGAAGGCTGTCGCTCAAAGTCAGCCGCTGGGGCGCTTTCATAGGCTGTGAAAACTATCCGGAATGCGGCTACACCCGCCAGCTCGGCAAGCCGAACGGAGAAGACGGCGAAGCCGATGACGGCCCAAAGGTGTTCGGTGAAGATCCGGAAACCGGCTTGGAAGTCTCGCTCCGCACCGGCCGCTTTGGTCCATACGTGCAGCTTGGCAATGAAGCCAAGCCGAAACGCTCGTCGCTGCCGAAAGGCTGGTCGGCCGCTGACATGGATCTCGAAAAGGCCCTGCAGCTGCTGTCGCTGCCACGGGAGGTCGGCGAGCATCCGGAAGACGGCAAGATGATCACGGCCGGACTTGGACGCTATGGCCCGTTCGTGTTGCATGACGGCACCTATGCGAACCTGTCCTCGCCGGACGAAGTGTTTTCCGTCGGCATCAACCGCGCGGTCGATGCATTGGCTGAAAAACGAGCCAAGGGCGGCGGACGCCGGGGGGCGGCAGCAACGCCGCTGAAAGAACTCGGCGAGCATCCAACCGAAGGCGGACCGGTCAATGTCTACGACGGCCGTTATGGGCCTTACGTGAAACACGGCAAGGTCAATGCGACGCTGCCGAAGGACACTGCTCCGGAAGCGGTGACCATGGAACAAGCTGTGGAGCTGATCGCGGCCAAGGCGACCAAAGGCGGCACCAAGAAAAAGACGGCCGCCAAGAAGACCACTGCGAAAAAGACAACAACCAAAAAGGCAGCGGCCAAGGACGGTGAGGAAAAGACCACCACCAAGAAGCCTGCTGCCAAGAAAACGGCAGCCAAGAAGACAACGGCTAAATCTGCGGCCAAGGCCAAGGTGGACGCATTGTCTGAAGAGGTGCCCTGGGACGATCCCTCTTGAGCGCAAAACGCATTAACACGCGCAAACACACAAAACGCAAACACGCCAAAGTGCCAGGGGACATGCCCTCCCGCGAGGACATCCTGGCTTTTGTTGCCGACAATCCGGGCCGGGCGGGCAAGCGGGAAATCGCCCGCCATTTCGGCATCATCGGCGGTGCGCGGATCCACTTGAAAAAGATCCTCAAGGATCTGGCCGAAGACGGCCTCATTGAAAAGCGCAACAAACGCATGATCCGGCCGGGCGACCTGCCACCGGTGTTCGTGGCAAACACGGTTGCCCGCACATCCGATGGCGACTTGCTCGGTACGCCGGTCGACTGGGACGATGAGGCCGGCAATCCACCGCACATTTTGATCCTTGCCGGAAAAACCAAGAACACTCAGCCGGGCTTGGGCGATCGGGCGTTGATCCGCCTCACGGAAGCCGAGGCCGGTTCGGAAGCTGAGTTCACCGCACGGGTCATCCGAGTTCTGGAAAAACGCCGGGGCGCGATTCTGGGCATCCTCAGGAAACGGGATGGCAACCGCCCGCCCTATCTGGAGCCCATCGACCGCAAGCAGCGCGAGCTGGATGTCGATCCGGCGGAGATGAAGGAAGCTGAAGACGGCGATCTCGTCAGTGTGCAGATAACACGCTCCGGAAAATATGGTCATCCGCGCGCTGCGATCGTGGAACGCTTTGGGTCGATGAACTCCGAAAAAGCGGTCTCTGAAATCGCGCTGCACTCCCATGGCATCCCGCATGTCTTCCCGGATGCGGTCGAAGCCCAGGCAGAAAGCGCCAAGCCGGTTGAAAAGCTTGGACAGCGCGAGGACTGGCGCCAAATCCCGCTGATCACCATCGATCCGCCTGATGCCAAGGACCACGACGACGCAGTATACGCCGAGCTGGACGAGGATCCGGACAATAAGGACGGCTATGTTGCCTATGTGGCGATAGCCGATGTCGCCCATTACGTGACACCCGGCTCTCCCATGGACCGGGAAGCGAACTTGCGCGGCAATTCGGTGTATTTCCCGGACAGGGTCATCCCGATGTTGCCGGAACGCATTTCCAACCAGTTATGTTCCTTGCGGGAAAAGGAAGACAAGCCGGCGATGGGCGTGCGCATGGTCTTCGACAAGACCGGCCGCAAGATCAGCCATACCTTTCATCGGGTGCTGATGCGCTCGGCGGCAAAGCTCTCGTACATACAGGCGCAAAAGGCGATTGACGGCGTTACCGACGAGAAGACGGAAACCCTGTTGGACGGCGTTCTAAAGCCGCTCTGGGCCGCCTATGCCGTTCTTCAAAGAGGCCGGGAAGCGCGCGAACCGCTGGAACTGGATTTGCCGGAACGCAAGATCAAGCTGAAGGAAGACGGCACTGTTGACCATGTCTACGTGCCTGAGCGTCTTGATGCGCACAAGCTGATCGAAGAATTCATGATCCAGGCAAACGTTGCGGCTGCCGAAACACTGGAAAAGAAAAAGACACCCTTGCTCTACCGGGTGCACGACGCCTCAACACCGGAGAAGCTGGAGAACCTGAAGGAATTCCTGGCGACCATCGACATGAAGCTGCCCTCCTCCGGCGGTCTGCGGCCATCGGTGTTCAATGGCATTTTGGAGAAGGTCAAGGACACACCGCAGGCACATCTGGTCAATGAAATCGTCCTGCGGAGCCAGGCGCAGGCGGAATACACCCCGCAAAACATCGGCCACTTCGGTCTCAACCTGCGCCGCTATGCCCATTTCACGTCACCGATCCGCCGTTATGCCGACCTCATCGTTCACCGGGGCTTGATCTCGGCGCTTGGACACGGCAAGGACGGTTTGCCGGAAGGCATCGAAAGCAAACTGGAGGCAATCGGCGGCGAGATTTCCGGAGCCGAGCGCCGGGCCATGCTCGCCGAACGCGATACAATCGACCGGCTGATTGCCCTTTGGATGAGCGATCAGATCGGTGCCACATTCCAGGGCCGGATCGCCGGTGTGGTCAAATCCGGCATGTTTATCCGCTTGGATGACACGGGCGCAGACGGGTTCGTGCCTGCCTCCACCATCGGGCTCGATTATTACCGCTACGACGAAGCGTCGCACGCCCTGATAGGTGACAAAACCGGCGAAACCTACCAACTTGGGGACCAGGTCGAAGTCCGGCTTGTGGATGCAGCTCCATTCGCCGGCTCTTTGACGTTTGAAGTTGTGAGCCACGGACGGATTGCCGGAAAGGCGATCCGCAAGCCGCTGCCCAAGGCACGGCGCGGTCCTCCGAAAGGAGGCTCACGTGGCAGCGCGAAGGGCGGCCCCAAGGGCCCGAAGGACACGGCCGCTCCGCGGAAAAAGACCCGAAGGTAGGTTAAAGTGACGGTCCGGTATGAATTGAACGGCGTTGAGGAGACCATCGACGAAGCGCCGGAAAAACCCAAACGTCCTCTCATGCAAGCCATGATGCGCGGCGCCATGGGCCGCTGCATGTCATGCGGCAAAGGCCGGCTTTTTGATGGATTTCTGGCAACACAGAATGCTTGCAGCAACTGCGGCGAAGAGTTTCACCATCAGCGTGCAGACGATGCCCCGCCCTATTTCACGATCACCATCGTTGGCCACATCATCATCCCGGGCCTTTTGATCGTCGAAATGATGTGGCGGCCGGAACTCTGGATCCACATGGCCATCTGGATCCCGCTGACCATCATTTTGTCTTTAGCCCTAATGCGACCTATCAAGGGTGCTTTGGTGGGGCTACAGTGGGCGTTCTACATGCATGGATTTGATCCGGATGCAGAAGATGACCTGCCCGCTGCATCCCCCCACCTTGAAAGCCCGAGATGAGCGATTCCTTTAAAGAAAAATTGGACAAAGACGAGCAAGCCGGAAACCACCCCTACATTCGCCCCAAAGATGCCGCGACGCTCCTGATCCTTGATCGCTCGGGATCTGGCGACGTCAAATTGCTGATGGGTCGCCGGCATATGCGGCACACCTTCATGCCGGGAAAGTTCGTGTTTCCAGGTGGGCGGGTCGATCCGGGTGATTCCCGCATCTCAAACGTTCTGCCGTACCATCCGCAAGTTGAAGCCCGGCTGTCCGAGGGGCTGAAGAATTCAAAGACAGCTGCGCGCGTGCGCGCTTTTGCACTCGCCGCAATTCGTGAGACCTACGAGGAAGCCGGCATATTCATCGGCCGGAAAGCTGAAGCGGATCAACTGCGTTTGGGGACCGGATTTGAGGCCTTCGCAGAACGTCATGTCCAACCGGACCTTGGCGGCATGCGTATGATCGCCCGCGCGATCACGCCCCCGCAACGGCCACGCCGGTTTGACACGCGTTTCCTGGCCATCTGGGCCGACGCCATTGCCGATAAATTGCCGGGCGGCCATGGCCCCTCGGGTGAACTGGAAGACTGCGCCTGGCTGACCTTTGACGAAGCCCGGCAGAAAGAGCTGCCGCTCATCACCATAAAGATCCTTGAGGATCTTGAGACACGGCTGCAGCTGGATCCGGACCTCTCCCCGGAGACCCCGGTTCCTTATTACTTTTTCAAAAAAGGCCGCTTTGAAAAAGAGATGCTTTAGCGCGCGGCCCACGAAACATTCCCACACGGCGCGGGCACCGAAAGAAACCTAGCTTTTTTCTCCGGCAAAACTCTCCGGGACCTCAGGCAACACTTGACTTTCTCCCCATGATGAGTAGTTTGCGCGCTGATTTCAGACATTGGGGCAGATTCACCGCCAGCCCATCTGGCCATAAGAACCCTTTGCCCGATAACCGAGAACAGGATCCAAGGCCATGGCCAAGGCGACAACAATCAAAATCAAGCTTCTGTCCACGGCGGACACCGGCTTCTTCTATGTCACCAAGAAGAACTCCCGCACCATGACCGAGAAAATGGTCAAGCGGAAGTACGACCCGGTTGCCAAGAAGCACGTTGAGTTCAAGGAAGCCAAGATCAAGTAGTCTTTGGCATTCCGAAAGCTAAAAAACCCGCCATTTCCGGCGGGTTTTTTGTTTCACTCAGGTATTCGTGGTAAGTGCGGTGGCCCTAACGGGCAGTCGATGAAATACCCCCAACCACCATTCTCCAGTCTGCGAACAACTTCCGTCGACTTTCCTTCTGCGATCAGATTGCCCTTGGCATCTTCAAACCGCCATTCGTGCTGAAGGAGCGCTGTGTCCCCGCACTCCTGCATACCAGTTACCCGGTTCTCGATCTGGGGTTGCGCCGCGATCAGTTCAGAAAAAATTTCCCGGACCGCCGCATGCCCGTACCTTGGAGGTTCTTCAGGCGGGAAACAAATCACACAATCAGGATGAAACAGGGAAAGGATCCCCTCCAGATCACCCGCTTCCACACACTCGCCGACCTTCAAGCCGACTTCATGAGGATACTTGGCCATTTGTGTCATAGTGATATCTCCGATTAGTTGAAATCAGCCGGGATAGCGTCTGGTGGAGTGTTGTCCATGTCCAAAACAATACGCCAGGCACCATTCGGCTCTTTCTTCATAACCAGGGCAACGCGCCCGGCATCATCCGGCGTTGCAGAACCTTCTGGTGTTTGCAGACAATACTTTCCATAAAGAATGGCGATATCTCCCATAAGAACGAGACCTTCCTCTTGGAACATCATCGTCCCCTCCAGCATTTCAAAAGCTGCAGAGAACCAGGGCCGGATATCGGAGGCTCCTTGCATCAGTGGTGACTGCGCATTCGCATAAACGCACTCGGCGTGATAAACGCGCATTAATGCATTCAGGTCGTGCGCTTCAAAGGCGGCGAGCCACGTATTCATTACCTCCCGCACTTCGGAAAGCTCATCAATTGCTTCCATCTTTTCTCAAACTCCGTCTCAATCAAAAGAGCGTTTTTGCTCAGACGGATACCCATATATTCAGCTCTGGAGACGGGTGTAAGGAGGCATGAAAAAAGTGGGTAGTGACATGAAAGTAACCTTCGATCCTGTGACAACGATCCTACGGGAAATCGACCGGTCGCAAGAAACCAGTGGTGAAACTCCCTGCCCGGTCCGAGACGTGCTCGACAGGACCGGTGACAAATGGAGTGTTCAAGTCCTCCTGCGGCTCGCGCCAAAACCGGAACGGTTCAATGCGCTGTTGCGATCCGTGTCCGGCATATCGCAGCGCATGTTGACCGTGACACTGAAAGGATTGGAACGGGATGGACTTGTTGAACGGACGGTATTCGATACCCGTCCTCCCTCCGTCGAATACACGCTAACTCCACTCGGCGCTTCCTTGATTGAGCACCTGGCAGCTTTGGCCAGTTGGGCAATAAAGAACGAGCCGCAGATCTCAAAGAACCGCGCAGCCTACGACAATGAGGCACCTGCGCCTTGAGTTTTTTTGTTTCAGGCCGAAAACAACTCTGAAATGAAAAAGGCCCGCGGAGGGCAGCGGGCCTAATTTTTTTGCGTTTCAGGGTCTGGAAAGCAGCGAATTAGGCCGCTTCGACGTTGGTCAGGAACTGCTCGATTTCAGCTTTCAGCTGATCCGTCCGTTTGGCCAGATCCTCTGCGGATTGCAGAACGTCATTTGCAGAGCCCAGTGTGTGCTGCACCGCGCCGGACAGGTTCGTCATGTTGGAGGAGACGAACGCGGTGCCTTGCGCAGCGTTCTGGGCATTCTGGGTGTTTTCGCTGGTCGCCGCACCTTGCTCATGAACCGAGCCTGCGATGTTTCCGGTGTAGGAATTTACCTCCTCCATGATCGACGTGATTTCCGCAATCGACTTGGCTGAATCCTGGGTCGCATCCTGGATGGCGGTAATCTGGGCGCTGATCTCTTCCGTGGCCTTGGAAGTCTGCGTGGCGAGCTCTTTCACTTCTGCCGCAACAACCGCAAACCCCTTGCCAGCTTCGCCCGCACGGGCCGCCTCGATGGTGGCATTCAATGCAAGAAGGTTTGTCTGTTCGGCAATCGCCTGGATGAGGGTGACCACTTCGCCAATCTTCGTTGCAGATTCGGCGAGCCCCTCAACCTTCACGTTGGTTGACCGTGTGCCCTCAGTTGCCCGTTCCACAATTTGGGTGGTTTCGGACACCTGCCGAGAAATCTCTGTTATCGATGCAGAAAGTTCCTCAGCAGCGCTGGCAACGGTTTGAACGCTCAAGGTCGTATCCTGACAGGACGTCTGGGTTTCGTCCGCCCGTGTCGCACTGGTCTGGGAAACCTCGGAAAGTGTGGTCGCAGTCCCGTCTAACTGACCTACGGTATCACCGACTTGATCAAGAACCCCGGACACACTGCTTCTGAACTGGGCGATCATCGCCTTCATGCGGTCCTGACGGCCAGCTGCGTCAGCTTCCGTCTGTTCGCGCTGACTGCTTAACACGGCGCGCTCTTCCGCCTTATTACGCAGTGTGGACAGAGCGTTTGCAAGGATACCAATCTGATCGGTGCGGTCCGCGAACGGAATATCGATCTTCAAGTTGTCTTCTGCGATTTGCTCGGTCACGGAGGCAAGCTCAGTCACCGGCCGCAATTGGCGCTGGATCAGGAAAACCAGGAGACCAAGCGCAATCAGCACCACCGGCAGTGCGAGCATGGTGAAACGCGACATGATCTCGCTGACGTTCGCCTGAACCGCAGCCTTTTCTACGCCCGCATACAGAATACCGATGATCTCGCCACCCGGCGTAAAGATCGGCTCATAGACCGTGTAGTAGTCTTTGCCGAGGATCGTCGCCTGCCCATGGAATGTTTCACCTTTGGTAACGACCGGGTAAACAGCACCCTTCTTCCCCAGCGGCGTCCCGACCGCACGATTGCCGTCGCCCTTGATAATGTTCGTCGACTTGCGCCAGAAGTCCTGGCTGTCGGCTTCCCACGCAAACACAGTCGTGGTTTCACCGGTCATACGCCCGATCGTGTCGATCATGTCGTGATTGGCGAACTCGGGAATTTCAGCAAGTACAATACGCTGGACGTCGCCGTCCCCTCTCCAGGACACCTTCGTGCCCTCGATATCCCGCGCCATGATGGTTGCAGCGACACGAAGGTTAGCGGCTTGTTTGGTAACAGCGGTTTGTTCCGCCTGATTTGCCGCAACCTGATAGACAATACCGCCGACAACCAGCATGGAAAGTGTGAGCAATGCGGCGCTCGCCAATGCAAGGGACGCAGTGACGCTCAGTGAAGAAAGTCGTTTGATCATTTCCAACCCCTAGAAAAACCGGGTTAGATCATAGCTTCCGCAAGGTTAATGATAGTATAATCACATATAGCGCAAAAGTTGCATAGTACTGTTCGCACGTTAGGTAAATATTCTGATGATCTAACTCAGCTGACGCGCAAACTATCCGACGCCTCGCTCATGGTCAGGCTGATATTAAAAGCAATTTCAGAGAATTAGTGGTCGGCGGGAACGCGGTATTCGAGGAGGCCACTCTTCGACCGGTTCCCTGCCGACCTACCCCACGGACCCAGGAGATGCGGCGGACCTGAGCAATCCCGAGGGGAAACTGAACACGTTTGCTGCGAAAAATCCTGCATGACAAACGATTGTTAGGCCGAAACCTAACAAAACCTACACTAACTCATCATTGTTCAAATGCAATATTTTCCGTGGAAAGCACACAGAAAGATGAGGATTTTAATTAATACGTAACCTTAACGTGGTCGCCGGCAAAATATTACAGACGAAAGACCTAGTCTTTTTTTCGAATGAGAGTCCCAAAAACAGCCAACAGACAGAGAGGCAATCGATCGGCTGAAGAGATTCTTTGCCGGCTTAAGGCTCACCAAGGAAAGACTTGACCGTTTCAAGGAATTTGGAAACAGAAATTGGCTTGGATATGTAGGCTTCACAGCCGCCTTGGCGGATACGCTCTTCATCCCCCTTCATGGCAAAAGCAGTGACAGCAACAACTGGGATCGACGCAATACTCTCGTCTTCCTTGATCCACTTGGTGACTTCAAGGCCTGAGACTTCCGGCAGCTGAATATCCATGAGGATGAGATCAGGCCGGTTTTCGCGCGCCAGCTTTAATGCTGCAATGCCGGGTCTAGTTTGAAGCGTATCATATCCGTGTGCCTCGAGCAGGTCATGAAACAACTTCATGTTCAACTCGTTATCTTCCACGATCAACACGGTTTTCGCCATATATTTCAGGCCCTTCGCCGGCTGGAGCCGGTCCTACTCTTTTTTGACGCGAAGTCGTCTTATCCCTTGTGGAACCCATCCCCGGGTCGCATTACAACTCTTCTAACCCGGAATCGTTTCAGAAAGGCAAAAAAACACAATGAAAAATGTGCAAGGAAAATCATTGAGTGTTGAAGAAGCTCAGGGAATTGCGACGCAAGCCCTTGTGCAGCTCAGCCAAGACCCTGAACAGGTCGGCCGGTTTTTAGCCTTTTCCGGCATTGGTCCAGAACAAATCCGGGACGCTGCAAGCGAGCCCGGGTTCCTGGCCGGCGTCCTTGAATTTTACATGATGGACGAAGCGCTTCTTCTTGCCTTTTGCGAAAATGCCGGCCTCCGCCCAACGATGATGGCAGCCGCCCGCTACGCTTTGGCCGGAGGTCCCGAGTACGATGCCTGAACCAACCCCTGTGCTTCCGGAAGTCCTTGCACAAATCCAAAGCCTGCCAGCTTCAGACCGCCCTTTGATCATCTGCGATGTCGATGAAGTCATCCTTCATATGATCCTGCATCTGGAGGAGTACCTGAATAACAAGGGCATGCACTTTCTCAACCACTCCTACCGGCTGACCGGCAACATCGCGCATACCGAGGATGGAAGACCGGTTCCGGCGGATCAGGTCAAGAGGCATCTGATCGCCTTTTTCGACGAAGTCAACCATCAACAGGCCATGGTTCCGGACGCAAACACCGCGCTTGCCGAGCTCACGGACCAGTGGGATATCGTTCTATTGACCAATCTACCCGGCTCCCACAACAAACCGGTGCGGGAAACACTGCTGAGAGGTATGGGTATCCCCTATCCGGTGCTGACATACTCCGGGCCAAAAGGCGGTGCCGTTGCCGCGCTTGCCGGCGGACGAGCCCATCCAGTGGTTTTCATTGACGACAGCCCAACCAACCACCGGTCTGTTCAGGCGTCCCTGCCCGCCTCTGTCCAGATCCAGTTCATTGCCGATCAACGCTTCCTGAACTCTGTTGAACCGGAACCTCATATCGACCTACTCTCCGGTGACTGGCGCGAGACAAGCCGGTTCATAAGGTCTATTCTTTAGGGCTGGTTTTGAAGCCCGGTACGAGCCTATGACAGAAGAGCCCAAAGCCCTATGCCGGGATTGCGGCGCACGCGCCCCGCGTCATCTAAGCCGCTGCCCGTCTTGCGGCAGCCCGCGGCTTTTGGCGCACCCGGAGCTCGACACTCTGTCGATCGCACATATCGACTGCGACGCGTTTTACGCCTCGGTTGAAAAACGCGACAAACCTGAAATCCAAGATACCCCCGTGATCATCGGCGGGGGTCAACGAGGAGAGGTATCGACCTGTTGTTACATCGCCCGCATCTCCGGCGTCCGCTCCGCTATGCCGATGTTCAAGGCCATGGAAGCGTGTCCGGAGGCCGTGGTGATCAAACCCAACATGGAAAAATACTCCAAGGTCGGCAAGGAAATCCGCAGCCGCATGCAGGCCTTGACGCCGCTGGTCGAACCCTTGTCGATTGATGAGGCCTTTCTTGACCTCACCGGTACAGAGCGCCTCCACCATGCAAGCGCTGCCGAAACTCTTGCAAAGTTCATCCGCGACATCGATACCGATATCGGCATCTCGGCAAGTGTCGGCCTTGCGCCCAACAAATTCCTTGCGAAACTCGCCTCGGATTTGGAGAAGCCACGGGGGTTTTCCGTGATTGGCGCAGCAGAAGCGGAACAGCGCCTTGCCCCCATGCCTGTCGGCAAGATTTGGGGCGTTGGGAAAGTTTTCCAAAAGAAACTCGACCGCGACGGCATCCGAACGATTGGCCAGCTTCAAACGATGGATGCAAACACATTGGCGCGCAGGTATGGCTCTATCGGGTTGCGCTTGGCACGCCTCTCCCACGGCGACGACAGCCGTGATGTGACCCCTTCGCGCGGTGCGAAAAGCGTTTCCACCGAAACCACCTTCCGCACAGACATATCGGACTTCAATGTCCTGAAACCGATTTTACGGGACTTATCTGAAAAGGTGTCGTTCCGCCTGAAAAAGTCGGAGATTGCCGGACGCGGCATCACGCTCAAGCTGAAGACCTCCGAGTTCAAGACAATCACGCGCGCGCGGCACATGACCGACCCGACACAGCTCGCGGACAAGATATTTGAGGCAGGGGTTGCCCTCTTGGAGGCGGAAACCGATGGCCGCCGCTTCCGTCTGATCGGAATTGGGGTCAACGACCTCTCAGATGCCTCTCAAGCGGATCCGGAGGACCTGCTCGATGCGACATCAGGACGAAAGAAAAAGGCCGAACTTGCCATCGACAAACTGCGCGGCAAATTCGGAAATTCTGCTGTCGAGCTTGGTTTGACGCATGCTGCGAAACAGGCGCGCAAGGCCGCCGAAGACAAGTAGTCGATTACTCGCAGTCAGACTTGTCTGTCAGATCCCGAAGTTCCAGCGCCGTCATCGTTCCGGCAATTTTGAAATCACCGTAATCCAGAACAAGTTTGTCGCTCACACCGTTTTCAAACAGCCTGAAAGACAACTGATAGACGGGTGTCTGTTCGCCGGAATTCTCCTGCGTTGAGGGATCGAAGTAAGCGACGGTCACAGGCCAGGATGCAACAGTATCCAAGGCGCCCTGCGGTTCGCCATCAATTTCCGGCACAATGCCGACGGCCTTGGCGCCGATGACGGCAGTCGTTCCAAACACCTTGTCGCCAGTTTCAGCTCCATCGTAGATATCACTGGCGGTGAAGTGTCCGCCGTCTTGCGCAGTCTTCACGATGTTCATCAGGTGCTCTGTTGGAAACTGAACGTCTTGGCCGATCTGCAACGACTTTTCGTCCGGTTCTTTGAGCTCGACCGCCTTCAACCCCGTTTCAGTCCGCGCCAGTCCCCGGCTCGATTCGACCAATTTCTGATCGACATAGGTCTTGGACAGAAACTGATAGCTCTCTGCATCCGGGCCCTCGAACGAAGTGGTCTGAAGATCTGTTACCTGGGAGCCACCACTCAGATCGCGGAACTCGGTAACAAATCGGAAATTGACGCTGTAGCCTTCGCAAGCATTGCCTGAAAACTCATAGACCATGCGTCCGGAGAGACCCGCAATCCCGGACTGCTGCTCAGTATCGGCAAGCTTCATGTCATAGACAGCTCTATGCGGGGCAAGCTGTATGCCCGCCACTTTGGCACATGCTTCACCAGCACCAGACGTGACAACCACAATGGCCGCCACAGCGCACTTCAAAAGAAAAGCAGTCTCAAAAGCCTGGTCTGAAACGGTTCGCCGCATCACATTTCCTCGTCACCGCCGTTGGAGCGGAAATTTCTTGTTCCTATTCTTTTATTCGGGTTCATGCCGGACTGCCAGCAAGGAATGGCCCGGCCCCACCGATAATGTAGGTCACAAATACGGGCACAAAAGCGCCAATTGGACTTTGTTGAGTATCGAGGTGCCGAGCACATATCGCCCCCGTCTGCCGGAAATGAGCTTGTCAGTTTCTGCAATTTGAGCCAAGACACGGGCAACTCACCTTTTTGATCGGGGACACACATGACCAGCAAAACCGAAGCCCGCCTGGCTGAACTCGGCATAACCCTTCCAGATGCCGCCGCACCAGCTGCCAACTATGTGCCGTTTGTTAAAGCCGGCAATCAGCTGTTCATTTCCGGCCAGCTCCCTCTGGACAGCGGTGCGATCGCCGTGACCGGCAAGCTTGGCGAAGGCCTTCAAGTTGAAGACGGCCAGAAAGCTGCAAAACTCTGCGCCATCAATCTGCTCGCACAGGCAAAGTCGGCAACCGGGGACCTGGACAAGGTGATCCGCCTGGTCAAGATCGTTGGTTTTGTGAACTCAACGGGTGATTTCACTGACCAGCCGCAGGTGATCAACGGCGCGTCCGATTTCCTGGTTGAGGCCATGGGTGACAGTGGTCGCCATGCGCGCTCCGCCGTCAGCGCTGCCTCCCTTCCGTTTGGCGCCGCAGTTGAAATCGAAGCCATTTTCGAGATTGCGGACTAATTCCGCTCTGGCGGGGCTCTGTAAACGCCCCGCCAATTCCGGACCAGATTAATATGTCACCAGAACTTGCCGCCATTTTCGCCCGGCCGATTGCGCACCGGGGCTATCACGATGCCAACAACGGCATCATTGAAAACACTCCAACCGCAATCCAGCAGGCCGTGGACAAAGACTTTGGGATTGAGGTTGACGTTCAGCAGACCAGTGATGGTGAAGCGCTCGTCTTTCACGACGATGAACTGGATCGGTTAGCAGATGGCAGCGGGCCGGTTTCCGGGCGGTCTTCAGCCGATCTCGTCAAACTGCAAATGCGCACCGGCACAGACCACTTGTGGCTGCTTCAGGATCTTTTTGATCTGGTGGATGGCCGCGTGCCGCTGGTTGTCGAAATCAAATCTTTGCTCCGGCGCGATGCGCAAGGCGACTTTGTCCGCCGCGTTGTTGATCAGGTGGATGCGTATAGGGGACCAGCCTGTATCAAAACCTTTGATCCGGACATGCTGGCGGTGGCAAAAGCGCACAACAACTCTGTCCTCCGCGGGATCGTGGCAGATGCGGCCCGACCCGGCCCGGACTACACACGCCACAGCCGGATGGATCGTTTCATATTGCGTCATCTGCTCCATTTTCCGCGCACAAGTCCGCACTTCATCTCATATGGCGTCAATGATCTGCCGAGCCCCGGCCCCAGCATGATGAAAAAGGTCTTCAAAACCCCAATCATGACGTGGACGGTTCGGACACCGGGACAGTTGGAAGTCGCAAAACGATTTGCCGATCAAATCGTCTTTGAGGGCTTCGATCCGGATCAATAACGGACGAGCATTCCAGGAACGGAATTCCCCTCTTGCGGCGCAGCAAAGCGGCTCTACATTCCTGTAAACAATCCTTTTATGGCGGGCCGGCACACTGACATGACGTCTTCTATTTCACCGGACAATGAACAGCCGCAAAAACCTGGCGCCGGTGACGCGGAGACGACGCTCTCCATCAGACTTCTGTCATCCTTGGCAGATGTGCCGGCTGAAAAATGGGATGCGGTTGCCAATCCCGGCTGGATCCTTGGCGAAGGCGGAAAGCTGGCGCGCACACCGGACGCTGTTGCGTCTCAAGATCTCACTTCTGCCCTAGCCCCTGAAGCTGATTCAAATTCTGAAGAAACAGACTCCAACCCTTTCTATTCCCACGCTATTCTTGAAGCATTGTCGGCATCTGGCTGCGCGACACGCCAGACAGGATGGATGCCCCGGCACATGGTGCTGGAGGATGGCAACGGCGCGGTTCTTGGAGCTGTTCCCGCTTACCTGAAAAGCCACTCCCAGGGCGAATATGTCTTCGACCATGGTTGGGCCGATGCATTCTACCGGGCTGGTGGCGACTATTATCCAAAACTCCAGATATCGGTCCCTTTTACTCCGGCGACCGGCCGCCGCTTTCTGACTAGCCCTGACATCAACCGGGAAGCCGGGCTGCAGGCGCTCGCGGCTGGCCTTGTGCAAGTCTGCCAACGCACTGGCGCTTCCTCGGTCCACGCGACTTTTATGACAAAGCCGGAATCGGATTCGCTTGGCGATCTCGGTTATCTGAGGCGCACAGATCAGCAGTTCCACTGGGACAACAACGGCTACGAAACCTTCGACCAGTTTCTCGGAGACCTCGCCTCGCGCAAACGCAAGGCGATCAAAAAGGAACGCCGCGAAGCAATCAGCGCTGACGGGCTCGAAATCGAATGGGTTACCGGCAGCGATCTGACAGAAGCGCATTGGGATGCGTTTTACGGATTTTACATGGATACGGGCGCCCGCAAATGGGGCCGCCCTTATCTCAATCGTGCCTTCTTCTCGCTGATCAGTGAACGGATGGCGGACCGCATTCTTCTGGTCCTGGCAAAGCGCAACGGCCGGTATGTCGCCGGGGCTCTCAACTTCATTGGATCAGAGACATTATTCGGCCGCCACTGGGGCTGCACCGAACACCACCCGTTCCTGCATTTTGAGCTGTGTTACTACCAGGCAATCGACTTCGCCATTTCAAAAGGCTTGAAACGCGTCGAGGCCGGTGCTCAGGGAGCGCACAAACTGGCGCGCGGTTACCTGCCGCAAACGACCTATTCGGCCCACTGGATTGCCCATGAGGGCCTTCACGACGCTGTCGCAGACTTTCTGGAGCAGGAGCGTCGCGCGGTGCAACGCGAAAACGAAGCGTTGGCTGAGCATGCCCCGTTCCGGAAAGGCAGTTGAACCTTCAATTAGCCACGCGCCTGAGATCCAACAACAATTTGCGTCTTTCACAAGATCGGCATTCGTCTGCACAGGGCTTGCCGGATCGCGTCCAATCCATTACCTAAGGACCATCATCAAGAGTTGGGACAGATGCCCCACGCCAACCTGCCGATCCGGGCAAGGTGGTTCTTCGAACAGAAGATGCGGCCCTGAACTTCAAGTTCAAAGGCAACGAATCGGATCGAAGAAAGGCATCTGTCTCTGGTTACAGGACGCGCAAATGCCGATAAAAATTCCAAACGATCTGCCCGGCCGCCCCATTCTGGAATCCGAAGGCGTGATGATCATCCAGGAAGCGGATGCCATGCGTCAGGACATCCGCCCGCTGCGCATCGGTCTTCTCAACCTGATGCCGAACAAGATCAAGACAGAGACCCAATTCGCACGCCTTCTCGGCTCCACCCCGCTTCAGATCGATCTGACGCTGGTGCGCATGACCAACCACGTGCCCCGGAACACGCCAACGGAGCATCTGGAAGCGTTCTATCGTCCCTGGGAAGAGGTCCGGAACGAGAAGTTCGATGGGTTCATCATCACCGGCGCCCCGGTGGAGAAGCTGCCCTTTGAAGATGTCGGATACTGGCAGGAAATGCGCGATGTGCTGGATTGGACCCAGACACATGTTCATCGCACGCTGACCATCTGCTGGGCGGCTCAGGCAGCCACTTATCACTTTCATGGCATGCCGAAATATGCGCGGGACGGCAAGGCAACGGGTGTCTACCGGCAACGCACACTCGCACCGGCCTCTCCGTATCTCCGAGGGTTTTCCGATGATTTCTGTCTGCCCGTCTCACGCTGGACGGAAACCCGGAAGGCCGACATCCCGGACGGCAGCAATCTAATGGTGCTTGCGGAAGACGACGAGACCGGTATGTGCCTCCTGGACGACCCGGAGCATCGCTGCCTGCATATGTTCAATCACATCGAATATGACACAACATCTCTGGCGGATGAATTCGAGCGGGACAGCCAGGTTTCTGACACGCCGATCCGGCCGCAGAACTACTTTCCGGATGATGATGCTACTCGGCGGCCCGTGAATCGCTGGCGGGCCCACGCGCATCTCCTGTTCGGCAACTGGATCAATGAGATGTATCAGTCCACACCGTTTGATTTGAACAATATTGGCGAATAATCGGACACTGCCAGGCGGTCACAACCCTTGTTGTCGAACCGCCTGGCGGAGTACTGTGTCCGACACCATTCGAAGACTTTTTCCCTTTTTAGAGGTAAGCATGCCGATCGAAACGCCCGCCTATGACGACCAGAACATCTTTGCCAAAATCATGCGCGGAGAGCTGCCGAGCCATAAGGTCTATGAAGACGACAAGACGGTCGTGATCATGGATATCATGCCGCGCGGTGACGGACATGTGCTGGTCATTCCGAAGGCTCCATCCCGCAACATTCTGGACATCGCGCAAGAGGATCTGAACGCGGTGATGGCCACGGTCCAAAAGATGGCGCATGCCGTGATCAAGGCTTTTGGGGCAGATGGCACCACCATTCAGCAATTCTCTGAACCAGCCGGCGGCCAGGTGGTGTTTCACACTCATGTCCACATCATCCCGCGCTTTGACGGCGTCAAGATGAAGCCGCACACTGGCGAGATGGCTGACAACGATCTACTTGCCGAACAAGCCGACAAGATCCGCGCTGCGTTGGGCTAAGCCTCAAACCCGCGACACTTCTCCGGAGGCAAGTGCTGTGCCTCCGGATTTCGCGACGAAGCCTTGGATCAACTCGCCGCAGAGATCCCTGCCGGGTTCGCAGCAGCCTCCTGCGCTGCATCGAGCACAGCCTCATCTTCCAAAACACACTGGAAACTCGGCCGTGCGGTAATCCTCTCGGCATACTCTGTAAAGACCGGCCAGTCCGGCACCAGACCAAACATCAAGGTCCAGCGCAGAGCAGATCCCCAGAAGATGTCTGCTGCGGAAATCCGATCTCCAAGGATATAGGGTGCTTTTTCAAGCTGCGCCGCCAGAGCCTTCATCACGGCGTCATAGCTGCAATACGGCGCAATCTGCTGCGGTATATCCGTGTTGTACGCCTTGTTGACCACGGCGGGCTCAAAGGATGCGGCATAAAACGCCATCCACCGC
The DNA here is from genome assembly GCA_937911395.1 of uncultured Labrenzia sp. Taxonomy (GTDB): domain Bacteria; phylum Pseudomonadota; class Alphaproteobacteria; order Rhizobiales; family Stappiaceae; genus Roseibium. The sequence goes on from CALDSI010000028.1 coordinate 18,404, forward strand.
AGATAAGCGCCGCGACGCGGATCGGTGAGACCCGGTGTCAGTCCTGCCTCGGGATAACGATCAGCGGCATACAAGGCGATGGCGACGGATTCGGTAATGACCGTCTCACCGTCTTGAAGCGCCAGCACCTTCCCGAGAGGATTGATCTTCAGGTAGTCCGGCGACTGCAAGTCACCGGCTTTCGCGTTGTGTACTTTCAGCTCGTAATTGGCACCAAGTTCATCCAGCAGTACGCGGAGCGTGCTGGCGCGGCTGCGCGGTGCATAATGAAGGACGAGTTTGTGATCGGTCATGGCGGGGCTCCTTTGATCCGGTGTGGCCGGTTGGCCAATGCGCGCCATGTACCAACCCCCTGCTGACACCCTTCTGTCAGGAGTGTCAGGAGCCCAAGATCCACCATCCAGTCAGTAGAAAAACTACCGCAGACAGCACACCGACGATCACGCGCTGCCCAACAGCCAAGAAGCAGACAAACCCCAAGGCCGCGGCCGCCAACCGCAACCAGATCGGTGTGTCGCCCAGCACACCTTGAGGAAACAGGACAAGTTTGGAGATCACACCGGCAACCAGTGCCGTTGCAACGCACCGAACCCAGATGAAAAGTTCGCTGTCTTCGCGCAGTTTGCCGCCGGCAAAAACGCCCAACCACCGCCAAACATCCGTTGCAAGCCATCCTGCGACGAGGATCATCACATAGGGCCACCACCAGGTTTCTGTCATCAGGTTACTCATGACAGCCCCCGGCGCCAAAATCGTGTGACGAGATAGGCAAGTGTTCCGCCAAGCAGGCCGGTCCAAAGGAGATCAAGTCCGGGAAAATAAAGGAAGAACAAAGGGCCAAGCAAAAGGCCGGAAATCATCGCCGCCTTGTCGGCATTCATCCGCGCAGCGCCCCACAAGGAACACAGAAAATAAACAGGTGTCACGAGGACGAGAGCGCCGGCAGCCATGGGCGGCATCCGCTCTACCAGCATGTAGGCAATCCCGGTGGACACAAAGACAAAGCTGGTCACCCCGCCGCCAAACCCGATGAAGAACGGCAACCGCACTTCCCTCGGCAGGTCGGGCAAGTTCTTCATCGCGTAGACCCAAGCCGTCACCGCCACGAAATGCGAAGCGATCAGCAAGTGCCAGGTTTTGGTCTTTCCCGGCACCTTCAGGAACGGCATCAACGCCATCGTCATAGGCATCAGACGCACGGATGCCAAAGCAACCGCGACAGCGGCGGGGATCAATCCCATGCCCGACGCCATGGCTCCGGTTAAAACCACCACGGATGGCAAGGCCCACACCGCCCCTGTCATGAGAAGTGTTTCGGCCAGGCTCAATCCTGTTTCGCGGGCCATCCCGGCAAACCCGACAAAAGCAGACGTCAGGATGAAGGCGGGAATGGAAATCGCTGCGCGCGCGCCGCGCAGCATCCAGCCCCGGCCGGAAACGGGTGGCTTCGAGGATAGTTGCGGTTGCCCCGTGTCCTTTGAGGCAGTCATGAAGGCGTTTCCAAATTGCTGAAGTTAGTAAGGATTCCTTACCTTTATCCGCCAAACCTGTCCAGCCCACTGTCCGGTGGCTTCGGCCACCCGATCAAAATCCGCTCTAAACCGACCGTGTCAGCCCGCCATCAATTCGTATGTTCTGACCCGTGACATAGGCCGCTAAATCACTGGCGAGATACGAAATTAACCCGGAAACCTCCTCCGATCGGCCATATCGGCCCATCGGGATGCGCGACCGGCGGTCTTCCTTTTCCGGCAAGCTGTCGATGAAGCCGGGCAACACGTTGTTCATGCGCACATTCTCAGAGGCGTACTTGTCCGAAAACAGCTTGGTGAAGGCAGCAAGACCGGCCCGGAACACGCCGGAGGTCGGAAACATCGGATCCGGCTCGAATACGGCAAAGGTGGATATATTGATGACAGTGCCGCCGCCCTGGCGTGCCATGATCGGTGCCACCAGACGGCTCGGACGGATCACATTCATCAAGTAATAATCCATTCCGAGATGCCAGTCTTCATCCGAGATCTCCATGATATCGCCCTTTGGACCGTGCCCGGCAGAGTTTACGAAAACATCAATGCGCCCGAAGGCAGTCATTGCCTTGTCGACAAATGCTTTCAGGTCATCATTGTTTAGGTTCGAGCCCGTGTGACCAATCCCGCCCAATTCCGCGGCCAGCGCCTCCCCCTTCCCGGAAGACGACAGGATCGCGACTTTGAACCCGTCCGCCGCCAGCCGTCTGGCTGCATCCGCTCCCATGCCGGATCCACCGGCTGTAATCAGGGCAACTTTTTGTTCGCTCATGATATGTCTCCTTTGGGCATAGTCTTAACGATGAAGCATCTGCTTGACTAATCATGCTTTCTGCACCTAAACAGTAGAAAAGCTACTGCTTTAGTGAAACGGCGATGCGTCCTCCCAGCCTCAACAAACTCAGAGCATTTGATGCTGCGGCCCGGCACCTGAATTTCCGGTTGGCTGCAGAGGAGCTCAACCTTACACAAGGGGCAGTTGCCCAACAGGTTCGCGCTCTGGAGGATGAACTTGGCGTTCAGCTGTTCGACCGGCTTCCCCGCGGTCT
>CALDSI010000029.1 GCA_937911395.1 uncultured Labrenzia sp.
CAGGATGTCGAAACCACCTGTTTCCGGGTACGCGGTCCAGCCGTGCGGTAGACATTTGATAAACAAGGAGCAGAGGTCCGCTTCCTTGGCGACTGCTGTTGTCATCACGGTTCTCCTATGCGGCCTCGAATTTGTCTGTTTCGTCTCCAAAGGCATCCCACCCCGGCCTGACCTGTCGGCTGAACAGATCTGCGCGCCGGTTGGCGTTCGGCATGAGCCTTTCCGCTTCCGCGTAGGCTTCATCTGGTTTTCTGGAGTTCTCGCGAAGCGGCCCTTCAATGACCGTGCGAACGCTTTTCGTTGTTTCAGGATTGCCCATTGTAAAGAGCAGAAACGGCTCTGAAGCAGACCTCAGCCGGTAGCCTGTCCCGAAGCCAAGTTTCCCGTTCTTTGTCCGCTTGACCCAGACACCAGAGGTCACGAACTTGAAGCCCCAAGCGCGGCCCGCTGCAATCTGCTGGTCAATCATCGGGTGGGTGGCCCAGAGCCAGAGCAGGCAAGTCTTGCTGGCTAGATCCCCAACCGGAAATTCTTCAATGATTTTCTGGATCGATTCCGTCTGATAGTGACGATCCGGCCCCTTAGTCATACGGCCCTTTTCAGACCACGTTTCAAACCGCCAGTGCGGGTCGGCCATGATGAAGTCATAACCAAACATGGGCATATCCTTCCAAGGCCAGGAATTACCTGCCCCGATCAAGCCGCCTCTCCTTCAAAGAGCGGCCCTGCGCTGCCCTGTAACCGTTCAGTCTTGGTATGAATCTGAGCCCAGAAGGCGATGCCGGCCGCGTCTGCTGCGTCCTTCGACTTCACGTCGATCTTCATCATCTCGCAAACGCGCCGGGTGACTTCCTTCTGATTTTCATCCTTGCCCGGTTTCAGATCGCCATTGAAGGCGGCCCGCCAGGTCTGAACCGGGACAAGGACAAAGGGGATCGACAGGCTATAGCAGACCTCTTGAGCGCAACCGTTGAGATAAGCAGCTGTTGCCTTGGCGTGATCGTTTGAAACGGATTTCCGAGTTTTGTTGCCGAAGCGGTCGACCTCCACCCGGGTCATCTCGCCCTTGATACGATCCTCGATCGCAACGAACTCGATTTCCTTAATCTTGAGAAAGGTCCAGAGCCACCGGCGAAAGTTGTGGTTCCGTTCAGCCTCTGATTTCGACTTCGGCTTGTTACGGAAGAGGCCGGTTTCAAAGCTCTGGCCTTCAGCAATGCACCAACCTGTATTCGATGCTACGTCCAATCCTGCAATCCTCACGAAACAGCCTCCGTGTTTGTTTAATCGCTGGCTTGCAGGGATTGGCGGCTGTCATTTGGGAGCAACACCCCCTGCCCGCGCCGTCTGAACCGTTTCCGGCATCCCTGCCTTGGTTTCACCGCCCCTTGCCAGCGTGGCTGCGGTGGGAGTCGCGGACAATCAGTCGTCGTCTTCGATGTCCGTCTGAGCATCGTCAGCCTTGACCACCTCTGCGGCCTCGGCTTCCTCTTCGTCGGCCTCTTGTTTGAAACGCCGGTAACTGTCTGAACCTTCGTGAAAGCCATTGAGCCAAGCCTGACCGGCTTCGGTTTCCGGCGAATGCGGGTTCTTATCCATCCCCTCGCCCATGGCGCCGGTCAGGACGCCCATGCGAAACGCGCGGTCTTCAAGCGGCTCTTCATGAGAGACAGCCGGGAACATATCGAGCTGGTTGTCTTCCACCGGCAGATTGATGGCTCTCAGGTATTCAAGGAGCTTCTTGAAACGGGCGATTGCCGCCGTGACCTCTGCCGGACCCTTTTTCCGGATCTTAAGGGCTTCCTTGACGGCCTGCTTGTCGAGGCCGTTGGCTTCCATCTTGCCGAGGGCCGATGAATAGGCCGCCGTGGCGCTTTCAGCTTCCTTTTGCAGGGTGGCCACTCGATTGATCTGGAAGGCCTTGTATTGCTGATCCTGGCTGATGTTATGGGCGGGGTTTGTCATGTTTGATCTGCCTTTGTTCTGTTAGTCATCGTCGCAGTCGGCACCAGCAAGGCTCCCCAACGCTTGGGAAGCTGCTTCGATGACCTTCTGAAGATCTGAAATGCATTTCTGTTTTTCGTCTGGGGTGATGACCCCATCGGCCACCGCATCTGTGACCGTTTCACAAGCAGCACCCGCCTCTTTCATGAGGTGGCCGATAGCCAGAACCGGGTTCCCTGCGCTCGTCTTGTCTGTGCGGCGGAGAAGGTCAAAACCGTGATAACTGGCAATTGCGCGGGTGATGGATGGCAGGCCGCCACTTGACACCACGTCAGCCTCGATTTCGACAATGCGGAACAACGGGATAGACCGTGGGACAAAACGCTCGCCGGGTCGATCCATAGGTACTTTGTACCAGCGCTCAACATTCTGCCGGGGTGTTCCTCCGAGATATTCCGATACGGTGCTAGACCCACCAGCATCCTTGACAGCCTTCTTCGTCGCGGCTGCCAGCATCATGTAAGTGTCTTGTGAAAGGATCGAGTTCATGGGTTCTTTTCCGAGTTATTTGAAGCCTTTACTAAGGCCTAGCTGGCTGCTTTGATCCCGGCATGACTATCCGGCTCCAAAAGTTTCAGGTTCTCGACGGTGGTTTCGCAGGCCCCGCAAACCACCCGCTCCGCGTCCTTCTGCGTCCAGACCTCAGACTGGTCTGGGACCGGGATCGGATGCTTGATCCCGCATCTGCATTCACCAAGGACAGTGAGGCCCGCCATGATTAAGCGGCCTCCTGTTGAAAGGCTGACGGGTCCACAAGCTGGAAATCATCGGGGGTCAGCTGAACATCGTTCTCACGAGCAGCTTCAAGAATGCTCGGGTAATGCACCGGCCGCACATACCCAGCCTTCAACCATTGCGAAACAGTTGTACCGCTGCGGTGGCCGAGCGCCCGCCACAGCTTCGCTTGGGTGCCGAATTTATCGACAATAGCCTGCGCCTGAGTGATAAGGATATTCTGCGTGTCGGACATTTCTCAAACACCAGTCAGTGAATCTTGTACGCAAATACGTACGTTCGATGCGTACGATTGTCAACGTAGAAAACGTACTTCTTTTCAAGATATGACGTTTGAGATGAACGCAGACCGCGAAAAGTCCTTGTACGACAAGCTTCAAGACCTGAAAGAGCGGTCGGGAATGCCGTTGCGGGCCATTGCCCGGGAAATGGGTTACAAGCAGGCCTCATCCATTCAGCGGTACTTTTCGCAGGACTATGCAGCCGACTCGCTGCCTGACGCCTTCATTCGCAAGCTGCTACAAGTTCTTCCCGGCAAAGGTGATCCCGCCATTACCAGCGAAGAAGTTCTAGAGCTGGCGGACAACCTGGTCATGATGTCAGCATCGGACCATAGGCGCATGGATATGACCACCGAGGTTGCAGCGGCTCAGCCGGTCGGAACCGTTCCCATCCTTGGCGAAGTGGCTGCCGGCATCTGGATGGAATCCTCGTTGTTTGAGAGCGAGAACCAAGAAAACTCGCACATTCCCTTTGATCCGCGGTTCCCCATCGAGTCTCAGTTCATCCTGAAAGTGCGTGGTGAATCAATGAACCTGGTCGCGCCGAACGGGGATTTCATCCTGTGTGTCGACTACTTCAAGGCCATGATCACCCCGAAGGTGAATGACTTGGTGCTGGTGGAACGCTCCAAAGACGGCGGGATGACGATCGAGCGAACGGCCAAGGAGCTTGTGCGCAAGAATGGACGTGTAGAGCTGATGCCGAAATCATCGGATCCACGTTTTCAGGAACCGATTTGCTATCGCGACGGCGATCCTGAAGCGACCGAAGTTCAGATCCGCGCCAAAATCATCATGTCCTATAGACCCTTCTGAGGGCGCCAGTCTGTATCGTCCCAAGCTCCCTTGCCTTTGTTGCAGTCGCTGCAAAGGACTTGCAGATTAGCTTTCTCCAAACGGAGCTCGGGGAACTTGGATATCGGTTTGATGTGATCAACGTGAACCGATTTTTTGCTGGCAGGGCGAGCCCCGCAGCATTCGCAAACAGGGCCTCTTTCCTTCAACACAAAGTACCTGAGTCGCCGCCATTCTCTGGTTTGATAGAAGGACTGATCCGGCTTACGCGATCCCGTCACTGGATGATAATAACGCCTCTCAACTGGCTGATATTTATGCGGATCTATTTCGTTCAAGCGCCTTGCAAGTTCCTCAACGGGCTTGCCAGTCCATTTCTTTGGATAGGGCCAAAAAGCCTCAGTGATTGAAGGAAATCGTGATCGAACGCGGCGAGCCAAGTGCGACATTCGAGCTCCAGCCGGAAAATCTATCGCGTGGACTCTCAAGAACCCCTCAATGATTCTTCTTTGTTCTCCAGTATCCATAAACAACCTCTTTCCTAGAACTTGAACCCGAGTAAGGGAGGGAGCTAAGGCAAAGACCTCCCTTCCCATGGGGAAAACCCATAGGTTGGGGGTCATGCCTGGAAACCTGAACCGTCGGTCGGTCGGTCGCATTGGCAAAGCGCCTTTCGGCTAGCTTGTCCTCTGTTTCTGGCAGCACCGTAGGACTTTCGACCTCCGCGCCTGCAGCAAAGCCAGGTAGGGAATTGCACCCCCGTCACTGCAAAAATCTACGCTCCAAACGTAGTGTGCAGACCCTAAACGCACTCCCTTGAAATCGTCAATACGCATTTTACGAACATTTTTTTGCGCCTCTCGCTTGACTTGTACGTATCAAGCGTATACGTATGATGCGTACAACGGAGGGCAAGACCGATGAACACGAAACCGAACTTCAACCTTGATCGCACGTTCTTCACGGTGATCTCCGCACTTGAAAGTGGGACCATCGTTCAGCCGGAAATCGACCCTCACTGGGATCGTTCAACGGTTTTGGAAATGGCGAAGGAAGGCCAGTTCGAAACTGTTCTCGCAATCATTGAAAGCAACCCGGTCGAAGGTGGCAGCCGCACTATTCCGGCAGAGTTGATTGACGATGAAATCGAGGTTGAACGCACCGCGC
>CALDSI010000030.1 GCA_937911395.1 uncultured Labrenzia sp.
AAAACCCGGAGGCCGACAAGGCGCTCCGCTCTTTGCGGAAGGATCTTTACAAGGGCGGTTTGTTGTCAAAAGGCCACCAGACAGCTCGGAAAATCTTGTCGCCCCTAAAGGCTGGCGGAATTGTCGCCATCATGGGCGATCTTCGCGAGACCCGGGGAATTCAGGTCCCGTTTTTTGGTCAGATGGCTTATGCGAACCCCATTCCCGCCTCTCTGGCCCGCTCCTGCGGTGTACCGATTGTCCTTGGACGGGTTATCCGAAAGAACGGCGTGAACTTTCGCATAGAAGGGCGCGCAATCTCCGTGCCCGTCACAGATGACCGGCAGGCGGACATTAAAGCGGCGACTGTCCGGATCCATGAGATTTTTGAAGAATGGATTCGCGAGCATCCTGAACAATGGATGTGGATCCATAAGAAATGGGCCGCGGCTGGAAGCGCCGCTCCGGCGAAGGACGCTTCGTAAACGGACCGTGCCTGTCCGCCTTTCGGAGCAGTTGCAGTGCAACATTTGAAAGATATGCTAGGGCCACAATTGTGGAGGACTGCATTTTGACCAAAACCCCGAGCGCATTTTACAAACCCCTTGCGATTGGCGCGCCGGATCCCTTCCGTGAACTGCCCGTGACCCTTGAGCGGATGATCCATTTCGTTCCGCCGCATATTGAGAAGATGCGCGCCAAAGTTCCGGATCTGATTGCCAAGGTAGACGTGGTCCTCGGCAATCTCGAGGACGCAATTCCCGCCGATGCCAAAACGGACGCACGCCGTGGCTTCATCCAGATGGCCCAAGACAACGACTTCGGCCAAACGGGGCTTTGGACACGGGTCAACTGCCTGAACAGCCCCTGGTTTTTGGACGATCTGATGGAAATCGTTCCGGCAGTAGGCGAAAAACTAAATGTCATCATGCTGCCAAAAGTGGAAGGCCCTTGGGACATTCACTATCTCGACCAACTTCTCGCGCAGCTTGAAGCCAAGGCAGGCATCAAGAAACCGATCCTCATTCACGCGATCCTTGAAACCGCCGAAGGGGTGAAGAATGTTGAGGCGATTGCCGCTGCAAGTCCCCGGATGCACGGCATGAGCCTGGGTCCGGCTGATCTTGCAGCCTCGCGTGGCATGAAAACCACCCGAGTTGGCGGCGGACATCCAGATTATGCAGTTCTTGCAGACCCAACCGAAGGCGCGGCCCGAACGGCTTACCAGCAGGATCTTTGGCATTACACGGTCGCAAAGATGGTCGATGCCTGCCTATCGTACGGATTGAAGCCATTTTATGGGCCGTTCGGCGATTTTTCCGATACAGACGCGTGCGAGAGCCAATTCCGCAATGCGTTCCTGATGGGATGCCTTGGTGCCTGGTCTCTGCACCCGACACAAATCGATATTGCCAAACGGGTCTTTTCGCCAGATCCCGGCGAAGTTGCCTTTGCAAAAAGGATCCTTGAGGCCATGCCGGACGGAACGGGCGCGGTCATGATCGACGGAAAGATGCAAGATGACGCGACTTGGAAGCAGGCCAAGGTGATTGTTGACCTGGCTAAAGTTGTCGCATCCAAGGATGCAGACCTTGCAGAAGTGTACGGTCTTTAGAATTCGGCAAGTTTGCCGAGCTAATATTGACACTTAGACCCCTTGCATGTGCTCAATAGGGAAGCTACTTCCTGCACATGCAAGCAGTTGGCGATTGAGTAATCATGCGTACGGCGAAATTCAAAATCGGTCAGGTGGTTCGGCACCGGGTGTACCCCTTTCGCGGGGTAATCTTTGATGTCGACCCGACCTTCAGCAACACCGAAGAATGGTGGGACGCCATTCCGGAAGATGTTCGTCCGAAACGCGACCAACCGTTTTACCATCTGCTCGCCGAGAATGATGAACCCGAGTACGTCGCTTATGTCAGCGAACAGAACCTTGTTCCCGACATGACCGGGGAGCCGGTGCGCCATCCGCAGGTTGCTGAGATCTTCGAAGAACAGTCAGATGGGTCTTATCTGCCGCGGTCTGTGGAGATGCACTGAAGATCTTTGCCATTAAGAGCTGCGAAAATTGAAAGCCGGGTCATTAGGTCCGGCTTTTTTGTTGGCGACGTCCCTGTCTATCAGACACAAACAAACAGGCCGGAGCATTTTCGCTCCGGCCTGATCGAATTTTATCAATAAGAAGAGATCTTACTGGTAGGCCGCGTTCTGTGCGTCAATCAGCTTCTGACGTGCTTCATCAGCCCGTTTCTGCAACTCGTTCTGCAGTTCTTCCTGACGCTTTTGCAGCTCAGCAATGTCCATCGGCGCGCCGTCATAAACCTTGGTGAAGCCAATCAGCGTAACGTCGAATGCGATTTCTTTGCCCTGCTGGTTGAACGGGATGACCCGCATGCCACCGCCCTGCTTCATCGCATTGACGAAGTTGTTGTCGATTGCCAATTCGGCATAACACGCATTCGGCGCGCAGATGCTGTACTTGCCCTGAACCGGCTTGCTGTCATCGATCTGGATGCGAACGCCCGGCTGAATCAGAACGCCGGTCGGAACAGCCACAAGGAGTTTCTTCCGAGCTTCGCCTTCAACTTCCTGGATCGCGACATTGCTCAGGAACTGACCGGTATTCGTCCGCAACTCAATAGAAATGAAGCAGACTTCCTTGTTATTGGTCTGCTCGTTCTTATTACACGCCTTTGTCCAAGGGCTTTCTTCTTCCTGGGCAATTGCGGGAGCACTTGCGAAAGAAGACAGGGTCACGAGCGCGGCGGCGGCGCCAGCGATCAATCCTCTTTTCAAAACACTCTTCATCGAAACGTCCTCAATCGTGGATGTGCAAATCTTTGCGCTGTTCTGTGACATTCCGCATACAACCGCAAGACCCGGCCGCGCTTTCATGTCGGTTTTCCATGGTAAGACATCCAATTTGGGCAAGAGGGTGACCGATATGCAACGCACTTTCCGATCTGCGAAACAATTCTGAATATCCAACAGTTTCCTGCTTGTTCGGCGCGCTGCCTTTATTTCCTTGTGGTACGCTTTCGAAATGAGAATCAACCGGTTTTCCGTATTTGTCATGTTCAACTGGCCGCAACATTCCGAAAAAAGCAGCTGTGCTAAAACCGCACAGCCGTTGCTGTTTGCCTTTTCTCTCGGTGTGGCCGTAGTGTTTTCGGCATTTCTTGCTGCCCCCGCATTTTCGGACGACGACCCGGTCGAATGGTCTCATGGCATCGCCATGCATGGTGAACCAGCCCTGCCACCTGATACGCCTTTTCCATACGCAAATCCTGACGCACCTAAAGGCGGTTCCATCACGTTGGGTGTTCAAGGGACTTTCAACAGCCTGAACTCTTTCATCGTTCAAGGCGGCTGGACGTCAGCCCGCGGCATGCGGGAACGTCAGTTCGGCAACAACATCTTTGAAAGTCTGCTGGTTCGGTCATATGCAGAACCGTTTTCCCTTTATGGGCTGCTCGCACAGCGCGTTCGAATGCCGGACAGCCGCGAATGGATCGAGTTTGAGCTCAATCCGGATGCCAAATTCTCTGACGGTTCGCCGGTGACCGTTGAAGACGTTATCTTTTCCCTTGAAATCATTGAGGAAAAGGGACGTCCGCCTTTCCGTAACTGGTATGCGCAGATCAAGGAAAAGACTGTCACTGCGCCCAACCGGCTGAAGCTGGTTTTTGAAAACGGCGACAACCGGGAGCTGCCCCTTCTGGTTTCCCTTGCCCCGATCTTTTCCAAAAAACACACAGATACCGAAACGTTCGACCGCTCGACTCTCACACCGCTTGTTGCCTCCGGCCCCTACACATTCAAAACCATCGAGCCGGGCCGGCTTGTGGTTTACGAGAAAAATCCGGACTACTGGGCGGACGACCTGCCGGTCAAAAAGGGGTTCGACAATTTCGATGAGATCCGGATCGAGTATTACCGCGATGAGACAACGCTCCAGGAATCTTTCAAAAAAGGCCTCATCGACTTTCTGAAATTCGGTGATCCCGTTCGCTGGGCCACCGGCTTTGACTTTCCTGCCGCCAAGGATGGCAATGTCATCAAGCTGGAGATCCCACTTGGTGTTCCAGCGCCCACGCAAGGGATGGCGTTCAACACCAGGCGAGACCAATTCTCAGAACGTACAACCCGCAAAGCGCTCAGGATGCTGTTCGACTTCAAATGGGTGAACGACAATCTCTATTATGGGCTCTACAGACGGACAGCCGGTTATTGGGACAATTCCGAGTTGTCGTCGATCGGCCGGCCTGCGAGCGCACGAGAACGCGAGTTGCTTGCCCCCTTCCCCGATGCTGTTGACCCGGACGTTCTGGAAGGCACGTGGCGGCCGGCAGACGCGGATGGCACCGGCAGGGACCGGAAAGTTCTCCGTGCTGCTCTTAATGAATTCAAGAAAGCCGGATACACGCTTCAAGTCCGCAAGCTGATCCATCAGGAAACAGGCGAGCCGCTCAGCTTCGAAATCCTGTCCAAGAACGAAGACGAGGAAAAACTGGCCCTTGCCTACATCAGGACTTTGGAATTGCTTGGAATAGAGGCAACGGTTCGCAGTGTTGATCCGTCCCAGTTCGAAGATCGGCGCACGCGGCGTGATTTCGACATGGTGTTCAACACTTGGACGTCTTCGCTGTCTCCGGGCGCGGAACAATACGGGCGCTGGTCATCACAAGCTGCTGAAACTGAGGGATCCTTCAACTTCGTCGGGGCCAGCGAACCGGCGATTGACGCCCTGATCGACGAAATCGTCGGTGCCCGGTCAAGAGAACACTTTGTCGACGCGGTGCGCGCCTTTGACCGGGTTTTGATCTCAGGGGCCTACTCGGTACCGCTTTATCACTTGCCCGATTATTGGGCCGCACACTGGAAACGCGTTTCGCCGCCGAGCCACCATTCTCTTTATGGGGATGAACTGGACACGTGGTGGTCAACCTCACTCAACTGATCGGACCTACGGACGACTTGAAAAATGAAAGTAACGCCTGAAAGCCTGGTGCAGGAACATCATGAAAGCGGAGCCTGGTCCGATTTACCGCTTGATGAAATTTTCCGCCAAACCGCCGAAAGCCACCCCGACCGTGTCGCCATTGTCGCTGCGCCGGACCGCGCAACCTGGACAGGTGGCGCGCCGCGCCGCCTGACGTATGCTGAAGCGGATCGCGAGATCGACAAACTCGCCGCGTTTTATGGCGCGGTCGGGCTCACCCAAGATCATGTGGTTGGTGTGCAGTCCCCCAACACCGTAGACACCGTCATTGCAATATTGGCCGCCTTACGTGCCGATTTGATCGTTTCCCCGCTCCCACTGCATTGGCGGCAGAAGAACGTTCTGGATGCGCTTAATTCGATCGGTGCGAAGGGCCTGATTGCGGCAGACCGGATTGAAACGCGCGATGTTGGTACAGCCGCGCGGGATGTTGCTGCGGAACTGTTTTCGTTGCGCTTTGTTTTCGGTCTTGGAAAGGACATCCCAGACGGGTTGATCGAACTTGGACCAATGCTTGCCGAAATGGGAGATGAGCTGCAGTTCGAGCGGAGCGAACCGCGCCCGGATCCCGCGGATCATGCGGCGACCATCTGCTGGAGCCGGAGCGGCGAAGAAAACATGCCGGTCAGCCGGTGCCACAATCACTGGACGTCATGTGGCACCTTGGTGATCAACGAAGCGCATATCAAGGAAGCGGGCAATATTGTCCTCCCCTATTCCCTCAGCGGGCTGACAGGTCTTGGCGGCGGGCTTGTGCCGTGGTTGATGACAGCTGGAACGCTTCATCTTCATCACCCGACGTCACTTGCCAATCTTGCCGACCACGCCAAAGCCGTCAAAGCGGATGTTGTGCTCGCACCGGGACCACTTGCGCAGACACTGGACCGTAAGCTTGGCGATGTGAACACCACCCTCATGGCCGCGTGGAATATCTCCTCGCCGCAGCCGACAACGTTCGTACCGCGCAGGAGAATGGTTGATCTCAATATCGCCGACGAATTTGCACTCACGGCCCACGCGCGGGGACCAAGTGCGAAATCAAGGCCCATACCCTTGGGAAAGCATCAGGGGCCAGAGGGGTGTGAAAGCGGGCCAGCCCTAGTTGAAATCGCCGTTTCTGAGACATTTGAAGACCAAATGCCGACTTTGCTGGTTCGCGGTCCAATGGTGCCCGATATCGGGTGGCGGACCCTGAATGGCAATCAGCGCCGCCTGCGCTGGGAGGGCAACGGATATCTGAACACAAACATCAAAGTCACTGTAACCGATGAAGGGCTAAATGGTTTTGGTGTGCCGGGTCTCTATGCCTTGGGCACTGGAAACCTGGAAACGATCGACGTTATCTATTCGTCTTATCCCGGAATACGGGAAGCGGCATCGTTCGTTGTCGAAGACCCGGTCCTCGGTGCGCGCATGTACGCCGCTCTTGTTCCAGAACCGGGCCACGTGCCAGATGCCGGTGCCTTTTTCGCCTATCTTGACGCTGAGGGAGTTGACCTTGCCAAAATCCCTCACAGAGTGTTGATATTGCAATCGCTGCCGCGAAATGAAGACGGTACCGTGTGCAGGGACCGGTTAACCCTCCGCACACAAAGGCTACCTGCGGCTGTCGCGTAATATTAGAGGGACCTGATGCAGGCAGGTCAATGGTGGGAAACGGGATGGACGTAGAAACCTCGCTCTCTTGGCGCGGACCTTATTGGTATGTCGGACGGTGCCCTCTCCGTCCAGGGTCTTCCCATGCGGAGAACGATCAAGATGTTTCCCTCATGGGACTGTTTGACCGCTCACTCTCTCCACCGCAACAGCTACCTGCGGCGGTTATTGTCGACATCCAAGACATCCCGACCGAAAAAAGGCACCCATTTTTTCTTTGGCTGGCAGAAGAGATTCGAACTCTGCCCTGCGATGTCCCGCTTTACATTCTAACTGGAAGCGAAGACGAGCCGGTCGACGGGCTCCGACCATTGGCGATCCTGGAACGGTCAGTTCCAGATGACATCCTGGTGATGCTGATTTGCATTCATCAACGGGCCCTACTTCGTTCGGAAGAAGCTCGAATCCGTCGCCGTATCTTCGGCAGGATCCCCGGGTTTGGTGCAGCACCACACTACACCGGCGGCAGCGGACTGATGGTTGTCGGGGTTAGCGGACGTTTTCTGGAGTGGCAGGCGGCAAGCAGCCACAATGTGGAAGTTGTCGGTGCGTTTGACGGGGGCATGGCCACCGAATTCATGGCGCAGCGGGCGTTTGACGCGGTTGTTATCGACAGCACGTCCGAAGACACCATCGACTACATGCAACAAATCCGGCGGGACGCCCGTTTTGCCAGCTTGCCGGTCTTGGCTGTGTGTGAAGACCCAGAAGATGTCGTTACCCTGTTTCGGAATGGAGCCTCCGACGTCCTTTTGGGGCGAAACCGGCCCGATACGCTCAACCGCCGACTGGCCTCAGCAATTCGCCTAGGCAAACGACGCCGCCAGGCAGATCGGGTGCTCTCTGAAAGCCATATGTGGTTGCAACAACAGATTACCGTTGGCGGCTTAGATCAAGATCGGTATGAGCATTATCTGGAGACAACAGCCAACGCGATGGCCGCCCGCGGGCTCGATCTCTGGGAAATGCGCCTGTCTCCGGAAAACTTCGATATTCCGGCTTCGACCGCAGAGGACCTTGCGGAACTAAACGGTACTTTGCTGTCCGTTGCGGACGCAACAAGCCGGGATGAAGATCTGGTTTGCCTGGTCCACGATCTTGGCCCCGTGGCTGTGTTGAAGAATGAAGCTGGAACCTTGCGGCTTCAAAAACGGATCAACTCCATTCTCGCTCACACGGTGATGGCTCCCTGAGCCTTAGTTCACAATGTGTAGATAGGACGTTGGGGCATTTCCCCGGCGCACGCATCCTGCTAGTCTGGCAGTGAGAGTACAAAAACTGCAACAAACCCAAGGTCTCCCGAATGAGTAGCACCCCAGCAATCACCATCGATATCGTCTCAGATGTGATGTGCCCCTGGTGCTATATCGGCAAACGCCGGCTCGAAGCAGCGCTCGAACAAGTGCCTGACATTCCGGTCGAAGTCCGCTGGCACCCGTTTCAGCTCGATGCGACGCTTCCCAAAACCGGTAAGGACCGGAAGCAGTATTTAAGTGACAAGTTTGGAGGAATGGAGCGGGCAAATGCCTTCTATTCTCAAATCAAAGCGGCTGGCACGGAAGAAGGTATTCCATTCGACTTTGATGCCATCAAGCTGTCACCGAATACTCTGGATTGTCATCGGCTCATTCTGTGGTCGCGCGCGGACGATGTTCAAGATGATGTGGTGGAGCGCCTGTTCAAAGCTTATTTCATCGATGGCGAGGACCTGACAAAATCCGAACTTCTGGTTCGCATTTCAGAAGAAGCGGGGATGCAATCGGATCTCGTCGAACAATTGCTTGAGACAGAGACCGATCTCGACAAAATCATTACACAGATTGGCAAAGCCCAGGAATCGGGCGTTACCGGAGTTCCGTGCTTTATCATAGACGGACGATTTGTGCTGGCTGGCGCCGAAAAGGCCGAAACCATTGCAGCCGGTATCATGCACGCCGATGAGACACGCACCGACGTTGAAGCCGAAACCGCGTCATGATTGATTTGGCTTACTTTTCGTAAGGCGCTATATCGACGAACCCGAGGTCGGTCGTTGGGTCAAGACGGAAGTCGACGATCCGCCGGACCTGCCGTTTCTTTTCCATCTTCAAGCGCTTCCAAGCCAATGCGGCAGCGGCCTTTGGATAAACGTGAAAGCCTCGGGGTGTCGTCGACAAATTCTGAAGACCCAGTGTCCGACGCAAGACACCATTGCCATACCGAACAGCAAATTCGTGGCGGATGTCACGCGTCCAATGTTCCGTGGTGACCGAGATATTCAGACAATCGTGGTTCTCGACCCGGTGCGGGCCATACAGCGGCCAGTGCATCATCTCGCCGGCCTCCAGGTCATGCACCTCGGCATACTCGTCAAACCACGGCTGATACGGAACTTCCTCTTCCGTTTCCTGCATCAAAATCTTTTCAAGCGACTCGTCGGTCAGGAAGGCCTGATTGACAGGGTATACGTAGACCCTTTTTTTTCCCTGCAATTGCCAGAGGCTCTGGCCTTGCACATCAGCATGGTAATAAACTTGGATCTTCGGCGAGGAGACCAAAAGGGACATGTTGCGCATTGTGGTCTTTAGGTGCGGAACACGAGCCTCGAATTCTGAAAAAATCTGGTTGAGGACGCGATCATATTGCGGATCGATGTCCATGATCCTGAAGACGTTCATCCACAAACGGCCGTTGCGGATGCAATTGATCACCTCGGTTCCGCTGGTGCTGCCGACTTCCCCGTGGCGCCACTCCTTGACATTCTTGTCGTGGCCCATCGTGTTCAAGGTGTATTGATGCGGCTCAAGCTTGTCGATCAGCTTTCCAAGAGCTTCCTCGGAAAACAATCCTGTTTCCGCGAGCCGGTGCTTCAGCTTGATGTTCTGACGGTCAAACAGCGCGCTGTGTTGATCTTGCCAATTGGCAATGACATCTTGGGTTTGGGAAATTGCATTCATAACGCAGCCAATCATCCAGTGTTGAACGCTGACTATGTATAAGAACAACTTCAATATATTGTAAATATTGACGCTGTACTCGTGGTTAATGCATTAACCAATACTCCGATGATTTACCAATCAAATCAACTGAACACCGTAATCCAAAGGGTAAAAAAATACCCCGCAGAAATCTGCGGGGTATTGAAAAGCTCGAATACAACGATCAACCTTTGAGGATGGTCCGCCCAGCATAGAAAGCTTGCGGACCGAGTTCTTCCTCGATCCGGATCAATTGATTGTACTTTGCAAGCCGGTCAGAGCGCGCCAAGGAACCGGTCTTGATCTGACCGCAATTGGTTGCAACCGCAAGATCTGCAATTGTTGCATCTTCGGTCTCACCAGAGCGGTGCGACATCACCGCCGTGTAAGACGCCTTATGCGCCGTCTCAACAGCGTCGAGGGTTTCCGACAACGTGCCGATCTGGTTGACTTTCACCAGGATGGAGTTGGCAACGCCCTTCTCGATACCCTGAAGCAGACGCGCGGAATTGGTCACGAAGAGATCATCGCCAACCAACTGACATTTGTCGCCGAAAAGATCGGTCGCAGCCTTCCAGCCATCCCAATCATCTTCAGCAAGACCATCTTCAATGGAAATGATCGGGTAGCGATTGACAAGGTCTTCCAGATACTTTGCCATTTCCTCAGGGTTAAGGGTCTTGCCCTCACCTTCCAAAACGTATTTTCCGTCCTTAAAAAATTCGGTCGACGCTGCATCGAGTGCCAGGAACATGTCTTCACCCGGCTTGTAGCCTGCACTCTCTATCGCTTTCATAACGAACCCGATGGCGTCATCGGTTGATGCCAGGTTCGGGGCAAAGCCGCCTTCATCGCCGACATTTGTGTTGTAACCGGCGGCAGACAAAGCTTTTTTCAGTGTATGAAAAACTTCTGACCCCATGCGGACCGCTTCGCTGAGGCTTTCAGCGCCGACCGGCATGATCATGAACTCCTGGAAATCGATTGGGTTGTCGGCATGTTCACCGCCGTTGATGATGTTCATCATCGGAACAGGCAGGGTGCGTGCGGAGGTTCCACCAACATAGCGGTAGAGCGGCAAACCGGTTGCCTGCGCTGCGGCGCGAGAGACAGCAAGTGAAACACCGAGGATCGCGTTCGCACCAATGCGTGCCTTGTTCGGAGTTCCATCAAGATCAATCATTGCGCGATCAATTTGAAGCTGGTCTTCAGCTTCCAAGCCACCGATCGTCTCAAAGATTTCGCCATTCACGGCATCAACGGCATTCTGGACACCCTTGCCCATGTAGCGGTCACCGCCATCCCGCAGTTCGACGGCTTCGTGGGCACCGGTAGATGCACCGGACGGCACTGCTGCGCGGCCGAAAGATCCGTTTTCCAGAAAGACATCGACTTCCACGGGCGGATTGCCGCGACTGTCAAAAATCTGACGGCCGGTGATATCGATAATGGCGGTCATGAATTACTCCTCGTTTGCGCTGATCGGTTCTCACCTTTTGGAAGAACCGCCGCGATAAGTCTGGGGCAACGATTGTTTACACAGCCTCCCCCAAACAATGCGGGCCGCAAACTCGCGGCCCAATCGATCAAGCCGGCAGACCGGCGGATTTCTTTACAACAGCATCAATGGCTTTCAGTTCAGCCAGAAGAGCTCCAAGGTTCCGAAGCGCGATCATGTTCGGGCCATCTGATGATGTCGTGTTCTCAGGATCTGGATGGGTTTCGATAAAGACCCCGCCAACACCGACAGCAACGGCTGCGCGCGCCAGCACAGCAACCATTTCACGGTCACCGCCGGAAGATCCGCCAAGACCGCCTGGCTGTTGGACTGAATGTGTTGCATCAAAGACCACCGGTGCTCCGGTTTGCGCCATGATCGGCAACGCGCGCATATCGCTCACCAGCGTGTTGTAGCCAAAGCTCGCGCCACGCTCGGTCAGGAGAACATTCGGATTGCCGGAGTCCGTTATTTTCTGGAGGACGTTTTTCATGTCCCAAGGGGCCAGGAACTGCCCCTTCTTCACGTTGATTACAGCACCGGTTTCAGCAGCCGCGATCAGAAGGTCTGTCTGCCGGCATAAAAAGGCCGGGATCTGGAGGACGTCGACGACGTTAGCGACTGGAGCACATTGCTCTGCGTTATGAATGTCTGTCAGGACCGGAAGACCAAATGCTTCCTTGATTTCAGCGAAAATCGGCAGGGCTTCGTTTAAGCCGATGCCGCGGGTGGCTGAAAGGGACGTCCGGTTCGCCTTGTCGAACGAACTCTTGTAGACAACCGGAATTCCAAGACTGCCCGCAATTTCCTTCACTGCTGCCGCACATTCCAGCGCATGCTCGCGGCTTTCCAATTGGCATGGCCCGGCAATCAAGCTGAAGGGCGCGGAATTGTTGAAGGAAACGCTCCCCACGTTCACAGTGCGGTTGGCTTCAGTCATCAAGGATCCTTTGTCTGCTGAGTAACAGCGGCCCGCTCAATCGAGCGGGTAAATGGGGGTGATGTGAATTCGCGTGTTCAATAACCTTCTTTTCCAGAACCTGCAATATCAGGCGGCTCGGAACACTGAATTGATTTTAATCGATTTAATTTTCGATCCGTTTCAGGCTTGTGATTTACGCCACATCCGTTTCACGCGGATAAGAGATACATTCGGTGTTAATACTCTCCGGGGTATTGCCCATACAAAAGAAACGTTACGTCCGCGAGCGCGTTGCGGTAACGCGCGGTCGGATGTGAACACACGTTGATAAGAGCCACCTGCGTGGCGGAATTTGCAAGAGTTGGAATTTCTGGCATGACCAAACCGATCCGCAAAGCCATCCTTCCCGTTGCCGGTCTCGGCACCCGCTTTTTACCGGCGACCAAAGCTGTGCCGAAGGAAATGCTGACGATCGTCGATCGGCCGATTATTCAGTATGTGGTAGACGAAGCCCGGGCTGCTGGCATTGAGCACATTGTCTTTGTGACCGGCCGCAACAAGCAGGTGATCGAGGACCACTTCGACGTGGCTTATGAGCTTGAAGACACCTTGAAATCCCGTAACAAGACAGCGGCTCTGGATCTTCTTGAAAAGCATCGCCCGACACCTGGCTCAACCAGCTTCACCCGCCAGCAAGCCCCGCTAGGGCTTGGTCATGCCATCTGGTGCGCACGCGACATCATAGGCGATGAACCATTTGCAATTCTTCTGCCGGACGTCATCATCAAGTCGAAAGTCAGCTGCCTGAAACAGATGGTCGACCTTTATGATGGAACCGGCGGTAACGTCATTGCGGTCGAGGAAGTGCCGGAAGATCAGACCCAGAACTACGGCATTGTGGAGCTCGCTGAAAAGATAAACGAAAATGCAGCGCACATTTCCAACATGGTGGAAAAGCCGGCCCCTGGAACTGCCCCATCCAATTTGATGATCACAGGGCGCTACATTCTGCAGCCGCAAATCTTCGAGCTGTTATCAAAACAAGATACTGGTGCGGGCGGCGAGATCCAGCTGACGGACAGCATGCTGAAGCTGATGGAAACCCAGCCGTTCTCGTCAATCAAGTTCGAAGGCCGTAGTTTCGACTGTGGCTCCAAGGCCGGTTTCTTGAGTGCCAACATTGCATTCGGTCTTGATGATCCGAAACTCGCCAGCGAAATCTTGCCGTTCATGCGTGAGATGATCGATCAGCCAGCGGCAGCGGAATAAATGTTCCAGACCGCAGTCTTATCAAAACCCGTCACGAACCGTGGCGGGTTTAATGTTTCACAGCATAGCGGCCCTTCCGAAGCGGCTGCAAAAAGCTGACTTATCCCCACCGGGTGCATTCCGCAGGGGATTCTTAGCTATTTAAGAACTGAAAAGGAAATACCGGCGTATAGTTGGAGTGTTCGAGAAAGGAGACACCGACTATGGCAGCCTCTTATTTCCGGAAATACGCCGCCGGCGCCGTCCTAGGCGCAGCCTTGGCACTTGGCACGGTTTCTTCAAGCCTTGCTGCAGATACCAGCGTGTTTCAGTCCATTATCAAGAACCAGATGAGTGCTTTTGCGGCGGACGATGCCAAAACGGCGTTCTCCTTTGCAACAAAGTCTCTGCAGCAGCGGTTCCAGACCCCGGAATTCTTCATGCAGATGGTCAAAAGCGGGTATCAGCCGGTCTACCGTCCAAGAGATGTGACGTTCGG
>CALDSI010000031.1 GCA_937911395.1 uncultured Labrenzia sp.
TTTTGATCCTGTCCGCGCATTGGGAAACCGAAGGACTGAAGATCTCGGCTCCAGGACCTTTGCGCACTTATCACGATTTCCGAGGATTTCCGGACGAACTTTATGAAATCGCCTACCCCGCTTCGGCAGACGCCAGTGCCGTCGAAGAGGTTATTTCAATTCTTAACGCTGCCGGACTGGCTCCTGAGCAAGACGCTGAATGGGGACTGGATCACGGGGCATGGGTGCCCTTGTCACTGGCCTTCCCGGACGCAGACATCCCGGTGGTTCAGATTTCGCTTCCGAGCAACAGTTCTCCGGAAACGATCTACGCACTTGGAGCGACCGTGGCACCATTGTCCGAAAAAGGTGTCCTGATCGCCGGTTCCGGCAGCACCACCCACAATTTAAGAGCCATTGGGCCGGATGGATCGCAGGTTCCCGACTGGGCAACGGGGTTTGATGCCTGGCTCGACACGGGACTGGATGCAGGGCAATTGAACTACTTCGACAATCTGGAAGCTGCACCGAATTTTCGGCAGAACCACCCGACAGAAGAGCACCTGTTGCCGCTATTCTTTCCGTTTGGCGCTGCCGGCGAAGGAAAAAAACCAGAGCTCCTGCACCGGAGCTACGAGTACGGTTCGATTAGTATGAGCTACTATCGGTTCCAGTGATCCGCCTACGATACAGCTGCGCTTGAATAGAGCTGCCGCCGCCCTCAGTCTGGCTCACGGCCCAGTTTCTCCGCAGCCCGGGCAATCAGCTGGCGGGCAACATCTTTCTTGTCCATCGCCGGCCAGTTTTCCACGCCGCTGGCGCTGACCAACCTGATTGTGTTGGCATCGCCACCCATGATGCCCGTTGCAGGGCTTACATCGTTGGCGACAATCCAGTCGGCCCGTTTTCTTTCCAGTTTGGAGGTCGCGTTTTTGATGAGATCCTGGGTTTCGGCGGCAAAGCCGATCAGCAGAGATGGCCGCAGCGTTTCGTGATGCCCGACGGTCTTCAAAATGTCCGGATTCTCGGTGAGTTCCAAGCCAGGCGGTTTGCCACTGCCGTCTTTCTTGATCTTCTGATCGCCTTCCGAGACAACGCGCCAGTCAGCAACAGCTGCAGCCATGATTGCGATATCCGCAGGCAGGTTCTGCTCAACAGCTGTCATCATCTCTGCCGCGGATTCAACGTGGATCGTCGTGACATGGTCCGGATCAGGGATCGTCACCGGACCGGAAACAAGTGTCACCCGCGCGCCAGCTGCGAATGCGGCTTCGGCGAGCGCATGACCTTGCTTGCCGGAAGACCGGTTCGCGATGTAGCGCACCGGGTCGATCGGCTCATGTGTCGGCCCGGACGTAATCAGGACATGCTTCCCCGCCAATGACAACTTTCCGGCTGCAATCGCTTGGTCCCGCAAAAGGTGTTCGGCTGCCGCGGCAATGTCCAGAGGCTCGCTCATGCGGCCAACCCCGGCTTCACCTCTTTCGGCCATCTCACCGCTAGCAGGGCCGATGAACGCAATGCCGCGCTCCCGCAGAGTGTCCGCATTTTTCAGTGTTGCCGGATTTTGCCACATTTTCGGGTTCATCGCCGGGGCCAGCAGAACCGGTTTGTCAGTCGCAAGTAAAACGGCCGTCGCAAGATCATCGGCAATGCCATGGGCCATCTTGGCCATCAAATTGGCTGTTGCGGGCGCGACAAGGATCAGATCATGATCCCGGGCAAGGCGGATGTGACCCACATCGTGCTCTGCTTCCCTGTCGAACAGATTGGTGAACACCTTTTCAGCGCTCAAGGCGCCCACCGCCAGCGGAGTGACGAACTCCTGCGCACCATCCGTCATGATCGGGACAACCCGTGCGCCCCGTTCCTTGAGCCGCCGGATCAGATCCAGAGATTTGTAAGCAGCGATGCCGCCGCTAATGATCAGCACAATCTCTTTGCCGGCAAGCATCGGAACTATACTCCCAGGAGGCGGTGGCGGTCAGAAACCGGAACGGAAATCGCGCGGTGCAGCGGACACAACCTGACTGCCGGAGCCCGTCACCTGATACACCGCAAGCCCGCGTTCATTGAGACCATTCGGTTTGAAGCGGAACAAGCCGTCAATTCCAAGAAACCCATCCCGGTTGGTCAGAATGCTCTGCTGGAACCGTTGCGGCCCAGCGGAGCGGATCAGGCCGGCCGCCAGTGTAACGCCGTCATAGACAAGGCTGGCATTGCGCGGCGGGGGTGCGCCATAGGTCTGTTGATAGCGCTGCACAAACCCGCGGAACCCGCTGTCTTCGGGACCCGCAAACCAGGACCCGGTCAGAGTGGGGTTATTCTTCACCTGCGGCGTATCCCACTGGCCCGAGCCAAGCAGTTTGATGTTGCCGATCTCGGCATTCAGCCCCATCAGAGTCTGCATCACCAAGCCAGGCACAGGTCCGCCTGCCGGGACAAAGAGAGCGTCGATGCTGGTCAAAGACGACTGAAGGGCGTTGGCCTTGGCGACCAGGTCCGACGTGTCCGAACCACTGACGTTGTAGCGCTGGATCGTTGCAATCCGTCCGCCGGTGCGGCCAACTTCCTGACGGAACGCCGCCTCAACCACACTGCCGTAAGAATCATTGGGCAGAAGAGCTGCGTAAGAGCGCTTCTGCTGGCTGCTGGCATAACCAATGATGCGCTTCACATCACTTTCCGGAAGGAAACTCAATAGGTAGATACCGCGCGCGGCGACTGATGTATCGGTCGAAAAGGCAATGACTGGAACACCTGCCGCCCTTGCAGCAGAACCGGCCCCCGACACTGCTGGGGCAAAGACAGGTCCGAGGATCAGCTCGGCACCCTCAGAGATCGCCTGCTGCGTGGCGGCACGCCCCCCTTCCGTCGTCCCACCGGTGTCTTTCACAAGAAGCTGCACATCCGAGTTTGGAAAATTTTGAAGAGCCAGCGCTGCGGAGTTCTTGAAAACGGTGCCAATCGACGCATTGCCGCCGCTTGAGGACAGCGGCAGCATAAGTCCGACCCGGACCGCCCCCGTGCCGATTGTTTCACCAGTCACCTGCGGTTGAGCGCCCGGCTGGATCTGTTCGCCGGGCAACGTTCCAAGAGACGAGCCCAAACAGCCCCCAAGTGCCAGTGTGCTGGCACCGGCAAAAGCGGTTTTTAAGAATGTGCGTCGGCGATGCCGAACAACGGCGTCCGTTTCGTCCATGTATCTGATTTCCATCCACCCTTTGCCCCAGACTTAAGGATTAACGAATGCGCTGTCCAGTTTTCAGCCGCGCAACGCGGCATGAATGGTCGATTTGCCTTGCATTGCGTGTTTCTGACAGGTAGCGCAAGAAAATCGGGACGTCCTTGAGATCGGAACCGAGGGTTTGAATTGAGGTGAAGGGATCCGTGATGACAGAGCGAGGCGGCGGACAGACAGGTTACAAAAACCGTTACAGCTTGTCGGAACACGCCTTCACGGCGCCCAATCTGGAACCCGCGCTCTATATTGTCTCAACGCCGATCGGAAACCTCGGCGACATCACCGTGCGCGCGCTGGAAACTCTCGCGGCTGCGCGCATGATCGCGTGTGAAGACACGCGGACAACGTCGACGCTTACGCAAAAATTCGGCCTCAAAACTCCGCTTCTTCCTTACCACGAACACAACGCCGATAAGCAGCGGCCGAAAATTCTCGGAGAACTTGAAGCCGGCAAGGCGGTCGCCCTTGTATCCGATGCTGGGACGCCGCTGGTGTCGGACCCCGGCTACCGGTTGGTCCGAGACGTTGTGGCCGCCGGATATAAGGTGTTTCCGATCCCTGGCGCCTCCGCCCCCCTCGCAGGCCTAGTTGCGTCCGGGCTCCCCAGCGATACTGTTTTGTTTGCCGGGTTTCTGCCGCAAAAAGGCGGCCCCAAAACCAAACGTCTTGAAGAACTCGCCAAAACACCGGCGACACTGATTTTCTTTGAATCGCCCCATCGGACTGCGGCAACACTCGAACTTATGGCAACGGTTTTCGGCGGAACGCGAGAGGCCGTGGTCGCGCGCGAGCTCACCAAACGCTTTGAGACCTTTGAGCGGGGAACGCTGGCAGACCTCAGCAACCGGTTCGCAGATCAAAACGTGAAGGGCGAGATTGTTATTTTGGTGGGGCCACCCGACGAAAAACCGCAAGCAGACGCAGAAGACCTCGACACCCTGCTCCGGGAAGCGCTCTCGGATATGCCCGTCAGCGCAGCCGCTAAACAGGTTTCCAAGGCAACGGGTCTGGATCGCAGCGAGGTCTACAAACGCGCGCTCGAACTCAAGGCAGGCGGCTGACCGTGGCAAAGCGCGACAGCCACGGAACAGAAAGCCGCCGCAAGGCTCATACCCGTGGCCTGTCTGCCGAAAATTTTGCTGCATGGTACTTGCGCCTGACCGGCTGGCGCATCCTGAAGCAGCGCTACAAGACGAAGGCGGGCGAAATCGACTTGATCGCCAAGAAACGCAAGACCGTCGCCTTTATTGAGGTCAAAGCGCGTAAATCCAGGCAAGCCGCGCTTGAAGCCGTGACCCCTGCAAGCCAACAGCGGATCGTCCGGGCCGCAAAGATCTTCGTTGCCGAGCATCCGAAAGCCGGCTTTTTCACGCTCCGGTTCGACGTCATTATCATTCGCCCGTGGGCCGTGCCTGAGCGGATCTTGAACGCCTTTGAGGCGAGAGACTGACACCAGGCCTCTGGACAAACCCTGTCCCGGACCGCATATCTGCCGCGAACAGTCTTTTGCCCCAAGCGCACCGTTTCAAACGGATCGCGCCCCTGCCGGGAGTGGCCTCATGCCGATAAAAGTCGCGGTCCAGATGGACCACATCGAATCCATCAACATTGCCGGCGACAGCGCCTTTGCGATGATGCTGGAGGCCCAAAAGCGCGGCCACGAGCTCTATCACTACACACCGGACCGGTTGGCAATGCGCGGGGATGAGGTCTTTTGCGCGCTTGAGCCTGTCACAGTGCGCGATGAAAAGGGCAACCACTTCACGCTCGGTGAGCGAACGCGCACCAACATGCGCGAGATTGATGTGGTGTTGATGCGGCAGGACCCCCCGTTCGATCTGTCCTACATCGCGGCAACGCACATCTTGGACAAGATCCACCCGGATACTCTGGTGGTGAACGACCCAACGGAGGTGCGCAACGCGCCGGAAAAATTGTTCGTCACCGAATTTCCGGATTTGATGCCGCCGACCCTGATCACCAAGGACCGGTCAGAAATCGATCTTTTCCGAGAAGAATACGGCGATATCGTCATGAAACCGCTCTTCGGCCATGGCGGCGCGGCGGTGTTCCGGATCACGCAGGATGATCTGAACTACGGATCTCTGTACGACTTCTTTGCCGCCACATTCCGCGAACCCTGGGTTATTCAGCAGTTCCTGCCGAACGTGAAACACGGCGACAAACGTATTCTCCTGGTCAACGGGGAGTTTGCCGGTGCGGTGAACCGTGTTCCGGCGGCTGGCGATCTGCGGTCCAACATGGTGCGTGGCGGCGCGCCGACAGACAGCGATCTGACAGAGCGGGAACGGGAAATCTGCGCCCGCCTCGGACCGTCCCTACGTGAAAAAGGTCTGATCCTGGTCGGCATCGATGTGATCGACGGCATGCTGACAGAAATCAATGTCACAGCCCCAACCGGCATCCGCGCGATCCAGAACCTCGGCGGCCCGGATGTCGCGGCAAAGGTTTGGGATGTCCTGGAGCAGAAAATCAAGGACTGAACCGCAGTCCGGGGCTACAGCAGCCAAAAAAAAACCCTCACACCGAGGTGTGAGGGCTGAAGTGTGTGCTTAGACAATGCAATAGAGGGCCTATTCAGCAGCCTCTGTGTTTAAAACACCCCGGCGGATCTGATCTTCCTCGATGGATTCAAAAAGAGCCCGGAAATTTCCTCCGCCGAAGCCCTCGTCGCCTTTTCTTTGAATGAATTCAAAGAAGATAGGCCCGATGACGGTCTTGGAAAAAATTTGCAGAAGGATCTTGGTCATGCCGCCATCGATGACGCCTTCGCCATCGATCAGGATGCCGTGACGCTTCATCCGCTCAATCGGTTCATCATGACCATGCACCCGGTCACGAGACATCTCATAGTAAGTGTCCGGCGGGCCCGGCATGAATTTCAACTCGTTGTCCGCCAGCTTGTCCGTGCTGGTATAGATGTCGTCCGAGCCGACCGCGATGTGCTGAATGCCTTCGCCCTTGTACTTGCGCAGATACTCTTCGATCTGGCTGGTATCATCCTTGGACTCATTCAGCGGAATGCGGATCTTGCCGCAGGGCGACGTGATCGCGCGGCTGACAAGGCCTGTGATCCGGCCGTCGATGTCGAAGAAATGGATCTGTTTGAAGTTGAAGAGATCGCGGTAAAAATCCCACCACTTGTCCATATTGCCGCGGTAGACGTTGTGCGTCAGGTGATCGAGGTAATAGAAGCCGACCCCTTCCAGTTTCGGATCCACGTCCCCAAGCCAATTAAATTCCGCTGAATAAGCTGAACCCTTGTCGCCGTAGGCTTCGATGAAATACAGCAGCGAGCCGCCGATGCCCTTTATGGCGGGTACGTTCAGCGTCTTGTCATTGTCCGCGTAGGGCTCCGCCCCTTTGGAAATGGCGTGGTCATAAGCCTTTTGCGCATCGACCACCCGCCATGCCATGGATGGGGCACACGGTCCGTGATCTTCAACGAAACGCATGGCATGACTGCCGGGCTCCGCATTCAGAACATAGGTGATGTCACCCTGGCGGTAGAGCGTAATCTCTTTGGTCTTGTGTTTGGCGACCGGCACATAGCCCATCTTGCGGAACAAGGCATCGAGCTTCTCCGGTTCCGGATGGGCAAATTCGACAAACTCGAAACCGTCCGTTCCAGCCGGGTTCTGCGGGGTGATTTGCGCCGGCGGCGCATTATGCGGGAACGGTCCCATGGCGGATCCTCCTGGAAAGTACAAACTTTGCGCTTAGAATGCCCGGGACCGCGCGCAGGGTGTGTGCAATCTGCGTGATTTGCCGTATAGTAGTGCGTATTTCGTGCGCAATTAGAGAAAAATCAGCATGCAAATTGCATTGGACAGCTTTGATGTGAAGTTGCTCGCCGCCCTTCAGGAAAATTCAGCCGCAACCAATGCGGAGATTGGCGAAACGATCGGCCTTTCTGCCAGCCAGGTCTCCCGGCGCCGGCAGAAACTGGAGGACAACGGTATCATCCGCCGGTACCGGGCAGCCTTGGATCCCGAAGCCCTGGGCTTTACAGTGACAGCCTTTGTTGGGGTGACCTTGGGCGCCCACAGCCGGGAGAATGCCCGAAAATTCCGCAACATGGTCACCGCCATGCCGGAGGTTCAGGAGGCCCATACGCTCACAGGGGATGTCGATTACATGCTGAAAGTGGTCGTCCGGGATCTGAAAGCCCTCAGCCGGATCGTAAATGACGAGCTCTTACCGCAAGAAGCTGTCCAGCACGTGAAGTCTTCCATTGCGATGGACACGTTGAAGGACGACAATTTACTGCCTTTGACATGAATATCGACACGGCGGTCGCTAACCCAAACTGTTTTATAAAAACGACCATGAATAACGGCATAACCTTGCGACCGGGCGCAAAAATCCCATTTGAAGGACGATGATTTCGTCCCCGGCGGACATAGGGAGCCAAACATGTTTGATGCAAAATCCTTGCTGGATCAGTTTTTGGGTAGCCAGGGCGGCGCGCCCGGCGGACAAGGCGGCCAATATCCTGGTCAAAACCAACGTGGCGGATCCGGTGATCTTCTCTCCCAAGGCAAGGATTTTCTATCCTCACAAGGTGGCGGCTTGGCACTTGGCGGCCTTGCCGGCTTGATGCTTGGCTCAAAGTCCGGCCGGAAAATGGGCAAAAAAGCGGTTACTTATGGCGGTTTGGCGCTGGTCGCAGGTCTTGCCTACAAAGCTTATCAGGGCCATCAGGCCAACAAGCAAAACGCGCCACGCCCGCACTACCCGCAAGACGAGCCGATCCCGCTGGAAGCCCCGCGCGGCACCGCCTTTGACCCGGCACAGCAGCCGGGCGGCGAAAATCAGTTCGCAGTCAACCTTCTGACTGCCATGATTTCCGCCGCCAAGGCTGACGGTCATATCGACCGGGACGAGCAGGACCGGATCTTTGAAAAGATTGATGAGGCCGGTCTCGACAGCGAAGCCAAGGCATTCCTGATGGATGAACTGCGTTCACCGCTGGATCTCGATAAGGTCGTTGCCAGCGCGACTTGTCCGGAAACGGCCGCCGAGATCTACGCCGCGTCCCGGCTCGCCATTGACCCGGACCATCCGGCGGAAAAAGCCAATC
This sequence comes from uncultured Labrenzia sp., assembly GCA_937911395.1. Classification (GTDB taxonomy): domain Bacteria; phylum Pseudomonadota; class Alphaproteobacteria; order Rhizobiales; family Stappiaceae; genus Roseibium. The sequence goes on from CALDSI010000031.1 coordinate 8,328, forward strand.
TCCAGATGCTGGCCGCCCGGCTTGGCCTCGAAGAGGGTCTGGTGCAGGAAATCGAAATGGCCGTCCGCGAAGCGGAGATGGCCGGTTAAGATTCTTCTTTTCTTCGGGATCCGGGACGCGGGTTACGCCCCCGGCTCCCAGCCTTCTGGCGCCATTTCAAATCCTTCGAACTGAAATCCCGGCGCGACGGTACAGCCGACGAGTGTCCATGCTCCGAGTGAGCGGGCTTGCTGCCAGGCCTCACGCGGCACGATGCCCTGCGGGCGCTCTCCGCCAGCCAAGTCATTGCCAAGCAGGATCACCTGCTTGTCGTTGCCATCCAAGCTGATGGACAGTTCCAGCGCCGCACCGGCATACCAATGCCAGGTCTCTACGGCGTCCACCTTATGCCAGCGGGACACGAGGCCGGCCGGCAGCAGGAAATAGATCAGCGTGGAGGCTGCACGCCCCTGCGCGTCCGTCACATCATCACGAAAGGTTTCTGCATAAAACCCGCCCTCTGGATGCGGCTGCATCTTCAGGAGGTCGACAATTTCTTCGGCAGAAAGAGTTGGATCAACCGGCATACCTGTCCTGTGATCTAAGGCCAGCGGAACACCTGAATAACAGGTGTTTCCAATCTGTGCCGGAGATTTGTTGAGAGTTGGAAAACAATCTCAGTGATTGGGCTTGGCATCGGTGCAAAACGCGATGTCATCGACGGTTTCCCGCAAGGCGGCGACAATCTCTTCGTAGAGCACCTGCATATCGAGGCGGTGGCCACCGCCTTGGGTGAGTGGAATGGGTTCAGCCTGTCTAGCAATTCTCTGCACCACATCCTGGGCGCGTTGTTCCGGAGTCCGTCCGGATGGGTCTAAAGACCTGTCAGTCGTCATGGTTTCTGCCCCTTACAGGATCACAACGACTTGGATATAGGATCGGTTGGCCTGCATTTTTAGCGGTCCGACCGGAGATTCTTGATCGAACCGCACCATCAAGCGGGTGGTGAATGCAGCGTCAAGACACTGCACCACAATCAGGCATTGTCTTTGCGCGTGCGGATTTCAGTAAACACAGCCTCTGCCGACTGCCCCGCCATGCCCAGCGCGTCTGCAACCGACGCTTCTCCTGCGCGAAGAAACGGGTTGGTTGCTTTTTCCGCCGCCATTGTGGTCGGCAAGGTCGGCTTTCCCAGAGCGCGGATGTCGGCAATTTCCTTCGCACGCGCCTTCAAGGCTTTATTACCCGGCTCGATGGTCAAGGCGAACTTCGCATTGGCCTCGGTGTATTCATGCCCGCAATAGATCGTGGTGTCATTCGGCAGCCGATGCATCAGATGAGATAGCGAGGCCCACATCATCTCCTTGTCGCCTTCAAACACCCGGCCGCAACCCAGCGCAAACAGGGTATCCCCGGTATGGGCAAACTTGATTGTGGGAATGTACCAGGAAATCTGATCCAGCGTGTGGCCAGGCGTTGCAATAGCCTTGACCTCATAAGGCCCGCACAAGACATCATCGCCGTCCTCGACGGTCCGATCTAGCTCGGAGATCTTTTGACGTGACCGCTCCGGACCGATCACCACCGCACCGGTTTTGGTCTTCAGCTCTCCCAGCCCCTGCACGTGATCCCAATGATGGTGGGTGATAAGAATGTGGCTGAGCTTCCATCCGGTTTCCGCCAAGGCCGCCTCATAGGCTGCCGCATCCGGCACATCGACAGCCACGGTCGTGCCGCTCTCTCGGTCATGTATGAGAACACCAAAATTATCATCCAGGCAGGTAAACTGATGGATTTCGGTGGTGTCGCTTAAAGACATGAGAAACTCCTCGGCCGGGGATCGGAATTTGCGCCACAGTGGCAAAGACCGGTGCTGCGGGCAAGCCATTGACGTGTATCCGCTTAGCTGGATTTCAAGTCTTGCGCTCCACAACAGTTCCCTGTTCAATCGCCGTCCGAGCTTCCATCAGGCGAATTTTATGTATCTCGACGTCGTTCATTTGCGGGCCTTTTATGATCTTCCACTTGGGCAGTTGCTGCGAGGCTTGATCGGCGCACCGGTCACGCAGATGTGGCCGGATATTCAGGGGCAAAGCTTGTTGGGGCTGGGGTACGCCGGGCCATTCATGCGCCGGTATTATGGATCGGCCGAACGGGTGATCTCCGCCATGCCAGCCCCCCAAGGCGCCATCCACTGGCCGCGGGAACATGCCAACTCCTGCGCCTTGGTCGAAGATGAGGCTTTGCCGTTTTCCGATGCGACATTCGATCGGATCATGCTGGTCCATGCACTGGATCATTGTTCCGATCCATCGGCGATGCTCCGGGAAGTATGGCGTGTGCTCGCTCCGGGCGGCCGCGTCATCGTTGTTGTGCCCAACCGGCGCGGTTTGTGGGCCCGCTCTGAACTCTCCCCATTCGGCTACGGCCGGCCGTATTCGGGAAGCCAGCTGAAGGAACTCATGAAGAATTGCCAGTTCAATGTCTTGAGCGATTCTGAAGCCCTTTTCATGCCGCCATCGCGGGCGGTCAGCATCCAGCGGACGGCGCGGACCTGGGAGAACCTTGGGCGCCGTTTCTGGCCGGCATTCGCCGGCATCCTCATTTTGGAAGCGGAAAAGCTGGTGTTCCGCAGTTTGCCAGTAGATGGCAAGAAGAGCCGCCTCCGGGTTCTGCGCCCCGTGTTCATTCCAGATGGCGCGGCGACCGGGCTAAAGCCAGTGCGCCGGGAACGGTCGGAGCAGTAGCGCCAGGTCCGAAATTCTTTTGCCTTTTTGCGACCGGATACATATGACTAGGCCGCGCCTGCACACGCTTGTTTTGAGGAATTTTTGAATGACCCGGAGCCCGGATAACGGCGGATCAATCGATACCGCCCGCGCCCGTCTCGCCGAAATCGATGCGCGCGTTCACGATGCGCTTGTGGAACGTTACCAAACAGAGACCGATCTCACCGCTCTGCACGAGGGCGCAGACACCTCCTCCCGAGCCCCAGACTTTGACCGTGACACCGCCCTCATCCGGTCATTGGCAGAGCGCAATCAAGGCGCATTGCTGTTGGTTGCCCTTGAAGAAATCTGGCGCGCAATCCTTGCAACAAGCTTAAACCCGCCTGCTGGGTCCGCGATCCATCTGGACGGCAGCGGTGATCTCGTAGGCATGCTGGATCTTGCCCGTTATTATTTCGGCTTTTCGGCGGACCTTGTGCCGGGAAGCGATGCCGCGGATGTTGCCGGTGCTGTAAGCGATGCCGTCTCAGACATTGGACTAGTGGCCTTGACCGACCGGGCGGATTTGCCTTGGTGGCGCGGTCTGAATGAGAGCGGTGCTCAGATCCAAGCGCGCTTACCCCTCGTTCTTGTTGATGAACGACCGGCAGATTTGCCGGCGCTGGTTCTTGCCAAATCCGACAGGATCATCGACAAGCCGGAGATTGCGGTTTATGACGCGCGTTGGTCTGACCGTTTGCCGGGCAAATTGATGGACCAGGGGATCGAAGTTCTAAGCTTTTACCGCTCGGCGACCGGTGTGGATGCACTGCTTGCCGTTTCCGGCGATCTGCCGGAGGAAGCTGTCCTGGCAGCTTGCCTGGAAGCAGGCGCCGCACCAGACGTCTTGCGAGCGGTTGGTGGTTATGCAGCGCCAATTGACGGGGCCAGCGATCCAGATGATGTGTTTGACCCTGCAGATGCAGGGGACTTGGGATGAATGACATGACGATTGCAGTGACTGAAGTCGATCAAACGACCGTTCAGAGCCGCCCGCAGCCGAAACAAGGCGTGTTGGATATTGCCCCCTATGTACCGGGCAAATCCAAGGGCTCTCATGGCAAGACGCTTCATAAACTCTCGTCAAATGAAACGCCGCTTGGTTTCAGCGACGCGGTGTCCGCAGCGATCAAAGGCGTTGCAAAGTCTTTGGAGCTCTATCCGGACGGCGGTGCGACCGAACTGCGGGCCGCGATTGGCGATGTCTACGGCCTCAATCCGGATCGGATTATTTGCGGCGCAGGATCGGATGAAATCCTGAGCATGCTCGCCAACACATATCTCGATGAAGGTGATGAGGCGATTTATTCGGAACACGGGTTCCTCGTTTACGAGATCGCAATCCGCGCCGCTGGGGCTACACCGGTCGTTGCGCCGGAAAAAGACTTCACCACCGATGTGGACGCGATCCTGGAAAGGGTGACCAGCAAAACAAAGATGGTTTTCCTGGCAAATCCGAACAATCCGACCGGCACCTATATCCCGTTTGAGGAGGTCAAGCGCCTGCATCAGGCATTGCCGCCACATGTTCTACTCGTGCTGGATGCCGCTTACGGCGAATATGTCCGCCGGAACGATTATGAGAGCGGGATCGAGCTGGCCGCGACCGCCGACAACGTCGTCATGACCCGGACCTTTTCGAAGATCTATGGCCTTGCCAACCTGCGTCTTGGCTGGGGCTTCGGCCCGGCGCACGTGATTGATGCCATGCACCGCATCCGCGGGCCGTTCAACGTCTCCGGTGTTGCGATTGCCGCAGGCGCAGCGGCTGTCCGCGACCGGTCCTTCGTAACCGCATCGGTTGAACACAACGAAAAATGGCTGCCTTGGGTGACGTCCGAACTGGAAAAACTCGGTCTGACAGTCACTCCAAGTGTTGGCAATTTCGTCCTGGTCCATTTCCCGGACGTTGATGGCAAACGGGCAACAGATGCGGATGCCTATCTTCTGGAGCGCGGCTGTGTTCTGCGCTTGGTGGGCAATTACGGCCTGCCGAACGCAATTCGCATGACCATCGGCAGCGAAGAGGCCAACCGCACCGTGGTTGCGCATTTGAAGGATTTTCTGGCGCAAGCCTAAAAACAAAAAGACCTTATGACCAACGCCCCCATTTTTGAGCGCATGGCCCTGATCGGGATTGGCCTGATCGGGTCATCCCTTGCCCAGGCTGCCCGCCAGCGCGGCCTTGTGAAAGAAATCGCCATCTCCACCCGCTCCGAAGCGACGCTTCAACGGGCAGAGGAATTGGGGCTTGGCGATAGCTATTCGGTTGATGCGGCTGTTGCGGTCGAAGGCGCAGATCTTGTCATCCTCTGTGTGCCGGTTGGGGCAAATGAAGCCATAGCAAAGTGGATTGCCCCCGCCTTGAAAAAGGGGGCGATCCTGACAGACGCCGGCTCGACCAAAGGGTCCGTTGTCGAGCAGGTCGCGCCGCACGTGCCGGAAGGTGTGCATTTCATCCCGGGCCATCCGATTGCGGGTACTGAACAGTCCGGCCCGGATGCCGGCTTTCCAACCCTGTTTGATCAGCGCTGGTGCATTCTGACACCACCGGAAAACACCGACCAGGACGCGCTGGAAAAGTTGAAGGCTTTTTGGCAGGGCTGCGGTTCTGATGTCGATCTGATGGATCCCAAGCACCACGACCTCGTGCTCGCGATCGT
>CALDSI010000032.1 GCA_937911395.1 uncultured Labrenzia sp.
GTCTATAGACTCATACACTCCTCTCCCGCTGGCGCTGGAGAGGACCACCCTGAGAAATTTTGGAGGAAGTGGTCAGGGTGCGGCGGTCCCGTCAAACCTGCAAAAGCCTGCTCGTCCGGCCAGATTGAAGCTCTTGCACGTAAAGGAGTTGCGCCACAAGATGGCATTCGGTCTTGTCATCCATTTTGGCTTTGCGGCCGCGCCCATCGGTGAGCAGCCAAGCATTACCGGACTTCACGACATCGCACTCAATTGGCTGCTTAGCGTCAAATCCGGATTTGCTGATGAGATTGAGTGCTGGCAAATCCTCATCAGATCCGGACATGCCCTTCATCTCCAAACGAAGAGCACGGTACAGTTTGTGGATCGATTGCGTTGCAATGATCACAGTCCTGACGTCTTCCCCATCCATGGCAGCGAAACGGACGACGCCTGCATCCCTCGGAATCGTTGAATTTGAACAGGGTGTCTTTTGAACGTCACCAAGGGTTGTCCACTCGGTCCGCAGCGTCACTGTCGCTGGCTGCCGCGAGGAGGCCATTTCCCGGGTCAAACGCTTTTCAGCAGCGCGCTGAGGGTTTCGAACATCCTTTTGCGCCCGCCGGCTCTGGGCGGCGATGCTGGTTCCTCCGATCCGGAGGCGCCGGAAAATGATGACATCCCGGTTCAGGTCCGTCCGCTCGACACGCCATCCAGCATCCAGCCAAGCATTCTGATGCACCAGACTACCCCCGGAATTTGCCCACCAGGTGCGGTGCTCTCTGGCACTGCGCGGCAGGTTTGATCCTATGATCTCCTCGACCTCGTCCAGTTTCGCGGCCCACACCACGTCGTCCATCCGGGCCAAGTGTTCCCGCAAAGGTTCATATTTTGACATTTGCACAGTCCTTAGTTGACCAGGCAAAAATACACGCATTACGCGTATTGTCCAGAAAAAATACCGAGGGCTGTTAACGGTAAAGAGAGACCGGCACTCCAGTTGCCGTCTGGCCGTCAAACCGCCCGGATTGGCTGGAGTAGAGCTGAGCAACGGTTTGACCACTGCCGTCCTTCAAGACCACCTGGTTGCCATTCAGATCCCATGCGGAAATTCCGGTCAGCACAGGTGTAGCACAACCTCTGGTATTTGCACGGTAGCCACCAGACCAGGTCGTCAAGGTCATGAATGCCATGCAATTGTCGGCGCCAGAGGCTAGTTTCCAGCCGCCGAGGAGGTCCGTACGGCCCACCTGTTGAGCATTCGCCGGGGGCGTCACGGCTGCCACGACGCCGTCGGTTGTGGGTGTGCTCCCATCAAGCCCGACTGTCGCGGTTTCAGTTCCCGGAACGGCAGGGTCAAGCGGCTGCAAGGCACCGGAGTTGACCGGCGTCGTCGGCGTGGCGGGCAGCGGAGCAGCATAATTCGGTCCGCCGGAAAGCCTCTGGCATCCCGCAGCGAGAATCACCAACCCCACAACCAAACCCAAGTTTGCCGCACGCTTCATAACGAATCAGTCCCTGAATGACGTCCCAATATGCCGCCACTCTTAGCCTACAATTTGGCGAAAATCCAAAGGCTCCCGCGGAAACTCTACAAATTTCCGTCAGGCGACCTTGTTGCCGGTGGAAAGCTCTGATGGGACGGACGGATCGATCAGGCCGTCAATCGCTTGCCAGATGCGTTTGAGGTAAGCGGAACAGGCTGCAAAATCATCGCTCAAGACACCGCCATCCGTCACGCTCCACCAATGGCTTGATGTTGTGCCCTTCCAGGACGACGGTTGAAGGATCGCCTTTACGTCGCTCAGATAAATGATGCGATCGGGCACGATCGCATATGGCACCAAAAACACATCAATGGATTTCGGCGAAAGGCCTTGCGCGCTCACGACATGTTCCGACAAAAGGCGGCTGACATTCTTGCTGATCTGCGCCGCAGGTTGAAGACCCGCAGAGAAAGCCCTCATGAGGCCGCTGCCTCTGGCGTTGAGGCAGGCTTCGGCCATCGGCCCGAGCAAACTGTTGTCGGGGCACACAAACAACACGGTGGTTTTTGGCACAGGGAATCCTCTTCCGACGTTGGGGCATGTTTCCCAATTTCGCGGATGCCATAGCCAAAGGTTCAGACCCTATTATGACAGTTTAAGGCTGTGCCCAACATTCTCAGCGGATATACAGCCAATCTTCTGATTACTACTTAGTGTCTTGGGCCTCGGACGCGCCGTGTTCGGAAAATCCATAGATCATCGACGGGCCGCCGCCCATGTAAACCGCGACACCAAATCGTTTCCATGACCTCTTCCTGGCTTGCGCCATACTTTGCGGCCGCCTTGGAGTGGTAGGCGAGGCAATCGTCGCAGCGGGCCGCAATGCCAATCGCCAGAACAATCAACTCTTTGGTCTTCGATTCCAAGGCACCCGAACTGATGACAGAGCGAGCAACGACGTGAAAGAAACCCTCTGGTGACACCGGGGATGCAACTCTGGAGATCCGCCATTCTCTTGTCGATCTGCAAACAAAAGACTGCCAGTCGCTTACGGAAATGTTCGCTGCTCCGCTGCCTTGCTAACGGATGGACACTTAAAGACGCACTCACGCGATTGGCATTGATATCACTCAAATTGCATGCGAATGAAGGCACACCTTCAATCTCGACGTCATGGAGCAAACCGTGCCGCTTGCCATCTGGTGCATCCTTGCCGCCGCCATTCTTCCGATCCTTTCGGCATTTCCGGCAAAGCTGAACAAGGACTTCGATAACGCCAATCCGCGCGATCCAGACTATTGGCGCGAGGGGTTCCGGGCACGGGCACAAGCTGCTCAGGCCAACGGCTTTGAGGCTTTTCCGCTTTTTGCCATCTCTGTCATCGTCGGGATCGGTCAAGGCGGGTCCGACTACTGGATCAACGAGCTGGCTGTCCTATTTTTGATGCTGCGGGTGATCTATGTTTTCTGCTACTGGACGGATCGATCAAACCCACGCTCACTGGCCTGGACCGCAGGCTTCCTGACCTGCGTCGCAATATTCACAAGCCCCGTGTGGAGCTAAAACGCAACAGCCTGACATTTAAAAACCTAATTCTATTTTGAACATTTGCATGGCCGGACTGCTTTCGCTAACCATGGCAGTGTGGATCGAGCATCGAAACCGGCAGGGGTTAAAGAGTGCGGACGACAGACCAGACGACCACCACGCTTCCCACCCGTCATGAAAATGAAGCGGTGGCAACGCGCCTTCCCGTCGATCCTCATATAGTGGATGTGCTGATCGCAGAACGCGGCAAACAGGTGATGGCGAGCCCATGGTGGCCCCTCATCCGTCCCTTTGCTTTCAAGATCCTGCGCTACCGGTCCGCCGTCGAAATGGCCAATACCATCGATCACATGAGCGCGGTGGACGTTTTCCGGCACCTCAGCAGTTTGTTGCAATTGAACGTTACGACCCTCGGCTTGGACCGCGTTCCAACGGATGGTCCAGTCGTCCTGGTCTCAAACCACCCCACGGGTATTGCCGATGGTGTTGTGTTGTTCGATGCCATCAAGGAGCGGCGTGAAGACCTCGCAATCTTCGCCAATCGGGACGCAATCCGCATCAATCCGCAGCTTGCGGACATGATCATTCCGGTTGAGTGGCGGGCAGACTTCAAAAGCCGTGAAAAGTCGAAAGAAACGCTCAAGATTGCGTCATCCGCCTTCTCCAAGGAGCGCGTCGTTGTCCTGTTCCCCTCCGGACGTCTTGCCTATTGGCATGAGGGCAAGCTCACCGAGCGCCCATGGATGACGTCTGCGCTGGCTCTTGCGCGCAAGAACAAGGCGCCGATCATCCCCATGCACATGGGCGGCCGCAATTCCGGGCTGTTTTATTTCCTGGCCCAGGTCTCGACAGAACTGCGCGACATGACCGTTTTCAACGAACTGTTGAACAAGAAAAACGCCGAGTTCCGGGTGCACTTCGGCAAGCCGATCCGCCCGGAACGGCTGGACGGCGACCTGACAGAGCTGACCGAGCAAATGCGCATTCATTGCGCAGAAACCTTGGCGAG
>CALDSI010000033.1 GCA_937911395.1 uncultured Labrenzia sp.
CCATTTTTTCAGTCGTTTCTCCTGAGCGATAGCTTCTTCGATTCGTGCATATTGCTGAGCATAAACCAGCCTTGTGACCCTATGCCTTTTTGTAAAGCTTGCCGAGGTTCCTTGCCGGTGCTCATGGACCCGTCTGGCGAGATCGTTGGTAACGCCGACATAAAGCGATCCGTTCAATCGGCTTGCTAGGATGTAAACGTAATACATCCTCTATCTTTGGTAGAAGATGAGCGACTCGGCAATTCCAACGTCACCCCGGGCGAACTTGTGAGACCCGGGGCCTACTCGCTTTTAGGCCTGGAAAGGGGATCGGAAAGCGCACGGGGTTCGGGGTCAGAGCCTATTCCAGATCTGCAAGAATCAGTACTTGCTGATTAATGAAGGAAATAAAATAACAAAAAATAACAAGAATAGGACACTTGCATTCAAAATAGGTCAGTATTATTGACTTAAATAATCGACATCACAAAAGACCGAATGAGCCAAGCATGATGACCTGGGACGCCGTATTGGCGACACGCGCAAAGCGCATGAGTGCATCTGAAATCCGCGAACTCCTGAAACTCCTGGACCAGCCAGATATCATTTCCTTTGCCGGCGGCATTCCCGACCCGGCGCTGTTTCCGGCGGACGCCTTCCGCGCGGCCTATGCGGATGCCCTGAGCGGCGATGGGGCCGCTGCAGGTCTGCAATACTCGGTCAGCGAGGGTAGTGTGCGGCTGCGCCGGTGGCTTGTTGGAGAAATGGCAAAGCTTGGTGTTTCATGCGGCCCAGAAAATATCCTGATCACTTCGGGCTCGCAGCAGGCGCTCGATTTCCTTGGAAAACTGTTCTTGTCGGCAAACGACACCGCCCTGGTTGGCTGGCCGACCTATCTTGGGGCCTTGCAGGCCTTCAATGCCTACGAGCCGAATTACGACCGTCTGGACCCGATGACCAACCGGTCCGCAGAAGATTACCGAAAAACCGCTGAGGAGCGGGGCGGCAAGGTCAAGTTTGCGTATCTGTCGCCGGACTTTGCCAACCCGACGGGGGAAACGCTCGATGAAGCGGGCCGCCGGCGCTTGCTTGGGCTTGCCGACAAATTGGACTGCGCTGTCATTGAGGATGGCGCGTATCAGAGCCTGCGGTACGACGGCACGCCGGTCCCTGCCGTTCTCGCGCTCGACTGTGCCCGGTCCGGCGGCATTGAAAACACTCGGACGCTCTATTGCGGCAGCTTTTCAAAAACACTGTCTCCCGGCCTGCGGCTTGGCTGGGTCTGTGCTGCAAAAGATGTGATCTCCCGTCTGGTGCTCTTGAAGCAGGCAGGCGATCTGCACTCATCAAGCCTCAATCAGGAGGCCATGGCGCGCGTTGCCGAAACCGTCTTTGATGCGCAAGTCGACAAGGTGCGCGCTGCCTACCGTGAACGCCGGGATGCAATGCTGGCGGCACTGGAAATTCACATGCCGGAAGGGACCCGGTGGACCCGGCCTGAGGGCGGCATGTTCGTCTGGGTCGAGTTGCCTAAAGGCACCGATGCGGCAGACCTGCTCAAACAAGCCGTTGAAACGGCCAAGATCGCCTTTGTTCCGGGCAAGGCATTTTTTGCAGATGGCAGCGGTGGCAACACCTTGCGCCTCAGTTTCTCGTCGACAACGCCGGAGAAAATCACCGAAGGCATTTCCCGTCTTGGTGCCTTGATTTCGAAGACTGTCACACCCGCGCTGTAATAAGGTTCAGAATCAAAGGCAGCAAAGGGGCAGCGCAGGATGGATTTGACGGATCAGCTCAACAATTATTGTGAACGTCTGGGTCCAGAGTTTTGGTCAGAACCTGTCAACGCCATCACCAACGCCGCCTTTTTTGTGGCGGCCCTCGCCGCTTATCTCTTGTGGCGGCGCAAGACGCCCGACGACTGGGTCGCGCTGTTTCTGATTTGTGTCGTGCTTGCGACCGGGATCGGATCGTTTCTGTTTCACACATTCGCGACACGGTGGGCGCTTCTGGCTGATGTCATTCCGATCGTTGTCTTCATCCACGGGTTCTTGCTGTTCGCGCTTCGGCGCTTCCTCAACCTCCATTGGGTGATCAGCGTGTCGATCGTGATCGGCTTCTTCGTGCTCTCGCCGATGGTGGGCGAGGTTTGGGCGCCGCTGATCGGGTCGTCTGCCGGATACCTGCCCGCACTTCTGGCAATTTTCGTTGTTGGCGGGTTCTTTTATCAACACGACAAAGCGCTCGCCAAACAAGTGCTTCTCATCGGGATACTGTTTACCGTTTCGCTGACTTTCCGGACGCTTGATGGTCCGGTATGCAGTCAGCTGGCCCTCGGCACGCATTTCCTGTGGCATATTTTGAACGCTGCCGTGCTGTTTGGGCTGTTACGGGTTCTCATTTTGCATCGCGCCGGTTAAAGGTCGAAGACAATTCATGAAATTTCGAAGGTCAGGATCGGTCCTCCGGCTTATCCAAGCACAATAGATCGGTGACCCAGGGGAATGTGGTAGGGAGACAAGAACGTCATGAGCGATAATAACAAAACAGAAAGCGACCTGACCGAAGCCGCCCTGTTCTTTCACGAGCATCCAAAGCCCGGAAAGCTGGAAATCCAGGCGACCAAGCCGCTCGGCAACCAGCGTGACCTTGCGCTCGCCTATTCGCCAGGCGTTGCTGCACCCTGTCTTGAGATTGCCGACGATCCGTCAAAGGCGGCCAACTATACCGCCCGCGGCAATCTGGTCGCCGTCATCTCCAACGGCACAGCAGTGCTCGGGCTTGGCAACATTGGACCGCTCGCCTCAAAACCGGTGATGGAAGGCAAGGCGGTCCTTTTCAAGAAATTTGCCGGGATAGACGTGTTCGACATCGAGGTCGATCAGCTGGATGTTGACAAGTTCGTTGATGCGGTGGCTGCGCTTGAGCCGACCTTCGGCGGCATCAATCTGGAAGACATCAAGGCACCGGAATGCTTCATGATCGAAGCCGCCTTGCGCGACCGCATGAACATCCCGGTCTTCCATGACGATCAGCATGGGACCGCAATTATCGCCGGGGCGGCTGTGCGCAACGGTCTGCAGCTTGCCGGCAAGAAAATCGAAGACGCCAAGATTGTCGCGTCCGGCGCAGGGGCAGCGTCCCTTGCCTGCCTGAACATGCTGGTCTCGCTCGGAGCCAAGCGCGAAAACATCTGGGTCACCGACATCGAAGGCGTGGTCTACCAAGGCCGCCAGGCTTTGATGGATCAATGGAAGGCCGTGTTTGCGCAAGAGACGGACAAGCGGACACTTGGCGAAGTGATCGACGGTGCGGACGTTTTCCTGGGGTTGTCGGCTTCCGGAGTTCTGAAACCCGACATGGTCGAACGGATGGGCAAGGGCCCGTTGATCCTGGCGCTCGCCAATCCGAACCCGGAAATCATGCCGGAAGACGCCATGGCAGTGCGCGACGATGTCGTCATGTGCACCGGCCGCTCCGACTATCCGAACCAGGTCAACAACGTCCTGTGTTTCCCATATATTTTCCGCGGCGCGCTGGATGTGGGCGCAACCACCATCAACGAGGAAATGAAGCGCGCGGCCGTCGAGGCTATCGCGGGCCTTGCCCAGGAAGAACCATCGGATGTCGCCGCGCGCGCCTATGGCGGCAAGACCGAGACCTTTGGCCCGAACTATCTGATCCCGTCTCCATTCGACCAGCGCTTGATCCTGCGGATCGCGCCCGCGGTCGCCAAAGCTGCGATGGACACCGGTGTTGCGACCCGGCCGATCGACGATTTCGACGCGTATCAGGACCGGCTGAACCGGTTCGTTTTCCGCTCTGGCCTGATCATGAAGCCGATCATCCAGAATGCGGCCAAGGATCCGAAAAAGATCATCTATGCGGAAGGCGAAGACGAACGGGTACTTCGCGCCGCGCAGGTGCTGATTGAAGATGGCATTGCCAAACCGGTTCTGGTCGGCCGCCCGGATGTTCTGACAGCACGCTGCGAACGGTTCGGTCTGAAGATACGCCCGGATGTGGATTTTGAGTTTGTGAACCCGCAGGACGATCCACGCTACCGCGATTATGTGGATGAATATCTGGAGTGTGTCGGCCGCTTGGGCATGCCGCCCACCGCGGCAAGAACCGTGTTGCGGACAAACCAGACCGTCATCTCAGCGATTGCCGTGCGCCGCGGCGAAGTCGACGCCCTGATCTGCGGCCTGGAAGGCCGGTTCACCAAACACTTGCGCGATATCCGCCAGGTGATCGGCGTTTGTGAAACGGCGCGCGATCTGTCGGCCATGTCGCTCTTGATCAACAGCCGGGGCGCGATGTTCCTGTCCGATACGTTCGTGACGGAAGACCCGACGGCTGAGGAAATCTCCGAAATGGCGATCCTTGCTGCGGAGGAAATCCGGCGCTTTGGCATTGAGCCCAAAGTCGCGCTGCTCTCCATGTCGAACTTCGGTTCGCGCGACACAGCCTCGTCCCGCAAGATGCGCGAAGCGCTCGAGTTGATCTGGGAGCGGCATCCCGAACTGGAGGCGGATGGTGAAATGCACGGAGACTCGGCCTTGAGCGTCGCCTTGCGTGAACGTGTCATGCCGAACAGCAAGCTGAAAGGCGAGGCAAACCTTCTTCTGTTCCCGAACCTGGATTCTGCGAACATTGCGCACAACCTTTTGAAGGTCGCAACCGATGCGCTGCATGTTGGCCCGATCCTGCTGGGCACAGCAAAACCGGCTCACATCCTGACACCGTCGGTGACATCCCGCGGCGTCGTCAACATGTCCGCGCTTGCGAGCGTAGAAGCGCAAACCAGGGCTCCAGAAAAGTCCGCATAACGGACTGGCCGAAAGAACACCCACATTTCCGGCCGGTGCGTCCTTGTGACCGCTGGCCGGTTTTCCGTGTTTGCGAAACAAGAGCGCATGACAGACCTAAAAGCCCCCGCCGACTGCCACACCAAGGCAGACATCCGAACAGCCATCGATGCGCTGGATCAGGATCTCTTGAAGCTTTTTGCGCAGCGCCAGGGTTATGTCCGGCGCATGGCCGAGTTGAAACAGCATCCGGACGAGGCCTTTGATCACGACCGGATTGAGACCATGGTGGCAGCGCTCAAAAACCGCGCGGAAGACTTAGGCCTGGATGCCGATCAGGCCGAGCAGGTCTGGCGGGTGCTGATCGACTGGAATGTTGCCTTTGAAAAGCGGACCATTGCAGCGCGGTTGGCAAAAAAGTGAGAGCTAAACAGGTCGCTGGTTTCATTGGCAGCCGGGTAAGCGACCAAACCGCCCAGATACATTATTCATCGCATCGGCTCTGTTCCTGCCAAAATCACTCCCTATCTGTAAAACTGGAAATCGCGCCGGCACCAACAGCCGCGGGATCGGATGGATGGTTTTCGGGAGGGTGATGTGCAACATGCATATTGGCGTCAGGGCTCACGGCATGGATTGTTGAGATACGCGTGGACGGTGTTGGTCGCCGGCATCACGTTCCTTGGCCTTGCGGGCAGCCCCAACCAAAGTGCGCACGCGCAGTCTGCTGTCACTGCTGAAACTGTTGCCTCCGGTTTGTCCTATCCGTGGAGCGTGGCCTTTCTGCCGGACGGCGGATATCTGGTCACCGAGCGTGACGGTGTCCTGAAAGTCGTTCACGAAGACGGCCGCCAGGATGTTGTGGCCGGCACTCCGGAAGTGTTTGCGCAAGGGCAGGGCGGTCTTTTGGACGTTGTTCTGAGCCCCTCTTTTGAGGCGGATCAGACGGTCTATCTCACTTTCTCTCAAGGATCGCCGGAAGGCGCTGGAACATCACTCTTCAAGGCAACGCTTGATGGGTCGAATGGCTCCGGCTACACGCTGGTTGAAGGGGACACGATCTTCGCCGGCAACAACAAGGCCTTTGGCGGACGGCACTTTGGCTCCCGCCTGGCATTTGACGGCGACGGCAACATCTACATGACGCTTGGTGATCGTGGGGATGGACCGCGGTCTCAGGACACATCCGATCACACGGGCTCCGTGCTGCGTCTGACCCCCAATGGCGATCCAGCCCCGGACAATCCGTTCCTCGACATCCCGGCCTACCAGCCGGAGATCTGGGCGATCGGACACCGGAACCCGCAAAGCGCGGCCGTCCACCCGGAAACTGGGGCCTTGTGGACCGTGGAGCATGGTGCGAGAGGCGGGGATGAGATCAACATCCCCGAGGCTGGCAAGAATTATGGCTGGCCGGTTATCTCCTATGGTCGCCACTATTCCGGTGGCAAGATCGGCGAGGGAACCGAAAAGGCCGGTATGGAGCAGCCGATCTTTTATTGGGATCCGTCGATCGCTCCCTCCGGAATGGCCTTTGTGACCAGCGACAAATACCCCGACTGGTCGGGTGACCTGCTGGTCGGCGCCCTTCGCGGACAGCATCTGGCCAAACTCACTCTGAACGGCGAAGAGGTCGTGTCTCAAGAGCAACTGCTGTCGGACTTGCGAGAGCGTATCCGGGACGTACGTCAGGGGCCAGACGGGTTCATCTATGTGCTGACCGATAGCGATGACGGCAAATTGATCCGGCTGCGCCCGTAGCCGTGACCACAGATCCATCGCTGCGATCGTTGATCGGAACAAGCAGAAGTTCTTGTTTTTTCGTGGGATGCAAGAGCGTCTGCTTGACAAAACCATTAGAAAGGCAGATACACCGCTCGTCATTGCCGCTGCCGCGTGAGCAGCAAGCACGGGCCCGAGCGGCCGGGAGCATATGCTCCGCTTGAATGTGCCAGGCATGACAGGCTCATGTCCAAATTTGCCGGACATATTCCCAGTACCCAGTTCACGCGGGGGCTGACGGCTTGTGCAGATGGCGAGATGGCCTCTGTAGCCGCAACCGCAACAGGACCGCGATCAACAGGCGGTCACACAGGCGCGACCTCGTCCGCCTGACAAAGGATATTTGATTTGACCAACTTTGAAAGCCTGGGGCTTTCCAGCTCGCTGCTGAGCGCCATCAAAGACAATGGCTATGAGGCTCCGACCCCCATTCAGCAGAAAGCAATCCCGCTTATTCTTGACGGACAGGACCTGATGGGTCTGGCACAGACCGGAACCGGCAAAACCGCCGCATTCGGACTGCCCCTCATCGAGCGTCTTCTGGCCGAGCCGCAACGGGCGGCACCCAAAGGAACCCGTGCGCTGATACTGGCTCCGACACGCGAACTGGTAAACCAGATCGCCAAGAACCTGATTTCCTTCCTGAAGACCACCCCTTTGCGGGTGACCTCTGTGGTGGGCGGTGTGTCCATCAACGGGCAGATCAAGCGGTTGTCGAAAGGCACCGATATACTGGTGGCAACGCCTGGCCGGCTGCTGGACCTCGTGGACCGCAATGCGGTTGACCTCGGCTCGGCATCGTATCTGGTGCTTGATGAGGCTGATCAGATGCTGGATCTCGGCTTCATTCATGCACTGCGCCGTATTGCCGGTCTTGTGGCCAAGGAGCGCCAGACGCTTCTCTTCTCGGCAACCATGCCGAAGCAGATCAACGAGCTGGCTCAATCCTATCTGACGGATCCGGCGCGCGTTGAAGTGTCTCCCGCTGGCCGAACGGCCGACAAGATCCGCCAGAAGGTTCACTTCATGGATGCCAAGGCAAAGACTGGCTTCCTGATCGATGTGTTGTTGGATCAGCCGGACGACATGTCGCTGGTGTTCTGCCGGACGAAACACGGTGCTGAACGCCTGATGCGCAAAATGGCGCAGGCGGGCATCGCTGCCGGCTCGATCCATGGCAACAAGAGCCAGAACCAGCGCGAGCGCGCTATCAAGGAACTTCGTTCCGGCGCTATCAAAGTTCTGGTCGCAACGGACGTTGCAGCGCGCGGTATCGACATTCCAGGCGTCAGCCATGTCTATAATTTCGAATTGCCGGAAGTCGCTGAAGCTTATGTGCATCGGATCGGCCGGACAGCCCGTGCAGGTGCGGACGGCGATGCCGTTGCACTCTGTGCTCCGGAAGAGATCGGTCTTTTCCGTCAGATCGAGAAGCTGATCGGCATCGATATCGAGGTCGTCAGCGGTGAAGTGCCGCCGATGTCCGCTGCAAAGGCTGCCAAGCGCGCGAAAAACAACAAGTCCGGTGGTGGTGGCAAGCCACGCTTCCAAAAGGCCGCTGGAGCAGGGGCTGGCGACAACGACAACGGTCGCCGTTTTGCCAAGAACCGCCGCCGTCGCCCTCAGGCGCGCAAGAACGCGGCATAATCCAGCATTTGCCAAGTATCAGACGCTGAAAACAAAAGCACCGGGAAGTGGCCTTCCCGGTGCGGTGTCCTGTGGTCGATGGGGTCAGTGCAGTCAAACCGCGCTGAGTAGTCATTTGTCACATCGAGCCAAAAGTCCGAGACCGCCGCGTCTCTCATTTTGCCCTCTGCTCCTGGTCCACAAGACACCATTTCTGCCTTTGCGTTTTACCGCCAAGCGAAACTCGGTGTCCGCAGGTGCAAGCCCACTCTAATCTTCTAAGACTTTATTATTATCTTTCCGATGCAAGTGAATTTAGGTTAATCATTTGCAAAGTGCAAATACAACCTAAACTGTGCTAATCATAGTCTGCAACGTTTAAAGTCAATAAAAATCAATAGTTTAATTGAGGTGTGGTGTGCAGTATTCCGGTTGTGTTGCGTAAGTCCTGAACGAACTCCCTAGCGGTGCGAAATCCGGAAAACCTTAAACATCAATGAATTGTTCATTGTATTTTCTTTATCTATTACCCCATAAAAAATGATTATATCGTTAAATTTTGCCCCGATGCTGTGGATTGAAAATCGATAATGCGGCTGAAGTTGCTCGCAAACCCACCGAATCCTTGAGAATCATGCAGTCCACGGTTGTATGGTGTGTTTTGCGTCCGGAGGAGTGTGCGCCAGCAACGTTGGGTTTAATGGTAAGTCTATGTATTTGATGGATCTTTTAAGTCATAACTTTTGTTTATGCGTAACCCGCTCTGGTTTTAGGAGCCTCAATCCTCAGCCGGTTTCCAACACCAATAAGCACGGATGCCACGTGTCCGGTTTTAGGGCGTGTTTCAAGTCTGCGCGGCCTCTCCAGTAACTTCCGTCCGGAGGATTGGCTTACTTCGGATGCGCCCGATCATACTCCAGGCGCGCTGTTCTGACCGTCTCCATCTGTTCGGCAGACCAAAACACCAATGGCTTCAGCGTGGCAACCAAGTCCTGGCCAAGCGGCGTGAGTTCATAGGACACAGCGACCGGCGGGCCCGGATCGACCGTGCGGGTAAGATAGCCATCCCGCTGCAGTCCGCGCAAATTTTCCGTCAGCACCCGCTGCGTGACATCTCCGATGCAGCGTTTGATCTCGCCAAAACGCATCGGTCCATCTTCTAGCGCCAGAACTATAATCATGCGCCATTTGCCGGTGACATTGGACAGAACGGATCGGATCGGGCAGTTCGAGGCTTCAGCCTTGGTTTCAACACCAATTGGGAGCATGGGATAACTCGGTATGCTTAGAGAACCAGTAGCGGATATCAAACTAGGATTATGTGTCAGAATACCAAGTAAAACAACAGGTATCCTGGAGCATACTTTGTGATAAAATAGTGCGTAATTGACAGTAGGTGCGGAATTAATACCTAATATGGCGACGACACAAACAGAGGATACAAACATGTCGCCCAAGGAATTGGTACTTGCTCTTTTGACTGCAGCTTTCGTGGATCATGATCCGGAGGCTGCCAAGCCGTTGCTGGCGCCCGACTACATTCAACACAATCCCGCCATCCCAACCGGCGCGGACGGATTGCTGGGTGCGATCCCGGTTGTGAAAGACTCCGGTTTGACCGTCACAACTCACCGTGTGATCTCGGAAGGTGATTATGTCGTCTTGCACAACACCTATGAAAATGCAGATGCTTTTGGGGCGCCGAGCCTGGTCGCTTTTGATGTTTTTCGGGTTGAAGATGGTATTGTTGCGGAGCATTGGGACAATCTGCAGGCACCGCCCGAGGCAACTGTCTCCGGACGGTCAATGACCGATGGTCCAGTCGAGGTGACCGACCTTGACCGCACGCAGGAAAACAAGGAACTGGTTGTCGGCTTCGTCCGGGACATTCTTGGCGGTGCTGCGCCGCAGAACGTGACCCAGTACATGGACCCGGCGGTTTACATGCAGCACAATCCGCTCATCGGTGACGGGCTCACAGGGCTTATGAAGGCCATTGAAGAATTTGCGGCTCAGGGGCAGGTGATCACGAAGTTTGAGCCGCAAATCGTCGTTGCCGAGGGCAATTTCGTGTTCGTTGCCTCTGATGCCGTTATGGGTGGTGAGCCTTGGGCGTTTTTTGATCTGTGGCGTGTCGAGGCTGGCAAGATCGTCGAACACTGGGACGTCGTGTCCCCGATCCCGGCAGAGATGGCCCACGACAACGGCAAGTTTTAAGTAGCCTCAAGACATTGAATACAGAAAAAGCCGGGACGCCCGATTGGGTTTCCCGGCTTTCTTTTATCTTTTCGCCCCGAACGAGCAGATTACATGTTCGGGTAGTTTGGACCGCCAGCGCCTTCCGGTACCGTCCAGGTTATGTTGCGGTTCGGATCCTTGATGTCGCAGGTCTTGCAGTGCACGCAGTTCTGCGAGTTGATCTGGAAGCGCGGCGCGTCTTCGCCTTCTTCCACCCACTCGTAAACCCCGGCCGGGCAATAACGGTTGGACGGACCTGCGTATATATCGTGCTCGGACATCTTCTGCAGTGTATCATCGGCGACCTTGAGGTGGATCGGCTGATCTTCCTCATGGTTCGTATTCGACAGAAAGACCGACGACAGCTTGTCGAACGAGATCACCCCATCCGGCTTCGGATAGTCGATCTTCTTGCAATCCTTGGCCGGCTTCAGCGTTTCAGAGTCGCGCTTGCCGTGTTTCATGGTGCCAAAGAAGGAGAAGCCGAACAGTTCGTTGGTCCACATGTCGAGACCGCCGAGAGCAACGCCCAGAACCGTTCCGAATTTCGACCAGAGCGGCTTGGCGTTGCGAACCTTCCAGAGATCCTTGCCAATCTCGCTATCGCGCCACGCCTGATCATAGGCGGCCAGCTCGGTGTTGGCCTCGCCGCGGCCGATCGCGGCCATGACTTCTTCTGCTGCCAGCATGCCGGAGAGCATCGCATTGTGCGACCCCTTGATCCGCGGCACGTTGACGAAGCCTGCGGAGCAACCCATCAGCACACCGCCCGGGAAGGACAGTTTCGGCACAGACTGATAACCGCCTTCTGTAATGGCGCGTGCTCCATAGGCGAGGCGCTTGCCGCCCTCGAACGTTTCGCGGACAGCCGGATGCGTCTTGAATCGCTGGAACTCATCGAACGGCGACAGCCACGGGTTCTCGTAGTTCAGGTGCACCACAAAACCGACAGCCACCTGATTGTCTTCCAGGTGATACAGGAAGGAGCCGCCGCCGGTCTTGCCGTCCAGGGGCCAGCCGAAGGAGTGCTGGACCAGGCCCTGATTATGCTTTGCCGGGTCGATTTGCCAGAGTTCCTTGATGCCGATGCCAAACTTCGGCACATCGCTGTCCTTGTCGAGCTCGAACTTCTCGATCAGTTCTTTGGCAAGAGATCCGCGCGCGCCTTCGCCGATCAGGGTGTATTTGCCGCGCAGCTCCATGCCGCGGGTGAACATTGCGTTCGGCTTGCCGTCGCGGCCGATGCCCATGTCGCCGGTCGCAACCCCCGTGACATTGCCGTTGTCGTCATAAAGGATTTCAGCTGCGGCAAAGCCCGGGTAGATCTCGACGCCGAGCGCTTCCGCCTTTTCCGCGAGCCAACGGCAAACGTTGCCAAGCGACACGATGTAATTGCCATGGTTGTTCATGAGCTTTGGCATGAACATGTTCGGCAGGCGCAGCGAGCCCGCTGGCCCAAGCACAATGAACTGGTCGTCTGTGACAGGGGTTTTCAGCGGCGTGTCTTCGTCGCGCCACTCCGGCAGCAGCTTGTCGAGGGCAACCGGATCGATCACCGCACCAGACAAGATGTGCGCACCCACCTCGGAGCCCTTCTCCAAGACCACGATGCTGATGTCTTCGCCTTTTTCATTGGCGATTTGTTTCAAACGGATCGCGGCGGCCATCCCGGCCGGTCGTGCGCCGACGATGACCACATCCACGTCCATGCTTTCGCGTTCGCCGAGCGCGTCCTGTTCGCTCATCAAATGTCTCCCTCCGCAAGGTTCGCAATGCCGGTTTCGCGCGATTTGCCGTTCAATGACAGGCAATTCGCGACATTTTGCATATGAAAATGCGAAGCCGGTTGCCGAATGCTCCTGTTTGGGGCCAGATAGACCAAAGCTCAGCTCGGGCGTCAAGTGTAAAAGTGACGCTTACGTAAACGGAAGAATTCTTTATTGATTGATGCGGTGCCTCCATGTTTGTTTGCGCAACTCGGTGTGCAAAGGGTGTGGGAGGATACTTGTGGCAGGATGCTCCCGCCTTGGCAGGTATAACCTCTTAGCTTAGTTTACTGGTTCATCTGATGACTGCATTTGCGGTCAGTCTCTGGGCGCTTTGCCCTTTTGGAGAGTTCGTTTGCAACACAGCCCGTCTGATATGCGGCATATGGAAGCCCTGCTGGATTTCTATCTGGCATCCGGCGTTGATGCATCGCTGGGTGAAAACGTCGTCGATTGGTTTCAGCTCTCGGAAGTTCAGGCAAAAGCACGTCAGCAAAGTCCAATGGCGCAGGTCGCAACGCCCGCAATGGTGCCGGGGCAGGACGCAGCCCAACAGGCGCCGCAGATACCACCGCAGCATCAACCAACCTCGCAGCGCGGAGCGGTTCAGGCTGCACCGGTTGGCGGTGCAGGTCCGCGCGTTGGCACTGATCACGGAGCAATACCGGATCAGGCGGTCATTTCCATGGCCCGTGAGTTGGCCTCCAGCACCGGGTCCCTGGCGGATCTGCAAGCCTGTCTTGAGGCTTTCGACGGTTGCAACTTGAAGCGTACGGCCAAGTCACTCGTGTTTGCCGATGGCAATCCGGATGCAAGGATTATGTTGATCGGCGAAGCGCCGGGGCGCGACGAGGATCTGAACGGCAAACCGTTTGTTGGCCGGTCCGGTCAGTTGCTTGACCGGATGCTAAAGGCGATTGGTCTCGACAGAACCCAAGTGTATATCGCCAACACCGTGCCCTGGAGACCGCCGGGCAATCGGACGCCGACACCGCAGGAGACGGAGATCTGCCGCCCGTTTATCCAGCGCCAGATCGAGTTGGTAAACCCGGATGTCGTTGTGTTTCTTGGCGCAGCCTCTGCGAAGACACTTCTTGGCGTGCAAGACGGTATCCGGAAAATGCGCGGCCGCTGGATGACCTATCCGGTCGCTGGGCGTCAGGTTGCGGCCCTAGCCACCTACCATCCGGCCTACCTGCTGCGCAGCCCGCTGGAAAAACGGCTGTCCTGGCGCGATTTTCTGAGCGTGAAATCCAAACTGTCCGAGCTGGGCTGACCGACGAACTGTGACGGCGCAGTTCACTGGTTGCAGGCTGACCGTTCGGTCAATTTGTTCAAGAAAATGCAGCCGCTACTTAAATATAAGTTCAAATAATTAGATTCTGGATATCAGAGAAGGTTGTGCGGAAATATTGTAAATGTCTGTAGTTAAAAGGAAAACTATTCAATTCTAAGTATAAGATAAAAATATATACAAATACATCCTAGCGCCACCAGTAGAATTAACAATATTTTTGCGCTTTGAGGGCTATGGTCTTTCCCCAACTGGAAGTGGTCTTTAACCGCTGTCAGCTGGAGATTGGATGTGAAGGAAATCTTTGACCGATATTCCGGCGGCTCCAACATCATGGTCCTGGTTCTCGACTTCGAGACCCTTGATTGCGAGGAGGCGATCGCGACAAATATCACCCGATCCGGATGCCGGATCCGGGACACCTCCCACTCGGAAAAAAACAAACTGATCGGTCTGCGCCTGTCCGGTCTGGACAAGATGATCAAGGGCAAGATCCGGGATATCCTGGAAGACGACGTCCGGGTCTCATTCTTGTTCGAAGATGATACGAAACGCGAAAAGCGCAAGGAAAAGCGCCGCACGGTTTCCATCGCGGCCTCGGTTCTTCCTGGACACGGAATGCCTCCGGTAAGTTGTCAGATCGTGGATGCCAGCCTGTCCGGATGCCGTTTTTTCTGCAATCAGATCGACCAACTGCCGGACACCATTGCCCTGCGGATCCCGGGCATGGATCTACCTGTTGGCGGCAGTATCGTCTGGCGCGCCAATGGTTATGCCGGCGTAAAAATGAATTGGCAGTTCAGCGGAAAGACAGAGTTTATGGCGGCAAAGACGATCCGACCGCCAAGTTTGGCCGAAAAAGCCGGTGCCAATGGCAGCCGCAAAAAGGCTCTGGTGAAACAGCCGCACATTATCCCTGCCCGGTGAAACCGATACCTTGCTGCGAAACCGCAGTGGTATCTTTCAAACCAGCACCTATATCTCCTGAAACAACAAATTAGTCAGGATTACCTCTTCGTGCTGTCTTCCTTACGCCGGTTTTTGCCCGGCTTTTTGAAAAATGATGCCCCTATCATTCCAGTTGTGCGTCTGCAGGGACCCATCGGCATGTCCAGCCCGTTGCGGCCAGGCCTGTCGCTGGCAACTGCAGCCCTGCCTTTGGAGCGCGCCTTTTCCATGAAGAAGGCGCCGGCTGTGGCGCTCATCGTGAATTCTCCCGGGGGCTCTCCGGTGCAATCGCGGCTGATCTTCCAGCGGATTCGGGATCTGGCCAAGGAGAACGAAAAGGACGTTCTGGTCTTTGTTGAGGATGTGGCAGCCAGCGGCGGTTACATGATTGCGCTGGCGGGCGAGGAGATCATCGTCGATCCATCTTCTGTCGTCGGATCGATCGGCGTCGTTGCCGCCGGGTTCGGTTTTACAGAGCTGATCGGAAAAATCGGTGTGGAACGCCGGGTCTACACCGCGGGTGAGAAGAAGGTCACGCTCGATCCGTTCCAACCGGAAGTGCCAGAAGACATCGAATACCTGAAAACCCTACAGCAGGAGATCCACGACACCTTCATCGACATGGTGAAATCCCGCCGGGCTGATGTCCTGTCGGATGACCCGGATCTATTCACCGGCAAGTTTTGGACGGGATCGAGCGCGGTCAATCTTGGGCTTGTGGATTCCCTTGGCGATTTGCGCGGTGTCTTGAAAAAGCGCTACGGTGACAAGGCGGAAGCCAAGCTGGTTTCTGCGCCACGCGGACTGTTTGGCCGCAAGGGCGGCGTCGGCGTCAACCTTGAAGCCGGAGCTCTGACTGCTGGCCTTGGCAATGAACTGATTTCGGCTGCCGAGGAGCGGCTCATGTGGCAGCGCTTCGGTCTTTAAAAAAACGTATTGAGGGTGTGAGCTAGGTCAGCAACAGGGGATATAAGATGACCGAGTTGATTGGGGCCGCTGCATTGGCGGTCGGCGGATATTGGATCGTCCAGCGGATCAAGCGCAAGATGGCGGATGTCGAAGCGCAGATCTCCAAGGCGGCGGCAAAGGCCGATCCGGCCGGGCGGGGGGAGAAGCTTGTGCTGGATCCCGTCAGCGGAAAATACCGGCCCCAGAGCTGAAACGGTTTTCAGCCTCGTTTAGAAACCTTGATGCGGTGGCTCGACCACAGCCCGACGTGCACTAATTTTCCTGACATAAGATATTGAGCTCAAAAAGGATTGAGAGCCATGTTGCAGGAAAAGCACGGCGATTTGGACGCCGAAAAGCGAAAGAAACTCATAACGCGTTTGCTTGGAGACTTGAGCAGATCGAACCCTGATCTGTACTACCAGCCAACCAGCCAGATCGCACTGCAGATCAAGCAGCAAGTTGATCAAGGCACAAACCTCAACAACGACGACAGGGCGCTGCTATCGCCGCTCTCCTTGCGGGACATAGAAGTCTTGCTGAGCCTGCATTGACGGGGCTGGAGCATTGGGCGTTTTGATCGAAACGCCCAACGATGCTCGACCACTTTCAAGCGACCAGCTTTGAGCGTGAAATCGATCCTGATCTAACGCCAGTTGATCTGGCGGACCTGCCTGCATTCTCGATCTCTAGCCGAAAAAACCGGATCCCAAGGCTTTCCGGCGTTTCAGCGGTTCAGACTGCACGGCTTTGCGCTGGATGAACTTGAAGTGCCCGAGCGCTTCGCGGATCGTCTCATGGACCGGTTTGCGTTCCAGATAATCCATCAGCCGGTAGAGATTGATCGGCTGCTTCTGAATGAGCGCTGCCACCTTTTCCAATGCGTCATCAAAGGAATAGGTGTCGATGATCTGGCAGGCCGTCTGCGTGGGCGTGAGGATGTAATAGTCCTGCTCGCGCTTCGGTGTGTAGCGCAGAACATCGAACGGAGACGCCCCAAGAACCTGAGGCTTCGGAATATAGCAGAACACATCATCGGTCTTGTTGTGCAGGACGGACCCGGACGTCTGCTTGAACCCGTGGGATTTGAGCTGCTGCACTGCGTGCGTGCGCATACCCGGGCTCATGATATCGGCGTCAGAGCGGTCGTAGCGCAGATCGTCGAACACGGACAAAATATTCAGCCGGTCATCCACCAGCATCATGTAGACGCTGAGATCCCGCTCCGCGCCAAGGGCTTTTGAAGTCTGCGTTTCTGTGCGTGCCGAACTTGCGTCCATATTCTTTCTCCTGTCCTTGGACAGGTAGGACGGCGGGGAATTAGGGCAACTTGGTTTTTCTGAACACGGTTTGGAGACTTGGCCCAAGTTTTGTTCAAAGCCAAGTCTGAAGAAGAAGCCACAAGCCCATCATCATCCCGGGAAACAAGGTGATCAGCATGGCGAAACCCCGTTTGCTGCTGTCAAAGAGAATGAAGTGCAACACCCGCCCAATGAGAAAAACGGCAACAGCCAACCACAGCCACGTTTGTCCAAGCCCAACCACTTCGGAAGCTCCCAGAACCAGGATGAAGACTGGCGCATTCTCCATCAGGTTTCCGTGAATCCGGATGCGTTTGAAGAGCGTTGCATCATCGCCGTCGCCTCGAAAGACACCACCGATTTTTTCGCGGCGCAGACCGATCCAGCCGGTCAGCGGGATGAGAGAAATAGCGAGTAGGCTTGTAAAAGTAATTGTGACGGGCAGCAGGACTTGGGTCATCATTTGTCGCTTTTGTTTTCCATCGGCGATGCAGGCTCCGTTGATGACAACAAAGCGACAACCGCCGATCAACTGGTACTCGGTTCAAGGATGGCATCGATCGGCGCGTCCTCCAGATCGAAGGGTAGGACTATCTGGCTTCCAACAGGGCGCCAGACGAGCCTGGTGTCTATGTCAAGGACCCTACCTTTGAGCCCTAAATGTCCATGTCCAAAGCTTCTGCGATCTCAATGGTGCCGGTCCCGCTGAGATGAG
>CALDSI010000034.1 GCA_937911395.1 uncultured Labrenzia sp.
CCAGACCTCCATTTAGCCGTTACTTGTCCAGGCACCTGAACTGTCTTCAGAAAACTGGCTCCACTTACCGGTGGCAACGTCGAAGGACTCGAACGAACCGTTTTTGATGAGGTTGGTGCCGATGTCGCCATACTCAACAACGAGGTCCGGTGGCTCGTTGCCGTCTGTGACATCAATCGAGAAAGTGTTACTGGACGAAGATCCATCCGTGGACGTTGCCTTGACAGTAACGTCAACGGTCGGCTCGGTCTCCGCATCAAACTGCGCACCGTCTTTCACGGTGATGACACCCGAGGTCTCATCGATCTCGAAGCGATCGTTGCCACCTGTCAACTCGTAGGTGACGGTGTCGGTTGCATCCTCGTCCTCGGCAAAGGCTGTGATACCGGTGTCTTCGCCGCCGTCAGCAGTCTCAGAAATGGTGTTGTCGCTTGTATCACTATCTGACAGCGGACCGATCGGCTCTGAGTTTTCATCGATATCGATCACGTCGACAATGACGGTTTCAGTGTCGGAAAGACCACCGCTATCGGTCGCCGTCACTTGGACCGTGACCTGCTGCTCGGTCTCATAGTCGAGCGCCTGGTCATCTTTCAGCTTCAGCAGATACTTGCCATCTGCAGCCACAACCTCGAACCGGTCATCGGACACGGTGAAGGTGTGCGTATCGCCAACATCCGGGTCGATGACAGAAAGCGGCGCGACTTCAGCGCCCTTGAACTCTTCCAGGATCGCGATGCGGCCATCGGCCTTGATCGACACGGTATCGATGTAGGTGCCGTGGCTGTTGTCAGAGCCCTTCTCAACAAACGTCAGCGTGTTGGAGCCGTCACCAGATCCACCAACGATGTCATAGCTGTAGCTTTGCCAGCCGCCACCGCCATCGGTTGGGTCAATGGTGTCAATGAGCTCGCCGTTCCAATAGACCTCGGCAACGCCTTCGCCAGACCGATTGCCACGCGAGTTCATATTGAACGACAGCGTGTAGACATGGCCGTCCAACTGACCTTCGATTGTCTGAGAGATCGTGCCGTTATCATCGGCAGTCAGGTCCAACCGATGGGAACCATCCGTTGTGCCCTCGCCGTGACGTGCCGATTGATGGATGTCTACATCATTGTAGGTCCAGCCCTCAATGGTGTCCGGTGTATCGTACCAGCCCTTACCATCGGTGCCTTTCAAGGTGCCAGTGAAGTCTTCGAAACCGCCGTTGATGACCAGATCATTCGACGCATTCTCCAGCTCAACGATCAGATCCGGCGGCTCGTTGCCGTCCGTCACGTCGATCGAGAAGGTTTTGCTGGATGAAGATCCGTCCGTGGAGGTCGCCTTGACAGTAACGTCAACGGTCGGCTCGGTCTCCGCATCAAACTGCGCACCGTCTTTCACGGTGATGACACCCGAGGTCTCATCGATCTCGAAGCGATCGTTGCCACCTGTCAACTCGTAGGTGACGGTGTCGGTTGCATCCTCGTCCTCGGCAAAGGCTGTGATACCGGTGTCTTCGCCGCCGTCAGCAGTCTCCGAAATGGTGTTGTCGCTGGTGTCGACATCTGAAACAGGACCGATGTCGAACTCGTCTTTATCGCCGACTTCAACTGTGAAGGTCTTCGTTGTCGATGTCCCGTCCGTAGACGTTGCTTTGACCGTGACATCGATCGACGGGCTCGTCTCCCTATCAATGTCCGCACCCGGTGCGACCGAGATCACGCCAGAAATCGGATCGATCACGAATGGAGAATCTTGATCAACAATCTCATACGACACCGTGTCTATGGAATCAGGATCAGTTGCGAACGCCGTTACGCCCACCACTGTTCCGGCATCGGAATTTTCGGCTACGAGGTTGGCGCTCGTGTCACTGTCGGAGAGCGGCCCTATCGGCTCTTTGCTCTCGTTGACATCGATAACATCAATGATGATGGTTTCCGTATCGGACAGTCCACCGGTGTCAGTGGCCGTGACCGTGACACTCACCTGTGTCTCGGTTTCGTAATCAAGCGCCTGATCATCTTTCAGTTTCAGGACATACTTGTCACCCGCCACAACAACCTCGAACCGGTCATCGGACACGGTAAAGGTGTGCGTGTCGCCCTCGTCCGGGTCAATGACCGACAGGGGCGCTGCTTCGGCGCCTTCAACTTCCTCAACGATCGTTGTCCGGTAGTCAAAGTCAGTGTTTTGGGTATCGAAAACAAAATCATCGAAATCCTGATCGCCGTTATTGACCAGATCTTCGAAGCCGATCGTTACGCCACTTTCAACCGTGTGGTCCAATCCGTCCGGATTAAGGCTTGCGTCTCCAGAGAAGTAGGCATCAGCGCCTTGACCAGTTAGAGGTGTCCCATCCTGCGCAACGGCTTGCCAGTTTCCGTTACCGTCTTTTTGGAAAGTTACCATGTCGCCGGCGGCAATACCCGGGTTCTGGTCAGCGCCATCCGGTATAAGGAAATAGCCGATATTGGCGGCATCAACATTCGGGAACGCGACATTCACGGTGTCGCGCGGTGTAAGCTCATTGCCGTTTGTCCAAACGATCTGACCTGCAACCGGATCGCCGTTCGCATCCATTACGAACACACCCAACGAACTACTGTAGTTTGCACCTTCAGAAACAAACGTGAGCGTCGCGCTCACGTCATCCACATCGCCGGTCTCGAAGGTGAGATCAGGCGCTTCGTTGACATCCAGAATATTGACCGTGAAAGTCCCCGTTGAAGACGATCCATCAGATGAAGTCGCGGTGATTTCAACGTCAACGGCTTTGGTCTGCTCGTAGTCGAAGCTAACGCCTGGCTTTACGGTCAAGACACCGGTATCCGGATCGATATCGAACCGCGGATCATCGGTCGAATAGGTCACCGTGTCGGTTGCATCCGGATCCTCGGCGAAAGCCGTAATACCGACTTCTTCGCCGCCAGTTCCGTTTTCCGCCACTGCATTCAAGTCATTGTTTGACTTATCGATATCAACGACTGGGCCAATGTCGCCCTCGTTGTCATCGCCCACCTCAACCCGGAAGGTTTCCTGAGACGTCGATCCATCAGTGGATGTCGCTTTGACGGTCACATCAATGAACGGCGTTGTTTCACGGTCAATATCTGCGTCCGGGCCAACAGTGATGACACCACTGGTCGGATCAATGACAAACGGCGAGTCACCGACAATTTCATACGTAACCGTGTCGGTTGTATCCGGATCTTCTGCGAAGGCAGTGAGACCAACGACCGTTCCTGGATCAGAGTTTTCAAGGACAAAGTTCTGCTCTGTATCGGTGTCGGTCACCGGCCCGATGCCAAACTCGTTGGAGTCACCTACGGTAACACGGAAGGTCTCCTGAGACGTCGAGCCGTCGGTTGAGGTCGCCTGTACCGTTACATCGATAAACGGCGTGGTTTCACGGTCGATGTCAGCACCGGGGGCGACGGTGATCACACCAGTCGTTGGATCGATGACGAACGGCGTGTCGCCAATGATCTCATAGGTAACTGTGTCCGTGGCATCCGGATCTTCTGCAAACGCAGTGACGCCTACGACGGTGCCGCCATCTGAGTTTTCTTCGACAAAGTTTGTGTCGTCGTCAACATCGGTAACCGGGCCGATCGGGAATTCGTTCTCATCGCCAACGTCCACCCGGAAGGTTTCCTGAGAGGTTGTTCCATCCGTTGACGTCGCCCGAACCGTCACATCAATAAACGGGGTCTCTTCCCGGTCGATGACTGCACCGTCCTTGACCGTAAGCACACCTGAGACGGGATCAACAACAAATGGGCTGTCACCGATAATTTCATAGGATACCGTGTCTGTATCATCGAGGTCCTCGGCAAAGGCCGTGACATCAATACCCGTTCCTCCAACAGCATTCTCCTGAACGAAGTTCGCATCTTCGTCTGCATCAATCACTGGGCCGATGGGGAATTCTGTATTGTCGTCGCCTACAGCGATCCGGAACGTTTCCTGTGAAGTGGATCCATCCGTGGACGTGGCCTGAACGGTTACATCAAAGAACGGCGTGGTTTCCCGGTCGATCTCCGCGCCAGGTGCGACACTGATAACGCCAGTAACCGGATCGATGACAAACGGCGTGTCCCCAATGATTTCATAAGTCACCGTATCGGTGGCGTCCGGGTCTTCGGCAAATGCCGTAACCCCGACAACCGTTCCAGGGTCAGAGTTTTCAAGAATAAAGTTGTCGGTCGTGTCCGTGTCGACAACAGGTCCGATCTGAAATTCGGTGTTGTCATCGCCAACCTCGATGACAAAGGTCTCTACAACGGAGGACCCGTCGCTGGATGTTGCCTGGACCGTCACACTGATGGTCGGCGTTTCTTCACGGTCGATAACTGCACCGGGACCAACCGATATCACGCCAGTTTCCGGGTCAATGACGAATGGCGAGTCACCCAAAATCGAATAGGTTACATCATCTCCGTCCGGATCCTCTGCAAAGGCGACCACGCCAACAGTTGTTCCTGGATCCGCGTTTTCTTCCACGAAATTGGTATCGAGATTGACGTCGGTCAGGGGACCGATCGGCTCACCGAGATCATCATCGCCGCCGCCGTCATCGTCATCACCGTCACCGCCGACATCATCGCCACCGTCGTCGCCGTCATCGTCAGCCAAAACAGTCGTGCCGCCATCATCGCCGCCTCCACCGCCGCCAATGCCGTCACCGATGCCGTCGTCACTTGTCGGAATTCCGCGTCCGCCGAGATCAAATTGGGAGAGCCCAGCGTCAAGGCCGCGAGCCTCTGGCACTTCGCCATCTCCAAGACCACCGGCGTCGCCCAAACCGCCGTCAGATGTTTCCGCAACATCCTGAAGGCCATCCGGGAGCGGCACATTGTCGTTACGATCCAGATCCAAGCCGTTACGAGGACCGTCGTTTCCTGCTGCGCCGTTCAAGCCCCCGTCGCCAGCGAGACCTTCGCCGTCATGGAGCGCAGAGCCGCCTCCTTCATATTCCAAAGGAACAGCTTGGAAGAGGTTGGCAACCGTTGCCTCGCCTGTGTCCTCCGGATTTATGGACAAAGAGTAGTCGTTACCATCCGCTGGCTTGTACGGATCACCGGCCTGAGCTTCAGCACGGGCAGCATTTGGCGAGTTCGCGCCTGAATTGGTCCGTGCAGCCGCTTCTGCGCCCGCGCCTTCAGTCGGTTTGCCAGATGTTTTCGGGGTGTCGGTATCAGCCATACTCGCACAAGCTCCATTAGATCATGAAGCCATTCGCGCAGGCTTGTCTTAACAAAAACCAACCAGAACCTGTGAAATACCACTATATCTTGATGTAAATTAGCGAGTTCCATAGTTCTTGGTAAACGCTTTTGAAACACTTGCGCGCCTTAATAGAGATAGGAGGCGCCAAGTATGGTCAGTTTTATCAGCAATGCTTTAGCTAACACTGCGTTACCTCAGCTGAAATTTCATTCATCTGAGACAGGAGAGCAAGTTAAAGCACCAAATTTGCCGCGTTCGGTGGTAATGGCCTCGATACTCATAAATGTATTGGGCTTGGCGATGCCCCTGACAATTCTTCAGGTATATGACCGAATTCTTCCAAACCAAGCTATTGATACACTGGTCGTCCTAATTGTCGGACTTGGGATCGTCCTGGCGGTCGATGCGGTATTGAAGATTGCTAGATCATTTGTTGTCGCTTGGTCAGCAGCTTCCTTTACACACAAAGCAAACATGGAAGCGACCCACCGGCTGCTCTGCTCCCGTTCTGATGCCGTGACCGATGCCAGTGTTTCCAAGCATCTGGACTCTCTGAAGTCACTGCAGTCCTTGGGAGACCAGTATGGCGGACCAGCGCGGCTTTTGGCTATTGACCTCCCAGCGAGCCTTATCTTTCTCGTTGTCCTGTTTCTCATCGGCGGCCCGATCGGTTTCATCCCCCCAATCTTGTTGCTGATTTTCGTGTTACGGACCGCTCATCTGAATTCCAAACTCAACACACTCGTTGAAAAACGCGCTGTCCAGGACCAACGCAAATACGATTTCATTTTCGAAGTCCTGTCCGGGCTCAACACGATCAAGGCGATGGCGCTTGAGCCGGTGATCCTCCGGCGATTTGAAAGACTGCAGACCCAGGTCTCCCGCCTCGGCTACAATCAAATCGACCTGAACAACAAGGCGCGCAACAGCAGCGGCTTTTTCACGGTCCTGACAACAGTGTGCGTTGTATCGGCTGGTGCATTGCTGGTAATGGGCGGATTCATAAGCATCGGTGCCGTCGCCGCCTGTACGCTCCTTGCAGGCCAAGTCGTCCAGCCTCTTTTGCGGGGCATCAACCATTGGACGGAGATGCAGCGGGTCAAGCACGATTATCGTGCCGCTCAATCCCTCTTTGATCTGCCAGTTCAAAGCAGACATCAGTCACGGGATATACCGGTCGTCGGCAATGTGCAGATCCAAAATTCCGGATACGATTCAAGGCATGACGTGATCGTTCCGATCCACGGACTGAACCTGTCCGTCAACGCTGGAGAAACGATTGCCTTTGAAGGCAAAGATGGCAGCGGACGATCAACACTCTCCCGATTGATTTCAGGCAGCCTGGAACCGACTTCGGGAGCAGTCATGATTGATGGGCATGATCTTTACGGTGAAGACCATTGGGGCCTCCGGAAACACATTGCCTACGTTGGCAACGATTCCGAGATGTTCGCCGGAACGATCTTGCAGAATCTGACTTTGTTTGGATCTCAGTCGACGCCGCAGACCGCACGAATGGCCGCAGAGCTCATCGGCCTGGAAAAAGACATTCACTTGCTCCCGCTGGGCTACGACACACAATTGGGCAACGCGATCGAGGAAAATCTCACGGATTCCATGATCCAGCGGATCGCGATTGCACGTGCCCTGGCCCGCGAACCGAAAATTCTGATCCTAGATGATGCAAACGGCGCCCTTGATCACCGCAGCGAAGCTGAACTTGCAGAAGGTCTGAAACGCATCAAAGGCCAACTTACCATGATCATTGTCAGCCATCGCCCATCGTTCCGTGCGGTCGCCGACAAGCAATATCTGGTGGAGAATGGCCAGCTGAAATCAGTGCCTTCGAAACCCGCCGGGCAGAAGAAATATAAGCTGCAACCGCGCATCCGAAAGGAAGCACACAAAATGAGCCAAGGAGCCTGACATGTCCCTGGCAGCATTTGAAAACACCTCTGCCTACATACAGGGCAACGATCCTTCCACCAGGCGCCTGAACCTTGCAAGCCGGGTTCGACAACAAACCGGCGCGCACACTGACCGAAACACGGCGGCTGAAGCCTGTCTCTTGCCGGTACTGGAAGCCCTTGGCTGGGATGGGATGGAACGGCACCTGTTCGAAGCACTTCCCCATCTTGAGGGCATCACTGAAATCTATGATTTGCGGGCAGTGCTTACCCGGCTCAATTACCGAGTCACCAGCTCCTCAAGGCCGATCAAGCAACTCACAGCGGAGCAATTTCCCTGCTTGTTAAAGGTCGGACAGAATGTTTGTGTTGGCCTTGGACCAAGTGGGGACGGCCGGCTTCGTGTTTTCAGCGGTGAAGCTCAGCAAACAGTAAATCTTGATTACTCTGCCCTGAAGGAGGCAGAGCTTTTCCTGATCGCCGAAGATGATCCAACGGCCACTGCCGGCTTCAAACATTGGTCATCCAGATTGTTTCACAGATTTCGGGGCACGCTGACCTCGATTATGGCAATCGGCTTTCTTGCCAACCTGTTGGCGCTCGGCCTGCCTTTGTTTGTGATGAGCGTCTACGACAAAGCGATTGGCGCAAAGTCCGTTTCCGTTCTCATTACATTAATGATCGGCATCGCAGTGATCTTGTGTATGGATTGGCTGGTGAAGGGAACCAAATCCCGCCTCCAGGCATACCTTGGCGCACGACTGGACTCTGTCGTTGCGAATACGACCTTCCGTCATTTCCTGCACCTGCCTCTGCCATTGACGACCTCAGCACCTATTGGCGCGCAGATCACTCGCCTGAAGCAGTTTGACGGTGTCCGGGAAATTTTTCACGGAAATCTCGCCAATGCGCTGATTGATCTGCCGTTTTCTGCGCTGTTCGTTGTAGTGCTCTCGCTGATCGGCGGCCCGCTTGCGCTGCTTCCGCTTGGCCTGCTCGGACTCTACATCGTCGCCGCGCTTCTCATTGTTCCGCGGATGAAACGTGCGATCAATTTGGCTGGAGAGGCAAAATCCCGCGTCCAGAACATCACGGTAGAAATCCTGTCAAAGCGCGACGCGATCCAGAACTTGTCCGCAGACGATGTGTGGATTGAAAAGTTCCGGGCCTTGTCGGCAGATTTCGCGCAAAAGAACCTGAAAACAAAGCACCTGTCTCAAATCATGCAGGTCATCTCGCAAATGATGATGACACTGTGCGGTATCGGTGTTCTCGGCTTCGGTGCCATCATGGTGATGAACCAAAGCCTCACGCAAGGCGCATTGATCGCGGTTATGGCTTTGTCCTGGCGCGCGTTGAACCCGATGCATCAGGCCTTCCTGAGCTTCTCACAGCTTGGCCAGGCCCAGCAAACGATCGAACGGATCAACGGCCTTTTGAAAATCGACATGGAACGGCAACCGGGCAAACTCCCGAGCATACATCGTCAGTTCCAGGGCACCGTCCGCTACTCCAATGTGGTGCTGCGCTATCCGGCACGCCAGGAACCGGCCTTGCGGAATTTTTCTCTGCAGGTCGAGCAAGGCGCAGTCGCTGCGATTACTGGCCCAAGTGGATCAGGGAAAACGTCTCTGGTTCGTGCAACGTTGGGGCTTTACCGGCCACAGATGGGGGCAGTCTTGGTGGATGACCTCGATATCCGCCAACTGGATCCGGGTGAATGGCGCCATGCCATTGGCTATGCACCAGAACACTACGATTTCTTCTACGGAACCATCGCCCAGAATTTCCGGATGGCCAATCCGCAAGCCGACAATGATCAGGTCCGCGGCGCATTCGAAGATTTCGGCCTCAACAACTACGCAGAACTGCTTCCTCAGGGAGTTGAGACGCGTCTCACCGGCCAGCTTTTACAAGTGCTTCCAGACAATGTGAAACAGCGGATCCTGCTTGCGAGGGCCTTTGTACGGCCGGCCTCAATTTACATTCTGGATGACCCGGCTGGGAACCTGGATATCGATGGCGACAAGCTGCTGATGAAAAAAATCGAGCAGGTGCGCGGCAAATCGACCGTCATCCTGACCACATATCGGCCGAGCCACATGCGGATCGCCGATCAGCTTGTCTACATGCAGAACGGAATGGTCACGATGGCAGGTCCCCCATCAGAGATTTTGGACGACGTCCTGAAACAGCAATCAAAGTAATTGGAGCGTGCGCTGAGAAAAGCCGCACCTCACGACAACCGCCGAGGAAGAAACCGATGGCAGCCAAAGACACCTCAGATCCGCTTCGCAAAGCCGTTTACGGCCGAGTAGGATTGCCACTTGAATTGGAGGACGGGGTTCCACCGGCCTTCTACACCCGGCTGTTAATCGGTCTCACGATTGCGACCCTGGCACTCTTGGTATGGGCAGCCATTGGTCAGATCCGTGAAGTCGCCAACACGATTGGTGAAATCACGCCTGCAGGTCAGATCCTTGCTGTTGAACACCTGGAGGGCGGTATTGTCAGTGAGATCCTCGTTGAAGAAGGCCAACTCATCATGGCAGGCGACCCGATCGCTCGCCTCGAGAAAGAAGACACTACTGCCGAACTTGGCCGCATTCAGAGCCGCCTGAGTTATCTGGAACTCGAAGAAGAGCGGCTAAGAGCCCAAGAGTTCAGTGATCCGAACACAGTTGGACTGCGGCTGGACCCGGCAGTCAGCGGTTTGAGCACACAGCAACGTGCCGCACTCACGGCAAACCGCAGAGCAGTCGCCGATGAACAGGATGCATATACGGCTCGTGTCGCACAAAAACGTGCGGAAGTGGCCAGCCTGGAGGCCCAGGTTGTTCTGCAACGGTCCCAAGTGGAGTTGGAACGGGAAAAATTCCAGATACAGGAAAATCTTTTAAAAGATGGCTACACATCCCGCCGCCGGTATCTTGAATCAAAAGGTGAATATCAACGTTCCCAGGTAACGCTGGAACAGCTCGTCGGCAATCTGGCGCAAGCCCGTGAAATGCTGACCGAAGCTCAAGCGAGCCTGAACCAGGCGGGCGCTGAGGTGAACCGGGATGTGGCCGATGAACGCGCTCGAATTGCTCAAGAGCGGGCTGAGCTGGCACAGGAAATCGCGAAACTCGAAGACAGGCAGAATCGCTTGTTCGTAAGAGCTCCCGTGGATGGCTACATCAAAACACTGGGTCAAACCGGACGTGGTGCTGTTGTGAACCCGGGCGACATGATCGCGGAGATCGTTCCGCAGACGGAAAGCATGGTGGCTGAGGTGAAGGTCAATCCACGCGATATCGGCCACATCAATGTGGGCGACAAAGCTGAAATCACGATCACCAGCTATGACCCGAACATCTATGGGACGATCGTCGCGGAGGTGGAAACAATCTCTGCATCCAGTTTTCAGGATGAATATGGCGAGTACTATTTCAAGGCTGACCTTGGCTTTCCTGGCAACACGATCGGCACCGGCAATGTAACCAGCCCCGTCCGGCCGGGCATGCAGGTGAATGCGCAGATTGTGACCGGATCCAAATCAGTCCTTGCCTATCTGCTGAACCCGGTGACCCGCGCAATGCGTACGGTGTTCTCCGAACGCTAAGCGATTGACAGATCGAAAACAAAAAACCCCGGTCACCCGACCGGGGTTTCCTTTTGTCTGGTTTCCAGCCTTCAGTGGGATGCTGGCGTCACCATCGCACTGATGGTGTCTTGAACGTTCAGAACGCCCAATGGCTTTCCGTCGCCGTTGACAACACAGCACTCGCCTTGACCGGTTTCGGCAAACTTCTTGGCTGCTTCTTCCAGCATAATCCCACTCTGGACGGTCAAACCGCCCTCAAGGGTCTTCGTCTTGTCCATGACTGTATCGACGAGGATCACACGCCCACGGTTCACTTCCTTGACAAAATCAGCGATGTACTCATCCGCAGGCCGCAGGACAATCTCTTGTCCAGTGCCTTGCTGAATGACTGCACCATCGCGCAAGATCGCAATCTTGTCGCCGAGCCGAAGCGCTTCATCCAGGTCGTGAGTGATGAAGACGATTGTCTTGTGAAGCTCTTCCTGAAGGTCGAGCAAGACAGTCTGCATATCCATACGGATCAAAGGATCAAGCGCTGAGAACGCCTCGACCATAAGCAAAATGTCCGCATCGTTTGTAAGAGCCCGGGCAAGACCAACACGCTGCTGCATACCGCCGGACAACTGGTTCGGATAATGATCTTCAAAGCCTTCCAAGCCAACGCGAGCAATCCAGCGCGCAGCCCGTTCTTCTGCCTCCTTCATGGAGACGCCCTGAATTTCCAGGCCGTAAACGGTGTTTTTCATCACCGTCCGGTGGGGCAGAAGCGCAAACTTCTGAAAAACCATCGCTGTTTTGTGTCGACGGAATTCCCTCAGCTCACCCTGAGACATCTTACAGACGTCTTCATCACCGTAGAGCACTTCTCCGTCTGTCGGATCGATCAGTCGATTTATGTGCCGGATCAAGGTGGATTTCCCCGACCCGGACAATCCCATCACCACCTCG
Source organism: uncultured Labrenzia sp. (assembly GCA_937911395.1). GTDB lineage: Bacteria > Pseudomonadota > Alphaproteobacteria > Rhizobiales > Stappiaceae > Roseibium. Next base: position 11,662 of record CALDSI010000034.1, read on the forward strand.
ATCTTACCGCCAGGCATAGAGATGTTGATGGTGGTCAAGCCCAAGACGTGATTGTGCTTTTCGTTGAGCTCGGCTTTGGACATGCCGCCCTTGACGAGCTGCACCATGTCTTTGCCGTTTGGACCAAAAATCTTGTACAGATTTTTAATCTCAATGCCTGTCGCCTCACCCATGGATCACCTCCGAGTGTTTCTGAAGGCGCTTGCCGTAGGCTTGGGTCGCGCGGTCGAAAATAATTGCAATCGCAACGATGGCGAGACCATTCATGACGCCCATCGTCAAATACTGGTTCGCAATGGCGTTCAGAACCGGCTGACCGAGACCTTTCACGCCGATAAGAGCCGCAACAACAACCATCGCAAGTGCCATCATGATGGTCTGGTTCACGCCAGCCATGATCGTTGGCAACGCAAGTGGCAGCTGAACATTGGTCAACTTCTGCCAAGAACTGGACCCGAAGGCGTCGGCTGCCTCAAGAACGTCTTGGTCAACAAGACGAATACCGAGGTTGGTCAGTCGGATCATCGGCGGAATGGCGTAGATAACCACCGCAATCATGCCCGGCACTTTGCCAAGGCCGAAAATCATGACCACCGGAATGAGATAAACGAAGCTCGGCATGGTCTGCATGAGATCGAGCACAGGATTGATGATGCTCTGAATTCGATCTGAGCGGGCCATCAAAATTCCAAGAGGAATTCCCAGTACAATCGCCATCATGGTACACACGGTCACCATGGCGATTGTGCGCATGGTGTCTTCCCACATACCCAAGTAGCCGATAACGCACAGCGCCACCAGGGAGCCGATTGTGATCCGGGCGTTCCGGCTCATGAGGTAAACAATCCCGACGAGCACTGCCAGAATAATTGGCCAAGGCGAGTTGATGAGCAGTTGCTCCAAAAAGATCAGGAAGTCCTTGATCGGATCAAACGCACTTTCGATTGCGTCCCCGTAGGCACGCGTAAAATCCTTAAAGGCCCCGTCAATTGTTTGGCGCATTTCGCGCAAGCCACCCCGGCTCATAGCGGGGAATTCTTGTAACCACTCCATCACTCTCGTCCCGTTTCTTTGCCCCTCAACGAAGAGCCCGCATCGTGATGCGGGCTCCTTTACGCTTCAACGGATTACAGAGAAGCTTTCACTTTTTCAGCAACTTCCGGGCTAACCCACTGGGTCCATACATCTTCAAAGTTTTCAAGGAAGTAGTATGCGCCGTCTTCGTTGGTCGCCTGATTGTCAGTCATCCATGCCAGAACCTTACCGGCTGTACGGTTGTCCCAGGTACGGCCTTTCACGTAGTCCATGGTCGGACCAGCTTTTTTGGCGAACTCTTCGGTGACAACTGTGAACACCTCAGATTTAACCCAGGAGTTTGGCTTCGGGTTCGGGCAGTCCTCAACAACAGTACACTTGTCCCACTCATCCTTGTCGTGTTCGACTTCAAAGTCGAGCAGCGTCATGTCGTACTTGCCGAGGATCGCTGTCGGAGCCCAGTAGTAACCGAGCCAGCCTTCGCCACGCTCGTTGGCACGGGCCAAAGACCCGTCAAGACCGGCAGCAGAACCCGGATCTACGAGTTCGAAGCCAGCTTCGTCGAAACCGTTTGCGCGGAAGAGGTTACCTGTCGTGATGCGGCAGTTCCAACCGGTCGGACAGGTGAAGAACCCACCCTTGCTGTCGTCCTCGGCACCTTTGAAGAGGTCTGGGCGCTCTTTGGCGGCAGCTACGGTGAAGATATCGTGCTCTTCAGCTATTGCGGTCGGAACCCAAAAGCCTTCCACACCGCCTTCGTTCAAGATTTCACCACCGATGATCAGGGATCCTTCAGCGACGGCCTTATCAAGCGGCTCGCGCACAGCGTTAATCCAGAGCTCCGGAGCCATATCCGGCTCACCCTTCTCGTTCATGGACGTGAAGGTCGGCATGGTATCGCCAGTGACCAGCTCAACATTGCAGCCGTATCCATTTTCAAGAATGATCTTGTCGATGTGCGCAATCGCGCCGGCAGATGCCCAGTTCATTTCCGCAACAGTGACTGTTCCACATTCTTCGGCCATGGCGGAAGACGCCATCCCGACGAGCGCAGTCGCAGCGACTGTGACAAACAACTTTTTCATGGGGTACTCCTATGCAGTCTGTTTGTTGAGTTTTCCATTGGCGCATCCTGAGAATACTAAAGCTCTAGTATTCACCTCCCGGCGCATCAATTGATCATGTAAATTGGGATTGTGGATCAAATCACACAAAAAGGCGGGAAGATCTAAGATCTCCTCGACTGCCTTTACTCGTAGCATATACTTCGACCCTGCTCCCTAATCTTCAGCATGAACCCATTGGGCCGCACGAGGTCGAAACAGGTATTTCGACCAAGCTCTTGGGCTCGCTCTCAATACCATTGCATTATGCGACGGCCAGCACAACAGTTGACCTGCACTTCTTTTGGTGATCGTTCCTTTTATTTCCCAGACTAGCCAAACAGCGACATTTTCATGCCAATAAACGCCACGGAAGATAACATTATGACTTTTACGCGCAGCTCTAAATACACTATTTTGGCTAATCAAGAATAAAAAACATCTTAAAGTTGCGTTTATGTTCGCCGCGGACCGAATTTACCAGAAGCACCTAATGCAGTGTTTTGCAAAAGCAAATCTATTTTGGCGACGAGGGACATGGTCTGTTGCAGCAAGACAATAGACCGCTGCGGGATGGAAGGAATTGGCGACGCAGAAGCACAGAGATCGGAATGATGAATTTCGAGACCAGACCAACGAGGGACTGCCGCTTGCCCAAGCCCCTCATGGACCATTGCGGCAATGGTCTCCGGGGAATCCAGTTCACACAAAACAGGCATATGCGAAATTGTCTTATCGAGATAACGGCTCGCCAGCCCCCCTCCCCAAGATGACCGGTCGTAGATAATCCAGGGTAGAACATCTTTCTTATCCTGCCGAAGGTGCGTTTCTGGCCGGATATGCAGAAAGGGCTCTTCTGCAATCGGGAAGCACCGGATCCCCTTTGGCAGCTGAAACGGAGGTGCGACGCAAATCACTGCATCAACCTTTTCGACCAACAGATCTTCATAAAGCGCTCGGGAGTTGCCAGGCAGAACAGTCAGTTGCACATCGGGCGCCTTTTCGCGAAACGCCCGCACAACCGTGGGCACAACATGAAGCAACGCCGTCGAAATAGCTCCAATGCGATAGGGCCCGCTTAGACGGTCATTGGATATCCCCAACGACAACCGGTTCGCATCACGAACCAGCGCGCTTGCTGCCGGAAGGAGCCGATGACATTCCGGCGATGGCTGCACCGTTTTGGCTGAACGAACCAGAAGCGTACAGTTCAGCTCGGTTTCAAGCACCTTGATCCGCTGACTGATTGCCGCAGCTGTCAACCCCTGTTGGCGCGCAGCCGCGGCAATGGACCCTGTCTCGACCACAGCAAGGAGGCTTTCCAAAAATCGCGTATCCAAAATTTTTCCTATGCTCAGAGAGGAAAAAACATAGTAATTGTTTTTCTTGGGCTCTGCTATGAAACAAAGACCTCAATTGGAGACGACATATGCAGCCTTGCTTTCACCTCGCTTTTCACGTGACCAATCTTGATGACGCCCGCGCCTTCTACGGAGACCTATTGGGCTGCCAGGAAGGACGCAGCACTGACACATGGGTTGACTATAATTTTTTTGGACACCAGCTTTCGCTGCATATCGGGAAACCCTTTGAGACCACCAACACCGGAAAAGTTGGCGACCACATGGTTCCGATGCCGCATATGGGCTCGGTGCTTGACATGGACACTTGGAAGAAAGTGGCGGACCGCCTTACAAGCGCTGGGGTCGATTTTGTAATCCCTCCCACGATCCGTTTTGAAGGTCAGCCAGGGGAACAGAGCACCATGTTTTTCCGGGACCCTTCCGGCAATCCAATCGAGATCAAAGGTTTTGCTGATGTAACAGGAGTTTTCGCTGCATGATGCCCATCATTCCTTTCGTTTCCGAGGTCGGCGGTGTGGAGCGGAAAGCCTGGAAAGATGTGCTGCCCGAAGCCCTGCGCGGGGTTGCGCAAGTCAAGGCGTTCGATGATCTGACACAGGTTGAACGAGAGAAAGTCACCGTCGCTATCGTCGCAAATCCAGACCCGACAAAAGTGGCGTCACTTCCCAACCTTGTTTGGGTTCAAAGCTTGTGGGCTGGCGTTGAGCGCCTGGTCGCCGAACTACCCGAAACGGGTCCCCAGATCGTGCGCCTCGCGGATCCGCAAATGGCGGAAACCATGTCGGAAGCGGTCCTTTCCTGGTCTCTCTATCTCCACCGCGACATGCCGGCCTATATTCGGCAGCAGCGGGACCATGTCTGGCAACACCATCTCCTGAAAACACCTCAGGAGGTAACGATCGGTGTGCTAGGGATTGGAGAACTCGGATCAGCTTCGGCACTGCGCCTGAAAGCTAATGGCTTCAATGTGCTTGGGTGGAGCCGGTCCCGCAAAACACTCAAAGGCATCGAGACATTTGCCGGAGCAGAAGAACTCCGAGCCGTCGTGGCCCGATCCGACATCCTTGTGCTTTTGATGCCTTTGACAGGCGACACACGCGGTCTGATCGGCAAACAGGCACTGGCTTCGGTGAAACCGGGTGCAAAGCTGATCAACTTCGCCAGGGGGCCAATCGTAGACACCAACGCGCTCCTTGCCGCGCTTGACGACGGCCGCGTCGGGCATGCCGTGCTGGATGTTTTTGACCAGGAACCCTTGGACAAGGACCATCCATTCTGGTCGCACCCTGAGGTGACTGTCCTGCCTCATATCTCCGCACCAACAATCACCAGTACTGCATCTACGATTGTTGCTCAAAACATCAAACAGTATCTGGAAACCGGCAGCATCCCGCCAACTGTTGATCGCCAAAGGGGCTATTAGGGGGCTCCCCAACCAAGCACCGTCAACGGCCGTCGCAAAACTGTCACCGGTTACCGCCTAAGAGGCGGACAATGATGTTCAATTTTTCAGAGCCGAATATGTCCAGTCTTCCTATCCTTGGCGCTGCCATGTCGCTGTCGTTTTTCCAACGTCACCGGGATCTCATGCTTGAAAAGCAGCGGGACCTGGAACTACAGGATTTTGTAACCGGGGAAGTCCTGAATGGAGACTGGGCGTCGGTTGCAGACCACGCCAAGAAACTGCTGGATGGACATGAAGGTAGGGTTGGCATCCATGGCCCCTTCTGGGGCTTTACAGTTGATGCAAAGGACCCTGACATACGAGAGATCGTCAAGAAACGTCTGTTGCAGGGGCTTGAGGTTTGCGAAGCTATTGGTGGCACACATATGGTCGTGCACAGCCCTTACTCGACTTGGGATTACAACAATCTCGACAACTACGAGACCGGCCGGGCAACAAAGATTGAACTCTGTCACCTCACGATGAAAGAAGCGGTTGAGCGCGCAGAAGATATCGGTTGCGAACTGGTGCTTGAAAACATTGAAGACAAGGACCCTTATGCTCGCATTGAACTGGCCGAGAGTTTCGGTTCGCAAGCTGTGAAGATATCCATCGACACGGGTCATTCCCACTACGCCCACGGGTCCACAGGCGCACCGCCGGTCGACTATTTCATCAAGGCTGCGGGCAACAACCTACGGCACATTCATCTTCAGGATGCCGATGGTTATGCGGACCGTCACTGGACGTTGGGAGAAGGCAGCATCAACTGGCCGAGCGTGTTTGCAGAACTTCGAAAACTCGACAGCGCCCCCCGGCTGATCGTTGAACTGCGTGACGTTTCCGGGCT
>CALDSI010000035.1 GCA_937911395.1 uncultured Labrenzia sp.
GGACCTCTACCGGGAGGTCACGGACCGAATCCGCTCGGCCGACGTTGACGTGGTCCTCAATCTGACCGCCGGGATGGGCGGCGATATCGTTTTCGGGTCAACCGAGGCGCCGTTCCCTGTGAACGAGGCCGGCACAGACATGATCGGGGCGAGCGAACGTATGGCGCACATCGCCGAGTGCCTGCCGGAAATCTGCACCCTTGACTGCGGCACCATGAATTTTGCCGAAGCCGATTATGTCATGACCAACACTCCAGGCATGCTCCGGGCCATGGGCGGCATGATGACCGAGCTCGGCGTCAAGCCGGAAATCGAAGCCTTTGACACCGGACATCTCTGGTTTGCCAAACAGCTGGTCGAAGAAGGCACGTTGACATCCCCGGCCCTCGTTCAATTGTGCATGGGCGTTCCTTGGGGCGCGCCAAACGATCTCAACACCTTCATGGCGATGGTGAATGCGGTGCCGCAAGACTGGACCTGGTCGGCCTTTAGCCTTGGCCGAGATCAAATGCCGTATGTCTCAGCTTCCGTTCTGGCAGGCGGCAATGTCCGGGTTGGCTTGGAAGACAATCTCTTCCTGGAAAAGGGCGTGCTGGCAACCAATGCCCAGCTTGTCGAAAAGGCGGCTGGCGTCATTGAAGGCATGGGCGCCCGAATAGCTGGCCCAGACGCCGTGCGGGAAACCCTGGGTCTGACCAAGAGGGCACCAAAATGAAGGCGGCAATCATTGGCGGCGGCGGCATCGGCGGAGGTTGGGCCGCAAGGTTTCTCCTGAACGGCTGGGATGTTGCCGTTTTTGATCCGGACGCGGACGCGGAACGCAAGATCGGCGAAGTTATCGCCAATGCGCGCCGCAGTCTGCACGCGCTTTATGACACTGCGCTGCCGGCTGAAGGGACCTTGAGTTTCCACTCCGCGATGGCAGATGCTGTTCAGAATGCAGACTGGATTCAGGAGAGCATTCCAGAGCGGCTGGACCTGAAACACAAGATCCTGGGAGACCTGAGCGCACTGGCGCCAGAGACCGCGGTCATCGGCTCCTCAACATCCGGCTTCAAGCCATCGGAGCTGAACGAAAAAGGCGCGCGCGCAATCGTCGCCCACCCGTTCAATCCGGTTTATCTCCTGCCGCTCATTGAGCTGGTTGGAGATGCCAGGGCCTGCGAGACGGCTGCGTCCATTCTCCGCTCGATCGGTATGTTCCCCCTGATGGTCCGCAAGGAAATCGACGCTCACATTGCCGACCGGTTTCTGGAAGCGGTCTGGCGCGAGGCTTTGTGGCTGGTCAAGGACGGCATTGCCACCACAGAAGAGATCGACGAGGCCATCCGGATGGGTTTTGGCATCCGGTGGGCACAGATGGGCCTGTTCGAGACCTATCGGGTTGCCGGCGGTGAAGCCGGCATGAAGCATTTCATGGCCCAGTTCGGCCCGGCCTTGAAATGGCCCTGGACAAAACTGATGGACGTCCCGGAGTTCACCGAAGAGCTGGTTGACCTGATCGCGGGGCAATCCGATGCGCAATCCGGCCACATGTCGATCCGCGAGCTGGAGCGCCTGCGGGATGACAATCTCGTCGGCATGATGCGGGCGCTTAAAAAGACGGGCAGTGGCGCCGGCGGCGTGATCCAGCGCCATGAGGCAGAATTGCCAAAACATGAAGCGCCGGATTTGCCGATCACCGCTGACCGGCAAATCCCGGTCAGCTGGACTGACTACAACGGTCATATGAACGAGACCCACTATCTCGAGGCCGGGTCACTCGCAACAGACCGCTTCATGGAGCTGATCGGTGCGGACGCAGACTATATCGCGTCGGGCAAAAGCTATTTTACCATCGAAACCCATGTCCGTTATCTCAGCGAACTTCACGCCGGTGACAGGCTGACCATCCGCACCCAGGTGCTTAAGGGTGAAGGCAAGAAGCTGCACCTCTTCCACTTCCTTAACGGGCCGGACGACACGCTTGCAGCAACAGTCGAGACGCTGCTTTTGCATGTGGACCTGACAACCCGGGCAAGTTCTTTGCCCGACCAAACCGTTGCGGAAAAGTTGGGGGCCTACCATCAAGCCCATGCGGCTCTAGAACAGCCTGAGGGAGCGGGACGATCCGTCGGCCAAAAGGCCTGAATTCAACCCTGACTACTTCGCATAAATAAAAACAAACCCGCCTTTTTAGGCGGGTTTATGTGTTGCTCTAGCCTGTGCCGGAATTCACGCTCAAGTAGGTTGCTGTCCTCTGTGGTCGTTACAAGCCAGGCAGCCATAGCGCCAGGCCAGGAAACAAGACCAGCAATGCGACAACCAGCAGCGAGCAGCCAATGAACGGGAAAGCCGAGGTATAGATGTCGCGCATGGTGGTGCCGGGGGGGGCGACCCCCTTCATCACAAACAACAGCAGCCCAAAGGGCGGTGTTGTGAAGCTGATTTCCAACGACAAGAGCATGATGAGGCCAAACCAGATCGGATCGAAACCCAGCGTCAGTGCGAGCGGGAAGAAAATCGGTACGGTCAACAGCATGATGGAGATCTGCTCCATGAACATGCCGAGGATCAAAAGAACTGCAAACATCACGAGCAGCATCGCGATCGGTGCCAGTTCAAAGGATGTTGCCCAGTTGACCAGCCCGCGGGACGCTCCGGAAAATGCGAGCAACTGACTGAAGGTGGCCGATCCGAAAACGATCAGATAGGCCATCAGGGTGACCCGAAGCGCACCGGTGATCGATTTGCGCATCGCCTCCCATGTGAGGCAGCGGAAGACGGCGGCAAGGATAAGCACGCCCAGCGCACCGAAGGCGGCGGCTTCTGAAGGCGTGATGAACCCATTGATCATCAGCGTGATGATAATGACCATCACGCCCACCATCGGAACCACCTCGCGCACCAAGAGCGAGAGTTTGGCACCGAGGGACATCGGCTCCACGTCATAAGCTGGCGCAGCGGAGGGATCGATCTTGGTTTGAAGCCAAATGGTGGCGATGTAGAACCCAGCCAGGATGAGCCCCGGAATGACCCCTGCAATCAGCAAGGCGCCAACATCGATCTGCGCAAGCGTTGCCAAAAGCACGGCAAGAGCAGACGGCGGGATGATGATCGCCAGACCACCGGTCCCAAGGATCGGACCAATGCTCATATGGGTCTTGTAACCGCGCCGGTTCATCTCAGGGACCATGAGCGAGCCGAGAAGCGCGGTCGACCCCATGGACGAGCCGGAGAGGGTTGAGAACGCAGTCCCGCCCATTACGGTGACATAGCTGAGGCGCCCGGGAAGCCGGCCAAGCAACTTGTCGATGGCCGTGAACATGCGGTTGCCGAGACCGGTATGAAAGAAGATCTCCCCCATCAACAAGAACAGTGGAATGGGAACCAGGGCGAATTTGGTCATGGACCCAAGGCCATTGTTGAGCAGCTGGCCAATGCCGCGCTCCCCGCCCATGAAAATCCAGGCTCCCACGATGTTCGCCGCAAGAAACGCCAAGGCGACCGGCATACCGATCGCCATGAGGGCCACGATCACACCCAGCAAAAGGGCGAGCGCCTCATACCATTCCATTATTCGTGTATCCCTGCTTCGCCGGTGTGGAGTGTGTCCGGCCCGGCGACAAAGCGCGAAAACTCAATTGCCATCAGTCCGAAACTGACGGGAAAGGAAATCGTGAGAAGCCAGCGCGGGTAATAATAGGCGCGCGTGTCATAATCGCCGCGCTCGATGTTTTTCAAAAACAGTTCAACGCCTTGCCAGGCCAGAATGAGGCAGACAAGGACACAGGCAAGCGCCACGCTTCGGCTCACAACGTTCCGAACTGCAGGAGGCAAGATCGACGTAATGAGCTCGATATGAACATGCCCTTTCTCGCGCACCAGCCAGGGCGCGCCCAGCATGGTCATGTAAAGAAGTCCGTATTCGGCTGACGTAAACAGCCAGGCAAACGGCTGCATGCCCATGTTTCGCATGAGTACAGAGCCGACCACCGATACCATGAGCCACAAAAGCGTTGCCCCGGCTGCAATCGCCATTGCATCGATCAAAGCGTTATAGGCTTTCTTGAGTGCTGTCATGAAGGTCGCCTGTACCAACAAAAAAGAGGGCCCGCGTTAACCGCGAGCCCGTGTTTCAAATGCTTAATTTGCAGCATCGAAATCGTAGAACAGTTCGATCAAGCGGTCGTAGTTGTCGGTACCGCCCGGCTGTTCTGCCATGAGACCCTTCATCCGCTCCCATGTCTTTTCGCGGGCTGCGGCAAGGTAGTTGGCCTTGGCTTCACCTTCCAATGAGACAGAGATCATGCCAGCAGCATCAAGCGCGGCGAAGTCCTCATCCCGCTTCTTGCGAAGCGCCTCGACACTGTCTTTCTCATGCTGAATGGCGACATCCTGAAGGATTTTCTTGGATTCGTCGGACAAGGAGTCCCACTTTTCCAGGTTCACGATGACGCCAAGGTCGGTGGAGAAGAAGCACGGCTCGATGCGGTAGTTCAGGAACTCGTTCCATTTCAGATCAATCAAACCGATCTGGGTCCAGCCGGTGGCATCAACAACGCCGCGCTGCAAGGCCGCATAGAGCTCTCCGGTCGGCATTTCGATGAGCTGTGCGCCGAGATAGTTTGAGTAGAAGGCGTTGTTTACGTTGTTTCCGCGCAACTTCAGCCCTTCGTCTTCAAGATTGCCGTCGGCATCGAAGGTCGGCTCGTCGCGGGTCCAGAGATTGTAGCAGACGCCACTGTCAAACCAGCCGAGGTATTTCAGGCCCATTTTTTCCTGGTGGATCTGATCAATCAGTTCCGTACCGCCGTTCTGACGGGTCTCAACGGCGGTCAGGTTGGAGCCAACCATCGCGTCCTTTTCAGGCAGGGCACCGCCATAGAAGGAGCCCGGTGTGTAAACCATGTCGACAATGCCGTCACGCACAGCATCCGGCTGCTGGAACATGCCAATGGCTTCCGGGCCGCCACGCACATCAATCTGGACCACGCCCTTGCCGACTTCGTTGACCTTGTCCACGAAGGACAGGAAGCTTTTGGTGTAGATCAGCGTTTCCGGGAAGGCATGAACCGCGGAAATCCTGTCTTCCGCATACGCGGTCGCTGTGAACAGTGATGCACTGGCAACCAAGCCAGCTACGAGGATGTTTTTCATAGTCTCACTCCACTTTGCGGGACGTCCCTCTGTTGGTCCCTATGTTTTCAAGGCTGGCCCCTCAGCTATTGGCTCCCATTCACTTGAGAGTTCTGGTCTTCCGCGTTGGGCCAAACCCAGGAAGAAGTTGTTCTGCGATCTTGCTTGTGTTTCTCGATCGCAAGTTCGTGCTGCAGTGTCAGATCGATGTCGTCCCACCCGTTGATCAGCTTTGTTCGCCAGCTGTTGTCGAGTGAGAATGGGACTTCGGATCCACCGACGATGATGTGTCCGTGCTCAAGATGAATGTGTGCCGGATCGTTCTCTCCGGTGAGCGCTCCCAACAAGCGCTCAAAATCGGCCTCCGCAACGAGTGCTGGCAACAGACCGTTGTTGACCGCATTGCTCGCAAAAATATCGCCGAAACTCGGTGCCACCACGGCCTTGAACCCTGCATCCACCAATGCGTAGACCGCGGCTTCGCGCGAAGAGCCGCTGCCGAAATTCCGGCCCGCGATCAAGACGCTGGCCTGCGGAAACTGATTCAGCGGAAAGTCCGGGCATTCCGATCCGCTTTCCAGACGCCTCAGATCATGAAGGAGGAACTGTCCATACCCCTCTGACCTTGGCGTCGACATGAACC
>CALDSI010000036.1 GCA_937911395.1 uncultured Labrenzia sp.
GGCGTGCCTTGCAAGACTTCCGCCCGCACAGGCCGAGGCGGTGAGAAGAGGTTGCCCTGGGCCAGTTTTACGTCGAAGTCGAGAAGCTCAAGCACCTGGGACTCGGTTTCAACGTGATCAGTGATCAGTTCCATTCCGTAGCGGTGCAGCAGATCCCCAAAATCGGACGGGTGAATGTGACCGTGATTGGTTTCCCGTCTGCCGATCAGGTAATCCGCATTCAACTTGCCATACTTGAAGCCACGACCAGCCAAGCTGTTGAAGTCCATTCTCATGTCGTCAATCTGATCAACAGAGAAGCGGAAACCGGATTCATAAAGCGCCGCAAGGCTTTCCAGCTCAACCGCGCCCATCTGAGCGATATCGGATTGCGAGAACTCGAAGATCAGAGCGTCTGAGAACTCACGGTTGGACCGGACGAACTCCAGGAAGCCGGGAAAGAAAGTATTATCCGACAGTGACAATGAAGAAATATTGCAGAACAGGACAGCGTTGCGATTGCGCGACATCAGCCTGCGGATGACCTGAACCGACCGGAAAAGAAGCAAGTTGTCGATGCGGGCGATGTGTCCGGAGCGAACGGCTTCGGGCATGAAGGCTTGCGCCTCAATGGAGTCGCCATTGGCGTTCCGCAGGCGGGTGAACGCTTCGTAGTGCTTCACCTGACGCTGAGGCAAACTGACAATCGGTTGCAGAAAAAGTTCAACGCGGTTTGCATTCAATGCCGATGTGATGAGCTCATTCATCGCCGGATTGGGGCCCGGCTTGGTCAGATGCTCCATGGATGGTTCTGCCGGAATATCGGCAAACCCTTCATCGATTTCGCGCGCACCGGCACCATTGTCAGGCGCACGGCCATCGCGTGGCACGTGCACGCCATAGCGACGGTCCAGCTCAGACATATCACGATGGGTGGGAACGACGCCGTCATTGTATGGGCTAGGTTGCGGCGCTTCCGGTGGCGCGTAAGGAGCATGTTGCGGGACTGGCGCTTGCTGCGCGTACTGACCCGGATGAGCCTGACCTTGACCGTTTGTCTGCGGATATCCCTGGTTTGGCTGCTGAGGCTGCTGATATTGCGGCAAACTCTGCATGGGTGGCGGAGGTGCAATGGCCTGCTGATCCTCCACCTTGGTCTCCAGGTCGGACATGGCTTCCGCCATCTGCTTGACCAGAGTGCCGAGCACTTCGACCTCTGCAAACAATGGATCGATTTCTGCCCGGGTCCGGCGCGGCATCGTATGTTCCATGCCGGTGAGACGGCCTTCCAGATTGCCGACATCCTCGTCGAGATCCGTCATGCGTTCTTCGAGGCGCTCTACGGCGTCGCTCACTGCACTGCGGTCCCGCGACCGTCCGATCAGCAGATGAACGAGGATCATCGTGCACATCAGCGCAAGGGACAGAGACACGGCTTCGCCAAATGGACGGCCAAATTGGAAAACCATCACTGCCGCTGAAGACAGTGCAATGATCACCATGCATATCGCTACAAATATGGTCGCAGTTCGGCCCATTTGGTACTGAATCTACCCGATGCGAATCAAAAAAGACTGGTTAATCATGCCTTAAGACAGCGCAGCCTCCGAATCCGTAAGCTCCTGTAAAACCTGTTTTTGGCGACTTGTCCCCGACTATGCGTGCAATGCGGCTCTAAAATGACCCGCACATCAAATCAGTGCCCCGGTTTCTCTCGCGCTGGCCGCGTTGGAGGGTACCGCTTTGCCCGTTCTCCGGCAATTAGGGATTGAAATCAAATATCCACGTCGTAAGATTACCTTACGTAAACTCTTGTTCATCAGCAGTCAAACACGAGCAGAAAGGCGTTCAAAATGCCCATGCCGGGGCGATCAATGCGGTCGGAACCATTCGAAGAAGGTTCAACCACAACCGACATATTCCCCTCAATCCAGGGTCCACTTTTGTCGGGCGGTCAGGGCGCAACAAGCACGGCAATAGCTTCACGATCCAAGCCTGGAAAAAATGACCTCGGACCCCGAGCAGATGCCATCCTTGCTTCTTCGAAACACATCCTCAACAGCCCGGAGTTCAAGTCAGCTCCTCAGTTTCAGGCTTTCCTGCATTTCGTGGTCGACGCTGCCCTAAATGATCAGACCGAGAAACTGAAAGGGATGACAATCGCTATCGAGGCTCTTGGACGCGATGCAAACTTTGATCCGGACAAAGATCCAATCGTCAGGGTCGAGGCGGCTCGGCTGAGATCACGGTTATCCAAATACTATGAGGGATCAGGGGCGTCAGATCCGGTGAGGATCTCCATTCCGAAGGGCGGTTACGCTCCAGCTTTCGAGTTGGCAAACATGAAAGCCACACCCGGCGCCGCTGCATCAGCCACCCAACGAC
>CALDSI010000037.1 GCA_937911395.1 uncultured Labrenzia sp.
AGCGCAGACGACTACTCCGCCTGGGCGCCGTTCCACGCCGCTCCTGTCCCCCATCGGTCTTCCATTGTGTCTAGAAAGGTTAACAGGGTCGGCAGCAGCGAACTCTCGATGTAAAGCTGGCTGTATTGGTCGACGATGTCTTGAGCATATTGCTGGCCAAAAATGGTGTCGTTCAAAAAGGCCCGGTCTGCAGCATATGTGGATGCAAGACTGGGAATGAGATCCGGCCGGCTTGCGCCGACAAATTGGCTTAAATGGGTGAATTGAGAGCTCGTCAGGCTGCCGGTGTCGTGTGTTGTCTGGAGGATCAAAGTCAAAGCAGACTGCGCAAAACTGTTCGATCCGGCATCCAGCTGCACAATCCCGAACGAAAAGCCGCTGTTGTTGCCACCCTGACTTTGGCCCAGAAGCGAATTCGGGACAGCAAGGGAAACCCGGTAAACCGTTTCGGAGTTGCCCGCGTGTTCTGTGCCCAGCAAAATCTGGAAAATCTCTTCTGATGAAAGGTTTGTCATGTCAAATAGTGTAAGAATTCAGTTGCAAATGCTGCGAGTCCGCATTGATTAGCCAAGTTGCGATCGATAGGTCCAATCACACACTGGCACGGCGCAGTTGAAATTCAGTTTCCTGCTTAAAGAGAGTTTTCGGAAAAAGGATCAGACAACCGGTCAAGCCTGAGCGACCGCATCATCTGTTTCGCGCAAATAGGGATGACCGTTTGGTCCAGGCTGAGCATCCAGCCAATTCAAAAGTTCATCGACTTGAAGGCCCGGCGTGAAGAAATAGCCTTGCAGGCAGTCCGCGCCCAATCTGCTCGCGAACTCGGCCTGTTGTTCGGTCTCAATGCCTTCTGCCACTGTTTTGCAGTCGAGCTCTTTCGCCATCTTTATGGTGTAGGCCATGATTGTGCCAATGCGTGGATCAGCACTTGCACCGGCGATGATGGACTGATCGATCTTCAAGAAATCAACCGGCAGATTCGCGAGCCGGGCAATGTTTGAATAGCCGCGGCCAAAATCGTCGATGGACACCTTGTAACCGAGATCGTTCAGCTGGTTGAACGCGTCGACGGCTTTGTCTTCAGAACTGAATAGCGTGTCTTCCGTGACTTCGATCTCAAGCAGGCCGGGATCGAAGTTCAGTTCATTCCGGATCGCTTCGACTTTGCTTATGAAACCCTTTGAGACAAAATGATCGGTGCCGATGTTCACGGACATCCAAAGATCATGCCCTTCAGACCGCATCCGGTCGAGGTCCTTCATGGCGGTCTTCATGACCCATTCGCCAAGACGCGGCATGGCATTGGATCCCATGAGACTGGGGACCCAAAACTTCGGCATAAAGAGCCCGAATTCCGGGTGTTCCCACCGGGCGAGCGCCTCGACGCTAATCACCTTGCGGCGCCGCGTGCAGACCTTTGGCTGGTACTCCAGATAGAGTTTTTCTTCCTCGATCGCCTCGGTAAGGTCACGGCGGATCTCGGAGACAGACTTCGTTCCGATATGTGGTGCATAGACTTGGGTTTTGTTCTTGCCCGACCTTTTTGCGTGATACATGGCAATGTCGGCACGCTTGATCAGCTCAATCAACTCAACGCCGTCGTTCGGGAATTTCGCGCAGCCTATGCTGGCGCCTGGTGTGATATTGAGCTCTGCAATCGGTTCTGCCAACGCATTGCGGGCTTGGGCCAGAAACTCTTCGATCTCCTCGTCATCGATCAATCCCTGGATCATGACTATGAATTCGTCGCCGCCAATGCGCGCAACAATCGGGGGGGCGAAGGGTTTGCCCTCTGGCGCGATTACCTTTGCATCCTGAGCCACCTTAGAGAGGGTCTCGGCGCACGCCTTAAGATGTTGATCGCCCGCAAGGTGGCCGTAAAGATCGTTGATCTCTTTGAAGTCATCCAGATCGATCAGCAGAATGATACCACCACGCTTCGGGCTGATTGCTTCCTCCAGGATTGATGTTGCCTGAAGTTGCAGATGATCCCGATTGGGCAGGCCCGTTACATGATCACTGAAAGCCAGTTTTTCGATTTGTGCGCTCGCCATCGTTATGCGGGACACCATTGTGTTGTAGCTGTCACAGACCTCCTCGGTTTCCCGGAAGCGGATCAGGTTTTTCGGCAACTTCAATGAAGACAGCTTCTGGTTCAAAGCACCGAGATGCATTGCATGGGCAAGTTCTTCGATGGGACGGGACAGGGACCTTGCCAGGAAAAGCCCTATAAACACGAGAAATACGAGTGCTATCCCGAGCACCGGAAGGAGCGAAAACAGAACTTGGCTTGCCTTGGCATGAATTTCTGAGACCGGCTGGGGAACCATGATGCCCCATCCTGGACCGGGCACCGTTGCAAAGCCCGCAATCATCTGCTTCTCAACTGCCGGCGAATAGAACTCCCCAACTCCCCTTTTGCCGTCCATCATTTGGGCTACGACCGGCACTGCGGAGAGGTTTTTCCTGGACGCAATCCATTCGTTTCTTGGATGGGCGATCACAGTTCCCGAGCTGTCGACGATGGCTGCGTGACCTTTAACGCCGAAGACAATGCTTCTTCCGAGTTCAACAATATAGTCTGGCTTGATCACCCCAATGAGAGTTTGATTGGGCTGTTCAATGACCAGATAGATACGGTTGTGTCCCTCTTTGTCAGGCGTGATGTTTGAGAACACCGCCTGATCCGGATTTGAATTGCCAAGAAGGATTTTTAGGGTTGTGTCGTCAATATGGCCTTCTCCCGAAAGCCCCGTTTTGAAGAAATACTCGGTCTGCCCGGTCCGTTTATCGGTAATTCCAACACACGCAATGAACAATTGTTCGAAGAGGCGGCTGTAGGCGCCGGATGTATCACTCGACTTCGCCGACGTCCCGATCGCCTCAACGGCTGCGACCAGGTTTTGCTGGTAATGATCCAGCGTCGCGGCCGCTTTCCTCGCAAGGAGCAGGTGCCGGTCCTGAACATCCGCAAGCTCACGAGCAACGGTTTCCCGATAGGACCAAACGCTAAAGATGATCGTCGGCAAAAGAGCAGCAAGCAAAAAACAGAAAATCACATAACTTCTGATCTTCATATGATGTCCTTTGGACTGCACAAAGCGCCCTGATCAGCGCCGGCTTCTTGCATTGTCTAATTTGGTTATCGTCTTCCGCGATCTTCCCGTTCAAAATTCCAGGTCGTAAGCTGTCTGCTTTACAACACCGTAGCAAAACCGGAATTATATTAACATACAGACGCCCATTACGGTATTGTTGTAGGGCGGCCTCTAAAAACGTTATTAATGTTATCGAGCAGGATGTTACTGGGACATGAAACTCACTTGGTATGGACACTCCGCATTCAAACTTGAAACCGGCGCTGCCACCATCTTGTTTGATCCATTTCTGACCGGAAACCCGATGTTTCCTGACGCCATAACCCCCGAGGAAGCGGCGCAAGGTGCAACACACATCATCCTGACCCATGGCCATGACGATCATATTGGGGATTCAATCAATATACTGAAGGAAACTGGTGCGCAGCTGACGGCCAATTTCGAAATCTGCATGTGGGCAACACGCCAAGGGATCGAAAACATCAATCCGATGAACTCGGGCGGCATGGTTGATGCAGGGCCGTTCCGGGTTGGCATGGTCCGCGCGGATCATT
This sequence comes from uncultured Labrenzia sp., assembly GCA_937911395.1. GTDB lineage: Bacteria > Pseudomonadota > Alphaproteobacteria > Rhizobiales > Stappiaceae > Roseibium. The sequence goes on from CALDSI010000037.1 coordinate 3,653, forward strand.
CCTCCTCCAAACAGACCGACGGCGAAGCCATTTATCTTGGCAACCCGCACGGCATCATCGTTGAAGTGCCCGGCCAGAAAGTCCTCTATCATATGGGGGACACCGACATTTTTTCCGACATGGCATTGATCAACGAAATCTACCAGCCGAAGGTCGGTCTCGTTCCCGTTGGAGACCGGTTTACGATGGGTGGGAAGACGGCCGCAATGGCCTGTCAGCGCTTCTTTGAATTCGACACAATTGTGCCCTGCCATTATGGCACGTTCCCGATTCTGGATCAGAACACGGACGCATTCCTGACAGCGATGGGGGAACACAGCGGCAAGGTGGCCGCTATGGCGCCCGGAGACTTCATAGAGATCTGATGTGTCTTGTGTTTGCTGGGTTCTTCCAGATGTTTCGAAGCTCCGCCTATGGCCTGAGTTCCGAAACGCTATTGGACAAAGACAGAAGTTTATTTGATCGGAGGAAACATGCGGCTGGCCTTATGGATAGCAAGCCTTGGACTGGCAGTGGCGCTTGGCATGCCCGTCAGTTTTGCGGCTGATAAGTCAGTTACACCGGACGGCAAACCGGCCCCGTCACAACCAGCAGCAAAACCCGGGTCTCAAGCAGCCATTGAAAAAGAAGAGGCCGCCAAGACGCCTTACAACGCAGTGCGTGAGGTGTTTTCCGGCAACCAAACCGTAGCGGGTGAGGACATCAAGTTTCCTCAAAACAATCCGTCGATCCATTCGTTGGTTGTCACAATGGCACCTGGCGAGGAAACGGACTGGCACCAGCATGATGCGCCTCTTTATGCCTATATTCTCGAAGGCGAAATCACCGTGACCTACGAAGGGATCGGCAAGAAAATTTACCGCCAAGGTGAGGGGCTGCTTGAAGCGATGAATGTCACGCATCGCGGCGTCAACACAGGGGATGGTCCTGCGAAAATTCTGGCCGTGTTCCTGCTGGGCGATGACGGTAAGGCAACGGTGCTTGAAGATGCTCCTGGTGGGAATGATGCACCAAAGATCCAGTAAGCAGCTGGAAACTCTCAGGCGACTGCGAACCTTGAAGCACAATCAGATCAATTGACGGCCAGCCGCTGTGATACCCCACAGCGGCTGTGTTTTTCCAAGCTGCCGGCTTTGAGATGTCCGGCTCAGTTCCCGGACAAGGTTTTCCTCGCGTAACTCTGGCAGGATTTGACGAACCTGGCTCAAACTCAGGCCGCTGGATTTCGCAATCCCACTTGCCGTTCGGAAATTGTACGTGTCGCTCACCAATGCATTGAGAATTCTCCGCCAATTCTCATCGATGAGGTCCGGCGCGCTGGGTTCCAATAGCGTCGAATGCTCTGGTCCGGACGCCGCAAGGTCCTCTGTTTCCGCGGTCGTTTCGATGATGGCGGAGACGGTATCGCTGGTCTGGTGCAGCTCCCGCTGGAGTTCCTGCAGTTCGGCCTCCAGACCGTCCTTGCCGACTTTGAAAGACTTTACGAAGGATCCTGCCCAAGGCAATACGGCGATACCGCAAAACACGAGTGCTTCGGTGGTGATCTTATCTGGATAAACAATGCTGAAGGCGACCATCGCCAAGGCGGCGACCGTCACCAGCCCGCGGACGATCAGATCCTTATTTACACCATCCTTGTCCATGGCGGTTTTCCCCTCCGGCATAGAGCAAGACCAGAGTGGGTTGGGCACCGGCTTATGTCAATCTGTGGTTGGGAGTTCAGTGCCCGACAGATTTTGAAAAAACGTTGATCACGATCACTCCGGCAATGATTAAGCCGAGGCCGAGAACCGCAGGCAGGTCCAGTTTTTGGCCGAAGACCAACCAGGCGACCATGGTGATCAGCACGATACCGGCGCCGGACCAGACCGCATAGACAATGCCCGTGGGCAGGACGCGGATCGGATAGGACAGACACCAGAACGAAATGGCGTAGCCGACAACCGTGATGATGCTTGGCCAGAACCGGGTGAAGTT
>CALDSI010000038.1 GCA_937911395.1 uncultured Labrenzia sp.
TTAGCTTTACTAATAGCTCGTTCGGCTTGATCCTCTCATTAGTCAATGTTCATCTCTACTTGTGCTACCGGCCTTCGGCCTACTTGAGCACGAGTTTTAAAAGCGCCAAAAAGCGCTTTGAAAAGGTCATTTTAAGTGCGCTACCGCCCTTCGGGCACCTTGAGCGCGTTTGAAATCATCAAAAAAACAAAACAGACCAGTTTTACAATTTATCTGCCCTTCGCCGGCCTGGTGGCTCTAGCGGGGAGCCCCCACCCGATCCCATCCCGAACTCGGCCGTGAAACTCCCCAGCGCTAATGGTACTGCATCTTAAGGTGTGGGAGAGTAGGTCGCTGCCAGGCCTGCAAAGCGCAGATATATACCTCTTCAACGATAGCCTCCAGCTTAACGCGGGATGGAGCAGCCCGGTAGCTCGTCAGGCTCATAACCTGAAGGTCGCAGGTTCAAATCCTGCTCCCGCAACCAAATACCCAAAAATATCAAAGCCTCGCACATGCGAGGCTTTTTGTGTATTCGGGCGGCATATAGGCAAGAACATCAGCGGCCCCCACTAAGGCGGGCGCAGCCCGACGCGAAAGGGCAAAAAAGACGAATCCTGCTCCCCCAACCGGAAAAAAACCGGCGCATAAACCGGTTTTTTTGCTGATTAACTGGTCCAAGTGCCGAAATAGATCCAGGGACCCGATTAAAACGCAATCCAAAATAAAACAGGCCAAAAAATCAAAAGCTGAAACACAAAAAGCCCCATGCCGGGCTGGACTCATTTGAATCCCCAATATGATTCAAAGTGGCCGAACATCAACAGCGTGAAAACTGCTTTGGTCGCCGGAAGATCGCAAAACGCCTCTGACGGGTGCGATATCCGAATAGTCGCGGCCATAGGCAACGACGATATGGTCAGTACCGGCAAAGCAGGCATTCGTCGGGTCGTATTCTATCCACCCGGTCTCTATGCCACACCAAGCACAAACCCAGGCATGCATGGCATCAGCGCCCTCGAGGCGCGGCTGGCCTTTTGGGGGTAACGTTCTCAAGAAGCCGGACACATATCCGGCCGGAATACCAAGCGACCGCAAGCCTGAAATCATAATATGGGAAAAATCCTGGCACACACCATGACGTTTTGAAAACGCCTCCGCTGGCGGAGTTGATACTTCGGTTGCCTCCGGATCGAAACGCATCTCTTTGTGCAACGCTTTGCCAATGGCTTCCACGATGCCCATGGTGGAGAGCCCCGTGCCTGTCTGAGACCTGGCAAATTCGGTTATAGCTGGATCGGCCGGAACCCTTGGTGAGATACCTGTGTAGTGCGCAGGGGCGACGGCTGTCAGGGCTCGGTTTGCCAGAATCTCCTGTTCAAGCGTTTGGAGATTCGGTGAAAAATCGAGACTGGCGGCAGGTTGAAGCCGTTCAACGGTCGCATTGAGCGAGATTTCGATCTTGTCGATTGGCTCATGAAACACCAGGACAGTCATGACATTGCCAAAGAAATCACGGGTATCGTGTCGTTCCTGAGGCGTGGGTTCGATAGTCAGTAACCGGGAGGGAACGATTTGTTTGTCCGGGACGTCGGAGGGCAAAAGCCGGACAAGGGTTCGGGCATGTTCAGATGGCGCACCATAATCATATCCGACAGTCAGGCGAATTTTGTAGCGCATCAGTTTTCGCTCCGATCCTAGATCAGATAATTGTTTGTCAAACGGTCCGAGACCTCGGACAGCCGTATGCGAACGCGCTCAAGCCGCCGTGCGTTCATTTCTGATGGCGAGGCGACAGACAGCTGCGCTTCAAGTGGCAGCAGGGCCCTGAGGACGGGCGATACGCGGCCGCTAATTCTAGCATTCGGCAGGTCTTCTGCTATGCGCCGCATGGCTGTGACCTGAAAGAGAATTGCGCGGGGATTGCTGGCATCGAGAGCCAGGAGATCGGTGACCGTTTCGGTGGTTGGATCGATACGATACCGGCGCTGATGGGTGATCACGCTGTCACCATACTCAAGGGCGACATCCGGAAAACCGGGTCCGGCGTCATCTCCTGCAAATGCCATCAACACGCCGGCCGCCCCATCTGCGCGTTCGATAGCCCGACCGAGTGTTAGAAACCGCCAACCGGAGGTCCGGTGCATGTTTTCATGCACGAGGCCTTTGAAGCCGGTGATCTTTCTCAAAAGAATGCCAAGCGCCCTTGCCGTATCGTCTCCACGCGCGAGGTCCGGTGTCAGATCTCTCACACTGTTGGTAAGATCGGCGAGTGCAGCCCAACCATCTATGGAAAACCGGTCGCGGACTTTGCCCGCAGATACCCGGGCTGCGCTCAAGGGTGGGTTCAGAGCGGCGATAACAGCTTTTTCTGGATCGAGCGACAGCAGCCGAAGTTGTTCTGCGATTTGAACAAGCCGCGGGTCTTGGTCATATCCTGCCTCAGCAAGCCGCAGATGATAGCCGCGCAACAGCCGGATCACGCCTTCGGCTCTTTCAATATAGCGTCCGAGCCAAAAGAGATTGTCCGCCGCCCGGCTGGGCAAGACGCTCGGCCCTTGACGCCGGAAGTTCTTCGCATCGAAAAGTGTCTCCTGCCGGACAGCGCTGTCTCTCATGACCCAGACGTCGGCAACCGAACCGCCTTGTTGCATGGAGAGGGCGGTGGCATCGCCGCCGCGTCCGATTCGGGCATAGCCTCCAGGAAGGAAAACCCAGCCTTCTGCGGTTCGGGCAGCAAAGACACGGATGCTCATGGGACGGGGCACAAGCCTGTCGCCATCCCAAACCGGTGTGGTCGAGAGGGTGACGGCCTCCTGTCCGACTAGCTGACCGGCGCCGCTGTCTATCCAATTTGAAAGGTCCTCCGGTGTCTGTAGAGTTGGGTCGCGTCTTGGACCATCTGTCCGGCCGATGTCGAAGGGCAAGGCCCTGCTGAAAGCTTCACCGACGAACAAGTCTTCTGCGTTGGCTTTCACATAGTCCCGTTCGGCGGCCTGTCCGCACCACCACGTTGCCAAATTTGGGATTTTGAGATGTTCACCCAGAACCACATCGGCGATTTGCGGCAGGAACGCCATCAGGGCTCTGGTTTCAAGGATCCCGGAGCCGAGGCTGTTGACCAGGTTTACATTTGAGTGGCGAACCGCATCCACAAGTCCAGGTGTTCCTAGGTGAGATGTCCCATCAAGTTCCAACGGATCTGCGTATGACGCATCCAGCCGGCGCCACAGAACACTGACCGGCTTGGGGCCGGAAACTGTCTGCATTTGAACTGTGCCGTCCTGCACAAGAAGATCTGCGCCCTCCAGAAGTGTCAGGCCGAGATAGCGGGCTATGTAGGTGTGCTCAAAGTAGGTATCGTTGCCGGGGCCCGGCGTCAGGATCGCAGTGCGCCCACCGTCAGTGGACGGCAAATCATCCATGGCATCGCGGAAGGCCCGGAAAAAACCTGCCAACCGCTGTACCCTGGACTGAGGAAACGGCTCGGGAAACACCCGTACAGTCGCCATCCGGTTTTCCAGCGCAAAACCAGCGCCGGATGGGGCTTGTGTTCTGTCGCCCAGCACCAGCCAGGAGCCGTCCGGGCTGCGGCCGATTTCGAACGCCAGAAAGTGGAGATGATAACCTGACGCTGGTGTCAAACCGACCAGTGGCCGGTGCCATTCCGGGTTCTGGGCGACAAGCTCCGCTGGCAGGTGACCATCGCGGACAAGGGTCGCGTCGCCATAAAGATCGGCAACAATCCGCTCCAAGAGGTCTGCGCGTTGTGTCAGCGCATCGCAAATCCCGGTCCATTCCCTCTCGTGCAGGATCACAGGGATATGGCTGAGGGGCCAATCGCGTTCCTGGTGCGGGTCCGTGCTGTACTGCCGAAAAAACACCCCGGCATCCCGCAAGTATTGATCACCGCGGGCGAAACAAGCGGTGATTTGTTCCTGCGACAACTTTGAAAGCTGCTGAATGAACGGCCCCCAAACCGGGCGCATAGCGCCATCAGGGTCCAGCAGTTCATCGGCGACGCCTAATTGCACGGCATAGTCCCGCAAC
>CALDSI010000039.1 GCA_937911395.1 uncultured Labrenzia sp.
CCCGAGAATGGAGTTCTCATACTCGGCGAAACTGTTGATCAGCCCCATACGGTGCCGGTCTTCTGGAACATGGCCCATGCTCTTTGCGCGCATATCGGCGGCATCCGGTGCCCGGTTGGCCAGATCAATTGTCTCACCATTGATTTTCAAGGTACCCCGGGTGGCGCGACGGATGCCGGAAAGTGTTTCGAGAAGTTCTGACTGCCCGTTACCGGATACGCCCGCGATGCCGACGATTTCGCCTTCATGCACCTTGAAAGAGACATCCTTCACAACTTCGACGCCGCGGCTGTCTGTCACCGTGAGGTTTTCCACCTCGAGAACGGGCGCTTTGGGTTCGGCTGGTTTCTTGTCGACCCGCAACAAGACGCTGCGCCCGACCATCAGCTCGGCCAACTCCTCCATTGAGGTGTTCTTGGTCTCGCGGGTCGCCACCATTTCTCCACGGCGCATGACAGACACCATGTCGGTCGCAGCCATGATCTCGCGCAGTTTGTGCGTGATCAGCAGAATGGTTTTACCTTCGTTCTTAAGAACTTCCAGGATCTTGAAAAGGTGATCCGCCTCAGCCGGAGTCAAAACGCCAGTCGGTTCATCCAGGATCAAAACTTCTGCGCTGCGATAGAGAGCTTTCAGAATTTCAACACGCTGCTGAAGTCCGACCGGCAGCTCACCGGTGATAGCTTCAGGATCAACCCGAAGCTCATATTAGGTTTCCAGGCGGTGCAGTTCGGATCGGGCCCGGTTAAGACCGCCGGCCAGAAGCGCACTGTCTTCAGCGCCAAGGACGACGTTTTCCAGAACGGTGAAATTGTCGACCAGCATGAAGTGCTGGTGAACCATCCCGATCCCCATCCCGATCGCAGCCTTCGAGTCCGAGATCGTGACCTTATTGCCGTTGACCAGAATGTCTCCGGTGTCGGCTTGATAAAAGCCGTAAAGGATCGACATCAAGGTCGATTTACCCGCGCCATTTTCACCGATAATGCCGTGGATTGATCCCTTCTTTACAACAAGGTCGATGTCCTTGTTGGCATGGACCGCACCAAAGCTTTTGTTAATCTTGCGCAGCTCAATTGCAGGTGTTTCGATCATGCCATCCCCCAGGCGTGACGATTAATTCTTATCATTCTTGCTGTGTCCCGTTCGACGTTCGGGCAGGTCTTCAAAATGGGCACGGCCCATCCGCCACAACATCATGGACCACAATCTCACCTTTGGAGATTGCGTCGACCGCTGCATCTGCAGCCGTTTTCATGTCTTCTGAAATCAGGGCCTGATTGCTCTCATCCAGCACCCAGTCCATTCCACCCTCTTTCAGGCCCAAGACCTGGATACCAGGTGCGAAGGACCCATCCACTGCGGATGTGAAACTGTCGTAGACCGCATTGTCAACGCGCTTGCGGATGGATGTCAGTACCTTACCCGGATGCAGGCCATTCTGATTGCTGTCTGTTCCAAGTCCGAGGACCCCAGCATCCGCAGCCGCTTGGAGAACACCAATCCCGGTTCCACCAGCGGCCTGGATCACAACATCCGCGCCGCGATTGATCTGTCCGCGCGCCAGTTCCGCGCCGCGTACCGGATCGGCAAACGCGGCCGGCGTGTCTCCGGTCATATTCGACAGGACCTTGGTTTGTTGATTTGCCGCCAGTGCACCTTGCTTATAGCCGCACAAGAAACGCTGAATGATCGGGATGTCCATGCCGCCGACAAATCCGATCGTCCCGGACTTTGAGGCCATGGCTGCCAGGAGGCCACCGATGTAGGCACCTTCCTGCTCCTTGAACACGTAAGAGCGGACATTTGGCTGTTCGACCACCATATCGACGATGGCAAAATCTTCTTCCGGAAATTCCGACGCCACTTGGCCGAGTGCATTCGCCTGATTAAAACCGATTGCAACAATCGGCTCACTGCCACGGCTGGCAAAGTTCCTCAGCGCTTGAAGGCTCTGCGCATCACGTTCCAGCTCAAATTCCCACACAGCCTGACCGGTTTCATCCGTGAACCGTTTCACGCCGTCGTAAGCGCTTTCGTTGAACGAGCCATCAAATTTGCCGCCGACCGAATAAACAATCGCCGGCTCAGCTTGCGCAGCAAAGGCTGCCAAGCTGCCAAAAACGACAGACACTATTCCTGAACGAAAACGGACCATCAGATCCCCGCTAGACCGCGAACCGGGAAAACTCGAAGAGACGCATCCCGCACGCTGAAACGTGCGGGATGCCAAGACAAATCAGATTAGACCGGGCAGTTCTGATCTGACATGTAATCGTGAACGACGATTTCGCCGGAGATGATCTTGTTGGACGCCTCTTCAACCGCAGCCTTCATCTCATCGTTGACGAGTTCGGCATTGTTGTCGTCCAGCGCCCAATCGACACCACCTTCTTTCAGGCCAAGCACTTCAAAGCCGGAAGACCAGGAGTCATTGGCAGCGTCTTCAAACGCCTGATAAACGGCGATGTCCACACGCTTCAGCATCGAAGTCAAAACAGAGCCCGGATGCAGGCCGTTCTGGTTGCTGTCCACGCCGATGCCAAGCTTGCCGGCATCTGCAGCGGCCTGATGAACACCAATTCCGGTGGCGCCTGCTGCGTGGTAGACATCGT
>CALDSI010000040.1 GCA_937911395.1 uncultured Labrenzia sp.
AGCTAGTTCCTGCATAACCGTGATCAGATCTGACTTGCCCTCAAATCCGATACCTGGCAGGTCAGGCATGATGATATGCCCATCAATCACGTCAACTCCGTCTGGAAAACCGCCGTAGGGTTGAAAGAGATCCGGGTAACTTTCGTTACCACCAAGACCCAGCCCTGCCGCGATGTTCAGCGACATCTGATGTCCGCCATGGGGAATGCATCGCGCTGGCGACCAGCCGTGCTCACGCAAAACGTCGAGCGTGCGAAGATATTCCACGAGGCCATAGGACAACGCACAATCGAACTGCAGCCAGTCACGGTCGGGGCGCATGCCGCCATACCGCAACAAGTTGCGAGCATCCTGGTGGGAGAACAGGTTCTCTCCAGTTGCCATCGGTGCCGGGTAAAACTCGGTCATTGCCGCCTGAAGCTGGTAGTCCAGTGGGTCTCCGATCTCCTCAAACCAGAACAGCGGATAACGCCGCAGCATCTTGGCGTAGTCAATCGCCGTTTCCAGACCGAACCGGCCGTTCGCATCAACGGCGAGTTGGGCATCGCCATCGATTTCTTCGAGTACGGATTCGATCCGGCGTAGGTCTTCGTCAATCGATGCACCGCCGATCTTCATTTTGACGACGGTATAACCCCGATCAACGTAGCTGCGCATTTCCGCCCGCAACGCAGCATCATCCTTTCCGGGATAGTAATATCCACCCGCTGCATAAACGAAGACCCTTGGATCGGCTTGATGATCGTTTTGGTCTGCAAGCAAGCGGAAAAGCGGCTTTTCCTCGATCTTTGCAACCGCGTCCCAAACCGCCATGTCGATCGTGCCGACAGCAACAGATCGTTCTCCATGCCCTCCAGGCTTTTCATTTTGCATCATCGTTCCCCAGATGGCGTGAGGATCGAAGTTGGTGCCAGGCTGGTTGAGAAGTTGTTTTGGGTCAACCTCAAGAATGCGGTTGCGGAAACGCTCACGGATCAGCCCGCCCTGTCCATAGCGTCCATTTGAATTGAAACCGTATCCGACGACGCGCCTGCCATTCCGTTCGACATCTGTGATGACGGCTACAAGGCTCGCGGTCATTTTGCTGAAATCAATGTAAGCATTTCTGATCGGCGAAGAGATTGGCTTGGTCACTTCCCGGATATCGACGATGCGCAATTGAGATCTCCCTGTCCTTGAATTCGCGGGTGGCCTGGCCGGTCTGGCCTTGGTCGCCTCGGATGTATCGGCTTATATGGGTCGGTCGCCGACGCGGGGGATGAGGAGGGAAGCGCAATTGGAAAAAAAAGTTGTTGTTTCAGAGTTCATGGATGAAGCCGCCCTTCAGAAATTCGGGCCTGCATTCCAGGTTTTCTATGATCCGTCGTTGGTTGATGATGAAGAAAGGCTGTTTCAGAAACTTGCCGCTGCAGATGCATTGATTGTGCGGAATCGGACGCAGGTCGGCGCTCGCCTCCTGGATGCTGCGCCAAAGTTGCGTGTGATTGGTCGGCTGGGCGTGGGGTTGGAGAACATCGACCTTGAGGCATGTGCCGAAAGAGGCGTTGGTGTCAGACCTGCGACCGGTGCCAACACGCAATCAGTCGTGGAATATGTCTTGGGGGCTATGCTGGTTTTGCGGCGCGGCGCCTTCACCTCAAATCAGCAAATGCTGGATGGGAATTGGCCTCGCACCGCACTTGGTGCGGGAGGCGAAGTCCTGGGGCTGACGCTTGGTCTTCTTGGGTATGGGGAAATTGCTCAGGCGGTGGCTCAGGTTGGGCGTGCATTTGGCATGAACGTCATCGCCTTCGACCCTTACCTCGCCGATACGGACCCTGCGTGGACCCACGTCCAATCCTGCGATCTGGAGCAACTTCTTGCAAGAGCAGACGTCGTGTCCTTGCACGTTCCGTTGACCCCTGCCACGGCTGGGCTGATTGGTGTGAGCGAGCTCTCAAAGATGAAGTCCAGTGCGTTGCTCATCAACACGGCGCGAGGTGAAATTGTAGACGAACACGCGCTTGCCACCGCACTAAAGGCGGGGCGGTTGGCTGGGGCCGCAATAGATGTTTTTGCACAGGAGCCCCTCGACGCCGCCGCAGCCGCCGTCTTCAAGGACTGTCCAAATCTCATTCTGACACCGCATATTGCCGGTGTTACGACGCCGGCGAATGTACGTGTCAGCCTGGTGACTGTAGAAAACGTATTGAAAGCTTTAGCCAAAGAAGGTGCGTGAGTTTTTCCAGCTCCCTTACGTAAAAACACGTGACGAGAGCAATGTTGAATGCCTAAGATCAAAAGAAAGATCGAAAATACATGCATTTCAACAGGGAGGAAATAAGCATGAAACTTAAGTCTGCCTTATTGGCGGCGACACTGGCGGTGTTCGCCGGCGCTGCATCTGCGGAAGAATTTCCAAGCGGAAGTGTCGATTACATCATTCCTTTTGGCCCGGGTGGAGAATCCGACATAACCGCTCGGTTCCAGCAGCCCTTCTTTGAGAAGCTTTACGGCGAACAAATGGTTGTCAATTACCAACCAGGTGGTGGCGGCGCTGTTGGCTGGTCGCAACTGAACAACATGGCCGGCGACGGATCCGTCATTATGGGGATCAACCTTCCTCATATCATTATCAAGCCAAAACAAGGTGATGTCGGATTTCAAACAGAGGACCTGGCTGCTGTTTACATGTTCCACTACACGCCGGATGCCATCGTGGTTACGGCGGACAGCCCATACATGACGCTTCAGGACCTCATCGATGATGCCAAGGCCAACCCGAAGCAGGTCATTTTTTCCGGCTCGGGCAAAGGGACTGCCAACCACCTGGCGCAAGTTCAGTTCGATGAGATGGCAGGAATGGAGAGCACTTATGTCTCGTTTAAAGGCACAGGGGCCTCTGTAACGGCTCTTCTTGGCAAGCAGGTGAAGGCGGCTTGGGGTTACACCACCGTTGGCGCGGCGCAGGGAGACAAGGTCCGCCTGCTGGCTGTTGCAATGGAAGACCGCCACCCGGCATTTCCGGATGTCCCGACCTTTCGTGAGCTGGGCTACGACATGGTGTCCGGTGCCTACCGCGGCATAGCTGTGCCGAACTCTGCTTCTGAAGAGGTCCGGACGCAGGTGTCTGATGCAATCAAGGCCATCAACGCAGATCCGGACTTCCAAAAACAGATGCTCGATGGCGGCTTTGCGCTCGTGGACGTTGGCTACGGGGCTGATATGGACGCCTTCATTTCCGATAAGGCCGAAGGGTATCTGAACGCTGCGCGTTCGGCTGGTATTATCGATTGATAAAAACGATGAAGGCGCTGTTTGCGCCTTCATCCTCACGCCTGTGACGTTCCGCGTCTCTCCCGGGAGGAATTCATGCTCGAGTTTATCATCGGTGCTTTGTCACCGCTGAACCTGCTGCTTGCCCTGTTAGGGGTGGCTGCGGGAACGATCATCGGTTCCATTCCAGGACTGACTGCAACCATGGCAGTCGCTGTCCTTGTGCCGCTAACATTCACGATGTCGGCGGACAGCGCTCTCATTCTTATGGGGGCGATTTATACCGGGGCGATCTATGGCGGCGCTTACGCCGCCATCTTGTTGAATACGCCCGGAACACCGTCGGCGATTGCGACCACCTTCGACGGCTATCCGATGGCAAAACGGGGCGATGGTGATTTAGCTGTTTCGGTCGCATGTATCTCGTCTGTGATCGGCGGGCTCGTCGGCGCTTTGGCGCTCTTGTTATTGGCGCCGCCGTTGGCAGAAGCTGCCTTGGCATTCGGTCCTGTGGAGTATTTCTGGCTGGCAGTCTTTGGTCTTTCGCTGATTGCGGCGCTGTCAACAGGGGATTTTTTGAAGGGTGTGATAGGAGCTTGCTTCGGGCTGTTACTCGCCATGATCGGAATTTCTGAGACGAGTGCGGAGGTTCGTTTCACATTTGGGTCAAATGTCCTTCTGGGCGGAGTTGAGACAGTATCGGCCTTGATTGGTCTCTACTGCATACCAGTGCTCATCGATTTGGTGGCGACGCCGGACCGGCACCTCAAGGCGCCGGAGCAAACACGTGGCTTCCGATTACCGGAAGCATTTGGCCTCCTCTTGAAGAACAAAATCAATGTGATGCGCAGCTCCGTCATTGGCACGATGGTTGGAGCGCTTCCAGGGGCAGGTGGCTCGATCGCGGGCCTTGTTGCGTATTCAGAGGCACGGCGTACCAACAAGGGCAAACCGCCCTATGGCGAGGGCAACCCGGGCGGGATCGTCGCGACGGAATCGGCTAACAATGCCACGGTCGGTGGCGGCTTTATTCCGACCCTGGTCCTGGGCATTCCGGGAACCCCGCCGGACGCGGTTATATTGGGGGCGCTGCTGGTTCAAGGTGTGCGGACGGGGCCAAGCCTTTTCGCTGACGGTGCCAATATCGTTTACACCTTCATCTTCGGCCTTTTGCTTGCCACTGTCTTGATGTTGCCCGTCGGACTGATGATCGGCCGCTTCGCTTACGGTGCGATCGTGCGCGCGCCGAAAGCCGCACTCGTTCCAATCGTGGCGTTCATGACTGTGATTGGCACGTTTGCGATCCGCAACAGCTTGTCCGATATCGCGATCATGATTGTGCTTGGCATTGTCGGATGGGTTGCCGGCAAGCGTGGATTTTCCGTCTCTCCCATCGTCCTTGGATTGATCCTTGGCCGGATTGCAGAACAAGGCTTTGTCCAAAGCTGGACGATTGGCGACGCGATCGGAAATCTTTGGGGGCAATTTTTTGGACGGCCGTTGTCGATGGCCATCATTGCACTGACGCTAATGACCTTTTTCTATCCGTTCCTGCCGCGTTTGAAACAGCTCGTTTCCAAAAGCAATGTGACGCCGGCAGATGAACGCGAACACGCGCCAAAACCTGCCATCGTTAGGGATTTGCTTGGGCTGCTGATAGTCGGCGGTATTGCGCTGCTGGCTCTGCAGCAATCGGCTGGGCTTAATCCCGAAGCTGCGGTGTTTCCCCGGACGATCGCTATGGCCATGGCTGTCATGGTCGGCCTGGCCCTTTTGAGGTTGGTATTCACCAGGCATGTGACCGAGTTTGCGGTCGAAGGGTCATGGCTTCGCATGACAGCGCTGCCTTTGGCGATGCTGGGTGCCGTATTTTTATTTCCGCTTCTTGGGTTTGGAGCAACATCAGTTCTCCTGGGCCTGGTTTTGACCGTAGTTGCCCAGCATGACAGATTTTCAGGAAAGAATTGGGCAATCCTGCTCCTGAGCGTGACCGGCGTAATCGTCGCCTGCACACTGCTTTTCAGCGAAGTTCTGTCCGTGCCTTTGCCTTAGTTCGA
>CALDSI010000041.1 GCA_937911395.1 uncultured Labrenzia sp.
GAACTTTGCCACCACAAAGATCTTGGCCAGAAGATTCTGTCTCCGCAAATGGTGGGCGATACAGGGATTGATCCAGTGACCTTTCCGGTGTGAATGGAGTGCTCTTTCGCTGAGCTGACCGCTCTCAGCAATGAAGGTGGCTCGGTTACACACCGACGATTCCGGTATAGGCAAGAGCCGGTTAGCCTTATCCCGGCTTTGTTCTGTGCTTCAGGTTCGCAGTGCGGCCACCGCATCCGCAAGTTCGTCAAAATGGGAAATGATGCGGTCCGGACCAAGCTCACTAACCGGTACAGGCGTATAGCCAAAATCAACGGCGACAACGGGAATGCCCGCGGCGCGGGCAGCGTTGATGTCGGTTACACTGTCGCCGATCATGATTGAGCCTTCCTGGGTGCCACCAGCGCGCTTTATGGCACCCAGAACTGGTTCTGCATGGGGCTTGGAAACATCGAAGGTATCGCCTCCGACAACCGCATCGAAGTGATCTGTCATATTAAGCGCAGCAAGCAAGGGCAGTGTCAGGCGCTCGGTCTTGTTGGTGCAAACCGCCAGCTTCCAGCCATCGGCACGGAAACGGTCTAGGGCTGGAACAACACCATCGAACGGCCGTGTGTGAACAGCGATATTGGCAGCGTAGTGCTCCAGGAAGTCTTCATAAAGTGGTGTGATCGTCGCATCCGACCAGGCAATTTCAAGATAGTCCAAGCCGCGCTGCAAAAGCACCTTGGCTCCCATGCCAACCATATTGGCGACCTTGTCCTGAGGAACAGTCCCATGACCGGCTCTTTCCAGAACCGCATTCAAGGTCGCAACAAGATCTTCCATGGAAGACACGAGCGTACCGTCCAGATCGAACACAAGTACAGACATGAAACCCTCAGCTGCAAAAAAAACAGGGTTCTGCCTAGCGGTCTTTGTGGCTTCCCGCAAGATCCCGCGAGCGATTGGACGCCTGGTTTTGAGGCGGAAACCAAAGAGTTAAAAGGTCGTCAGTTGTCACAGCTTATAGGCCGTGCGGAACCCACCCCAATGGCGGCCTTGCACAAGGATCGGCGCATCAACTTCCTGCATCCAGATGATGTTTCCGCCTCCCATGTCCCTTGGATAGGACTGGACAAGGTAAGGCCGCATGTTGCGGGCAGCGCTCAAGCCGGCCCGGTCATCAAAGATCCGTTTGTTCCGGCAGTTGGCGGTGTTCCAGGCCGGATCATCCGGTTTTTGCGGTTTTGAGAAGATGAGGTTGTGAACTGGTAGGTACCCGTTGCGGTCGACTGCTGCGCAAAAAGCCATGCCAGAGCTGTTTTTCAGGATCTCTTCCTGGATATCCGGCAGCGCGCGTTCCAATGAGTTGAGAGCTCTTGTCGAGACCTGAAGCGGGTCAGTGCCTTCTATCGGCCGATAGTCCGTGTCAAAGAGAGCGTCCAGGGACAAAGCACCACTTTCAATCATGTGTTCCATTGCCGAGGCGACCCGCGCAGCACCAGATTGCGCTGTTTCAATCTGCTTGGCGAAGCCTTGCTTCAAAGATGCTATCCGTTGTTCGAGCGCGCTCCTGAAAGCCCCCGCCGAAGACGTGAAGGCGCAATGACATCCACCATCTGAAACGTTTACGACCTTTGCTTCCGTCGAGCCGATCCCACTCAAGTCAAGACGCAGCACAGCGCCTGTGTGTGGGAGAGTGTCAGCATCGGTAATGAACAAAACACCGCCCATGGAAATGTCTCGCGTTTCGATCCGCATCGTGACATTTCCACTGGTCGCCGTTCCCGACAGTTTCAGCGGCAATCGATCATCAACCCTACGGTCACCAACATCCGTCTGCCGGATCATCATGGCAAAACGGGCCTGGAGGGCCTTGGTGCTGGCGCTCATATTATCACCGGCATCGCGAACCAGCGTACCACTTTGCTCAGCTTCGGCGGCAGAGGCGTTGATCCGGTCGACGTGGCGTACAACATCTTGAACGAAGCTTTTGGTATCCTCGGCTTGCCGGCTCACTGTTTCGGTGGTTTCGACCTGTGCCTGCACCGCTTGCTCGACCGCCGCAAAACTTGGACGGATTTGGCCGATCACATCAATGATCCGGCCAACTGATCCAATACTCAATTCAGCGGACTGGTTCAGCTTGTTGATATTGGCAACGATCTGTTCTGTGGCGGATTGCGTTTCCACGGAGAGCGATTTTACCTCGCCGGCAACCACAGCAAATCCCTTGCCGGCGTCCCCGGCACGTGCCGCCTCAATCGTCGCATTTAGAGCCAGAAGGTTGGTCTGCTTTGCGATGTCGGAGATGAGACCGACAACATTTGCGATATCTTCGATTGCGTTTTTAAGCTCTAGAACACCCTGATTGGCCTGGTCGGCAATATCGCGGGCCTCGACCGCCAAGTCATTTGATACGCTGACCTGGGAACCGATTTGCGCGCTGGCGGCGGAGAGTTCTTGAATCGAATGCGTCAGTTCGCCAACATTATCGTTGGCTTTGGATGCTTGATCGGTCAGGGCCTGGCTTTCAGAAATGATGGATCCCAGGGTGCTGGCCTGCTCCACCAAGCGGTCCTGTACTTTGGTTGCCGCAGCATCAATGCTTTTCGCCGCAACCTGGAGGTCATCTTCCAGACTGTCGAGGGCACGGCTCAAACCGCTGGATGTATTCTCAGTATTGGCGTTGCCATCTGAGACCGTGTTTTCGTGTCCTTGAGTGTCTTCAGGCACAATGTCGACTTCGCCAACAGAAGTCTTCCGCCGCATCTTAACACTGAACATTTGTCGCGCCCTTATGGAGTGTTCTGCGATTCAATCAGGCAATATTTCCAGAATGGTCTGAACCTTACGTTAACCATGCCCAATAAGTTTGCAAGTTGCGTTCCTCGTTGAAAACTGGAAACGATCTGGACCCGTGCTTGCCTGACATGTTAAGGACCGCGCGGCCATCTGAACTGATCGGAAGGCGGGCGCTGGAAATGCGGCGCTAACCAGCGACGCAGAGGCCTGAAAGGGTGAGGAATGAGCGATAACTTTAAACAGCAGGCAGCTGAGCGCGCGGCGGAAGATGTCACCTCCGGCATGCGCCTTGGTATCGGCACAGGGTCGACTGCAGAGTTCTTCGTTCACGCCCTTGCAAGACGTGTCGCAGACGGACTGGATGTGATCGGCGTTCCGACATCTGAGCGCACGGCAGAGCTTGCCGCCAGTTTGGGAATAAAACTCACCACCTTGGAAGAGTTGCCCGAGCTGGATCTGACCGTTGACGGTGCAGATGAGCTGGATGCCAACCTTGCCCTGATTAAGGGCGGCGGCGGAGCCTTGCTGCGGGAAAAGATTGTCGCAGCAGCATCCGGCAAAATGATCGTCATCGCCGATGGCACCAAGATCGTTGAAACGCTGGGGCAATTTCCGTTGCC
>CALDSI010000042.1 GCA_937911395.1 uncultured Labrenzia sp.
GTTATGCGTTTGCCCGTGTTCGTCCGCGTGGTTCACGGAACTATGAAAACAACACGATCGACCTGATTTACTACATCGAAGAAGGCCCGCGGGCGTATGTTGAGCGCATCAACATCATCGGCAACGACCGGACCCGTGAATACGTTATCCGCCGCGAGTTTGATGTTGCTGAGGGCGACGCGTTCAACCGCGCCTTGATAGACAAGGCTGAGCGCCGCTTGCGGAACCTGAACTTCTTCGAGCGTGTTTCCATAACGACCCAGCAGGGCAGTGCTCCGGATCGCGTGATTGTTAACGTGCAGGTTGAAGAAAAGCCGACCGGTGAAATCTCCTTCGGTATCGGTTATTCTACGACCGATGGCGTGGTCGGTGACATATCTCTGACCGAGCGCAACTTCCTGGGCCGTGGCCAGTACGTTAAAATCGGTGTTGGTGGTGGCTCCGATACCCAGACCTACGAGTTCCGGTTCATCGAGCCGTTCTTCATGGGCCGCCGGGTCGCGCTGGACCTCGATGTCTATCGTCAGGTGAATGATGCCAACAGCTACCGGTCTTTTGATGAAGAGCGGACTGGCGGTGGCTTCGGCTTTACCCTGCCGCTGCGCGAAGATGAGACCACGCTCCGTCTGTTCTACGCAATCTACGAAGAGAAGAACACCGACGGCAAATATGGCTCGACCGGGATCAATAACTGTAGCACTGCGAACCTCTCGCTGGCTGTCTGTGATTCCCTCGGAACATACCTGACCTCGCTGGTTGGATATGAACTGCGCTACAACACGCTTGACCGCAACTTGAACCCGACGGACGGCATCTATGCCTCCTTCAGACAGGAGTTTGCCGGTGTTGGTGGCGACAGCCAGTACATCAAGAGTGAAATCCAGGCGCGTGCTTACAAGGAAATCCTCGCTGACTACGGCCTCGTCGGCAGCGTTCAGTTCCGTGGTGGTAACATCATCGGCCTGAATGAGCGTCTCCGGGTGTCAGAGCAGTTCATGCTCGGTGGTAATCTGATCCGCGGCTTTGAAAACCGGGGTATCGGCCCTCGCGATGCGACGTCTGATGACGCGATCGGCGGCCGTTGGTACTTTGCGGCGACCACCGAAGCACAGTTCCCGATCCCGGGCATTCCGAAAGAACTGGGTCTTGGTGGTGCACTGTTTGCCGATGCCGGTTCTCTGTGGGATGCCGACAACGAATTGGTTGATATCGTTGAAGCTGGCGGCGGCCGGATCCTTTCCAATGGATTTGACCTGCGTGCTTCAGTCGGCTTCGGTATCCGGTGGCAGTCGCCATTCGGTCCGCTCAAGGCAGACTTTGCTTACCCGCTCCTGAAAGAAGACTCTGACCGCACCCAGGTGTTCCGCCTGAGTGGTGGCACCACCTTCTAAGAAGCGGTTTCTACCCAAAAACCGACGGCCGCCGCATCAAACGGCGGCCGTTTTTGTTACGGTCAAACCGGACCGCAGGTGTTCAAAAGAGGATATGCCGATGTCCGAGCCGAAATTCTTTCACTTTCCAGAAGGTATACGCCTCGGCGATATTGCCGGTTGGGCAGAGGCCGAACTGGTGAACGGTGCACCGGAAGCTGAAATCACCGGAGTTGCCCCGCTTGAAGACGCCGGTGCGGGCATGCTGGTGTTTTTCGACAATACGGCCTACCTCGACGCGCTGACCACCACTGCTGCAGCCGGCTGCCTGGTCAGCACACGCCACAAGGACAAGGTTCCCGCAGGCGTTGCTGCGCTCGTTTGTAAGGACGCCTACCGGTCTTGGGCCAAAGTGCTGGCTCAGCTCTTTCCTGAGGCAATGGTTCCGCGTGATCATGGTGTCGAAGGCGTATCCGAGCGCGCATCGGTCGATGAGACTGCAAGTCTTGAAGACGGTGTGTGCGTTGAACCTGGGGCGGTTGTCGGTGCTGGCGCAGAAATTGGTGCGGGGACTGTCATTCGCAGCAATGCGGTGATCGGGGCAGGCGTGCGCATCGGCCGCGACTGTGTCATCGGCGCCAATTGTTCTGTCCAGCATTCAATCTTGGGCAATCGTGTTTATCTCCACCCCGGCGTGTGCTGCGGGCAAGACGGCTTTGGCTATGCCATGGGTCCGGGTGGACACTTGAAGGTGCCGCAAGTTGGGCGGGTCGTCATACAGGATGACGTTGAGATCGGCGCCAACACCACCATTGACCGCGGAGCCAACCGCGACACCGTCATTGGTGAAGGCACCAAGATCGATAACCAGGTCCAGATCGGCCACAATGTCGTCATTGGCCGTCATTGCGTCATCGTCTCCCAAGTCGGCATCTCGGGCAGTGCAACGCTTGAAGATTATGTGGCGATTGGCGGACAGAGCGGTGTGGGCGGGCATGTCACAATAGGCATGGGGGCTCAGGTTGCGGCGGTGAGCGTTGTCAGTGAAAGCCTGGAGGCCGGCGGGCGCTACGGCGGAACGCCCGCAAAACCTGTAAAACAATGGTTCCGCGAAGTTGCGGCGGTTAGAAAACTTGCAGAACGCGGCGGCAAATCGTAAACGGACAGCAGTTCACACATCCAATTACTTGAAGAATTTTGGCGGACCTCCGCCAAGGGGCGAAGAATGGACGAAACAGAAAAAACAACGCTCGCAACAGCGGATATCATGAAAGTCATGAAGCTGTTGCCGCACCGGTATCCGTTTTTGCTGATTGACCGGATCATCGAGATGGACGGTGACAACAGCTGCATCGGCATCAAGAATGTCACCATCAATGAGCCGCAGTTTCAAGGGCACTTCCCGGAACGGCCGATATTTCCGGGCGTTCTACTGATCGAAGCCATGGCGCAAACGGCAGGCGCCTTGTGTGTTTATGCGCGCGGTGCCGATGCCCCGCCGCAGCTGGTCTATTTCATGACCATCGACAGGGCGAAGTTCCGCAAACCTGTGGAACCCGGCGATCAGGTCCATTTTCACGTCAAGAAGATCAAGCAACGTGCCAACATCTGGAAGTTCGATGCGGTAGCCATGGTAGACGGTGCAAAAGTCGCCGAAGCTGAGGTCAGCGCGATGCTGGTAGACGCGTGAGGAATTATGGCTGATATCCATCCAACAGCGATCATTGAAGACGGCGCAACAATCGGCGCCGGCGTGCGCATTGGCCCTTATTGTGTCATTGGGTCTCAGGTGACACTTGGCGACGACGTTGAGCTGAAGTCTCATGTTGCGCTTGCCGGTGACACAAATATTGGAGCTGGCTCCGCCATATTCCCGTTCGCATCGGTTGGTCATCAGGCACAGGATCTGAAGTTCCGTGGCGAGGCCGCCACTCTGACGATCGGCGAAGGCTGCATCATCCGCGAAGGCGTAACGATCAATCCGGGCACCGAGGGCGGCGGACTGAGCACGACCATCGGCAACAATTGTGCGTTTCTTGCAAATTCCCATGTCGGGCATGACAGTCACCTTGGTGACCGGGTCATCTTGTCCAACAACGTGATGATCGCAGGTCACGTAACCGTCGGCAGCAATGTGATTTTCGGTGGTGGGTCCGCTGTTATTCAGTTCACACGGATTGGCGACAATGCCTTTGTCGGCGGCATGGCCGGCCTTGAGAACGACCTTATCCCGTTTGGCATGGTAACCGGCAACCGGGCGAACCTTGGTGGACTGAATCTGATTGGATTGAAACGCGCGAATTTCCCGCGTGAGCAAATCCATGCGCTGCGCGCAGCGTACAAGGCGCTGTTCGAGAGCAACGAAGGTACTTTGCGCACGCGCGCCGAAGAGATCGCGGCCACCACTCAAGATCAGCCGCTGGTAAAGAAAGTGACCGACTTCATCCTTGAAGAGGAAGACCGGCGCTTCTGCACACCTGCATAAGCGGGCATTGGACATGACATTGGCCGAAACCGCCTCCCATGCTCCGGTCGCGTTGATTGCCGGCAATGGCCGAATACCGTTGCAAGTCGCCAATGCCCTGGCGGCTGCAGGCCGGGAGTGCAAGGTTGTCGCGATCCGCGGGGAGGCCGATGCAGCAACACGCTCGCTCGCCTCTGCCGAGCTTGGCTGGGGAGAAATCGGCCGGCTCTATGCCTTTATGAACTAGAGTGGCTGCCGGGATGTGATGTTGATTGGCGGTGTCTCGAAACGCCCGGATTTTGCGTCCATTTTAGGGGATTTGGGCACGCTCCGCCGGTTGCCGACCATTATTCGCGCGCTTGCCGGCGGAGATGACAGCCTGCTGACCAAGGTTATTGGTCTTTTCGAGGTAGAGGGGTTTCGCGTGGTGGGGATCAAGGATGTTGCACCCGGGCTTCTCGCAGCCAGCGGCGTTTTGGGACAGACCCAGCCGCGCGACACCGATTGGCACGACATTCAGCTTGCTTTGACCGCGACCCAGAAACTGGGTGAACTCGATATTGGACAGGCGGCTGTAGCCATTGGCGGCCGGGTCGTCGCCTTGGAAGGCGCGGAAGGCACCGATGCAATGCTGCAGCGTTGCGCAGATTTGCGCGGCAGCGGCCGGATCCGGGCAAAGAACAAGACCGGTGTTCTGGTAAAGACCGCCAAACCCAATCAGGATTTGCGGGTGGATCTGCCCACCATCGGACCGCGCACGATTGAGCGGGCCGAAGCCGCGGGGCTGGCAGGCATTGCGATTGAAGCCGGCGGCGCCTTGATTTCTGATCGTGAGGAAACCCTGGCGCAGGCAGATCGGGCAGGTCTGTTTGTCATCGGCATTGACCGGTCTGCCTTGTCTCAAGGTCCTGCTGAATGACGACGCCTGAGACCAACGCCATGCCCACCGTCTGCATAGTTGCCGGTGAGGAATCTGGCGACCAACTCGGCTCGGAACTGATCAAGGCGCTGAACGAAAAACTCGGTCCCGGCGTGCGGTATTGCGGTGTCGGCGGAGAACGCATGACGTCTCTTGGGCTCACCAGCTTCTTCGACATGTCCGATGTGTCGGTCATGGGACTGTCTGCGGTGCTCGCGCGCTTGCCGCTGATCGTGAAGCGCGTCTATCAGACCGTCGACGCCGCCATCGCTGCCAAGCCGGACGTTATGGTCATCATCGACAGTCCGGACTTCACCCACAACGTTGCAAAACGGGTGCGCAAACGGGCGCCGCACATTCCGGTTGTTGGTTACGTGTCCCCGTCAGTCTGGGCCTGGCGGCCGGGTCGGGCAAAAAAAATGAGCGTCTATGTCGACGAGCTTCTCGCGCTGCTGCCGTTCGAACCGGCAGTGCATAAGAAGCTCGGCGGACCGCGCACGCATTATGTCGGTCACCCGTTAAGTGAGAACGCCGATCTTTTGCGCCCGTCTGAAGGGGAACGCGCGCCGTTGGAGGCTGACGAGAAAGTCCTGTTGGTCTTGCCGGGCAGCCGGGGAAGCGAAATCACACGGCTTCTCGACGTCTTTGGCGAGACGGTTGCGCGGGTGAAGGCGGATATGCCGGAGGTGAGGGTGGTCCTGCCTGCGGTGGCCCATCTGGAAAACCGGATCCGGCAGGGCGTTGCCAACTGGCAGGTCCAGCCGGACATCGTGACCGGACTTGATGCAAAACGGGCGGCCTTCCGCAGTGCGCATGCCGCTCTGGCAGCATCCGGCACTGTGTCACTGGAACTGGCGCTTGCCGGTGTGCCGATGGTTGTGGCCTACAAGGTGGATTGGTTCTTCCGCAGGCTCAATGACCTCAACAAGATCTTCAAATTCGCCAGCGTCGACTCCTTTGTGCTCCCGAACATCATCCTGGGCACGAAGGCGATCCCCGAGTTCCTGAATGATGAGGTTCAGCCGGATGTGCTTGCATCCCTGTTGACGGGCTATCTCACGGCCAGTCCTGAACGGGCGGCACAGGTCGCCGACCTTAGCCGCCTAGATTACGTCATGCGGTTGCCGGATGGCTACAGCCAAAGCGCGGCCGCAGCGGACGTCGTGATCGGGTGTTTGAGCAAAAACAACTAAGAAACATTGGTCCAAGTTTTTAAGACTGCGTTGAGAACGCTGCGGGCGTATCCATCATGACGCATTACGGCTCGCGAACTGGTGGGGCATCCAACATGTCCTCGAAAAACCAGGCCGTCAGCTCGTTGCGGCTGTTCACGCCAGCCTTTCGATAAACTGATGTTGCTTGTTGGCGAACGGTTTTTTCTCGGGTTTGCCTCAGTTCTGCGATCTCTCTGAAAGACAGGCCTTTCAACATACCGATTACAACGTCCTGCTCGCTTGCCGTCAAACTCCAGGCATCGAACTGTTTCTGCATGACCGCGCGATACTGACCGGCAAGCTGAGGAGATCTGGCGTCGAGCTTTGCCAGTTGCCCGCGGGCATTTTCCAGTTTGCCTCGAAGGTCTTTCAGCGCTTTGTGTTGGGCATGCCGCTCGTAGGCAAAACCCATAAGTACAAGCGCGCTGACGGCCACACCTGACATGTCGTCGACCATGGTGGTCAACGTCTCTCCATTCATGAACTCCGTGACAATCTCGACGACGCTGGTGCCAAAAACGATCAGCACGAACACAACAAAAATGGTTTGCCGGTAACGGAATTGCCCCGAGGCGTCTATCATTTGAATTTCCTTGATCGATGGGTCGCCCAACATACCAAACCCGGGTTTGTTCCCAAAATTGACCCTTTGCCGGATATCTGAACCCTTCGATCCGGCATTTGTCCGATGGATTCCAAGCGTCGGCATCATCACACATTTCAGGCATCACGGCGGCTATCCTGATTGTCTCCAGGATGGCTGCAAACAGTCTTTGTCGCATCTTTGGTTTGAGGACCTGAATGTCACTTCGCCTCTCTCGCCGGCAGCTTCTTACCGGTTCCGCATCCTTGTTCGGGGCATCTCTGATAAGCCCTGCCTGGTCGACAACAATTCCAGCAAAACTTCCGATACCACCCTTGGCTGATGGCACCACTGAAGAGCCGATCGGTCTCAAAATCCGGGCTGGCGAACACGCCTTCCTCGCTGGAGTGAAGACCCCGACGCTGGGAATCAACCAGGATTTTCTCGGTCCAACGATCCGGACACGCCGGAACACCGAACTAAACTTGCGTTACCTGAACACACTAGAGGAGGGCGTCTCCATTCATGGCCACGGGCTCCATGTGCCGGGTGATGTCGATGGCGGCCCCCAACTGGAGATGGCTCCCGGTGAAGGCTGGCAGCCCTCCCTTGCGATTGTCCAACCGGCAGCCACCTGCTGGTATCACTCACACACCCATGGGAAAACCGGGGACCAAGTCTACCGCGGCCTGGCTGGCATGATCATCATTGATGATGACGAGAACGACGCATTGGACCTGCCAAATCGGTACGGTGTGGATGATTTGCCAATCATCATTCAAGATCGAACCTTCGATGCGCAGGGGCGGTTCGTCTATTCCCTCTTTGATGCGGATGAAGACGGTTGGTTTGGGGATACTGTCATCATCAATGGTGCCGTCGCGCCTCTTGTAGCAGATGTCCCAGCGGGCAAGGTTCGTTTGCGGTTGCTCAACGGTGCCAATGCGCGGTTCTATGTGGTCGCTTTTTCGGACAATCGCGTCTTTTACAAGATTGCGACCGATGGCGGTCTGCTGCCAACTCCTGTCCCTATGACGACAATGGAAATGTCCCCCGGTGAACGGTGTGAGATCATTGTGGATCTGAGTGACGCCAACTCAGCAGAGTTGTTGACCTTCTTTGAAGATGAGGTTGATGACGAGGGTGAGGGCATTGTTGGAAGCCTGTCCACATTGGTGGGCGGATCGGATGCTGCGGCACCAAGAGCATCGTTGACCTTGCGCCCAGAGGCTCGTTTGGTTGCCAACAACGCTCCCTTGCCTGAAAAGCTCTCCGCTATCAGCCATCCTGAGGAACATGAGATCAAGAACGTTCGGGAGTTTGTCCTCGAAATGGATCACGGTGGTGATCATGCTGGTCATGACGGCCATGGCAAGATGGATATGACCATCAACGGCGCCGTCATGGATATGTCGGTGATCAACGAACGCGTTGGACTTGGGGTTTGGGAGCGCTGGCGCATTCGGTCAGAACAAGGGGCTCACCCTTTCCACATTCACGGCTGCTCGTTCCTAATCGAACAGATGGAAGGAGAGATCGTTCCAGCTGACCAGCAAGGCTGGAAAGATACTGTGGTGCTCGATGACGACGATTGGTCGGAGATCGTGGTGCGGTTTGATCATGTCGCGACAGAACAATATCCCTACATGTATCACTGCCACATCCTCGAACATGAGGATCGCGGAATGATGGGTCAGTTCACAGTCACCTAAATCAGGCGTTTCGTACCGTGTATCTGCCGGTGCTCATTAATGAACTGAGGCTCAGTTGGTCTGAAAAGCTTGCTTTGTGAAGTCGAGCAGGAGGCGGAGGTTGCTGGACATGGCGGCACCCGGTGGAAAGACGCCATAGATTGCGATTTCCGGCAACCGTGTTCCCGGAAGAACCTCCTCCAAAAGGCCAACCCGGATTTTCGGATCGGCATCATACCGCGGGATGCGTCCAATCCCGTGGCCTGCTTCGACAAATGCTGTCCGGGCAACGGCGTTGTTGGTGGTGATGCTTCCCTCCGGTTCGAAGACTTTCGAGGCGCCTCCGGGGATGAGAATCTCCACCTTCTGCTTGTTCATGTGCAGCACCCATTGATGGTCACTCAGATCATCAACGGTCTTGGGCCGGGACCGGGTTTGAAAATAACTTGGGGCTGCGCAAAGGCAGGTCGTAATCGTTGCGAGGCGTGTGGCCTTCAGGTCTGAATCGGGCAGGGGAGCTCCACGGATTGCGAGATCAAAGCCCTCTTCCAGTATGTCGACCACCGTGTCTGAGAAACTGACATTTAGCTTGATTTTGGGATAAAGCCGGTGAAAGTCACTTAGAACCGGTACGACGTGATTGAGGCCGACACTGACTGGGCAGGAAATGCGCAAAACGCCTTCAGGTTCTTGCTTGTAGCGCTCAATTGCCCGTTGAGCAGCCACAGTCTCATCCATGATAACCCGGCAATGTCCGAGCAGTTTCTCCCCAGCTTCTGTGATCTTGAGACTGCGTGGTGCCCGGTGAAAAAGGCTTAGACCATATGCGTCTTCCAGTTTGTTTACATGATAGCTGACGACTGCGCGGGTGAGGCCCAGATGCCGACCGGCCGCGCTGAACGAACCGCTGTCCGCAACCTGCGCAAACACCATCAGGCTCTTGAGGTGTTCGATAGATGCCTCCATGCGCGCCATGCCCCCAAGTATGTATCAAAAATTATGACATTACAGCCAATTAATTTGCCATTGGTATCATTCGGTGAGCAAATTAAATCAAGGTCACGCCGGACAGATGGTCCGTCCATTTTTAAAAAACGGAGATTTTCGATGCCGCAAGTATCTGACAAAAAAGTTCTGATTGTTCTGACCAGCCATGAAGACCTTGGCGACACTGGTCAGAAAACCGGCTTCTGGGTCGAAGAATTTGCCGCCCCTTATTATGCCTTCAAGGATGCGGGTGCGGATATCACACTTGCCTCGCCGAAGGGCGGCCAACCGCCAATCGATCCAAAGAGTTCTGATCCGTCTGCGGCGACCGAAGCGACACGCCGGTTTGATGCCGATCCGGAAACTCAGAAAACTTTGGCAAACACCTTGAAATTGGATGATTTGAATGCTGCGGACTACGACGCGATCTTCTATCCGGGCGGTCATGGCCCCTTGTGGGATCTCACCCATGACACGACGTCCATTGGCCTGATTGAAACCTTCTTCAACGCCGGCAAACCTGTTGGCGCGGTCTGTCACGCACCGGCAGTGCTTCTTAACGCAAAGACACCAGATGGTGCGCCGCTTGTAGATGGCCGGAAGGTCGCCGGTTTCACAAATGCCGAGGAAGACGCTGTTGGTCTTACCAATGTGGTTCCGTTCCTTCTTGAAGATGAGTTGAAGGCAAAAGGCGGGGCATATGAAAGCGTAGCCAGCTGGACCTCCTTTGCCGTTGAAGACGGCAATCTGATCACCGGTCAGAACCCGGCAAGTTCCGAGGCTGTCGCAGAAAAGGTGATTGCACAGCTCGGATAAGCACACGCGAGACCGAAATGAAAAAGGGCGCCGGTTGGCGCCCTTTTGTTTTCCATCAGGGAAACGCGCTAACCGACGAGGCCGCCATCTTCCCGGGTGACTGCGATGATCGCGGACCGCGGAACAGATGTGCCCCCGGCCGGCCAGTGGCTGTTTCCTCGCTCGCCGGGATGCTGGATGCCGACAAACATGGTCCGGCGGTCCGGGCTCCAGGTCAAACCTGTGATTTCACACTCGTTCGGACCAACCATGAAGCGTCGGATCTCTCCGGTGACCGGATCGCCAGCAAGCATCTGGTTGTTGCCCTGACCGGCGAAGTCGCCTTCGTTCTTGTAGTTGCCGTCCGTCTGGATCCAGACCAGCCCGTTGGAGTCGAAAGCCAGCCCGTCCGGTGAGTTGAACATGTTCTCTTCGTTGATGTTCGCGGAGCCGGCATAGGCATCGGAATGAACGGTCGGGTTGCCCGCGAGGACATAAAGATCCCAGGTGAAACCCGGAGCCGTATGGTCGCCGCCATCCGGGCGCCAGCGCACGATCTGTCCGTAATTGTTCTTCTCGCGCGGGTTCGGGCCGTTGACGGATGTGTCGTCACCTCCGGCATTCGGCTTGACGCCACGGTTCTTGTTGTTGGTCAGGCAGCAATAGACTTCCGGTGCCTTCGGATTGGCGGAAATCCACTCCGGGCGGTCCATTGTGGTCGCGCCGACTTTGGAACCTGCCTGACGGGTATGGATATGGATTTCAGCCTGATCCATGCCGGTTGTTTCCGGGGTGAGGGCCACCCATGCGCCGGTGCCATTGTCGCTGAACTTTGCAACATAAAGAACGCCATCGTTCAGCAGTGCGTCGGCCGGGGCACCTGGTGCATAAACACCGTTGGAAACGTAGCGGTAGACGAACTCACCGCGCTCATCATCCCCCATATATACGACAATGCGGCCGTCATTGTTGACCACGTCTTCGGCGTTTTCGTGTTTGAAACGACCAAGTGCAGTGCGTTTTTTCGGTGTGGAGGTCGGGTCGGTCGGATCGATCTCG
>CALDSI010000043.1 GCA_937911395.1 uncultured Labrenzia sp.
CTCCCAGCCGATCGGGCGATCCGGGACGTCAGGTTCAGATCTAGTAGGAAGTTCTGTCCGAGTGACTTTTTTGCATTCAATCCATGGGCTGCGATGACGTCGCGAAGCGGTGGAAGATCGTCGATTTGGGCCATGCCGCGGTTGGTGTCCTAAAGCGTTTCAGGATGCGCCAGCGCATGCGCCATGCGAATAGCCGCACAAAAGCTCTCGATCCGCGCCATCCCGGTGCCGGCCAGCGTATAGGCTGTGCCGTGGTCAGGAGACGTGCGGATGAAAGGAAGGCCCAACGTGACATTGACACTGTCATCGAAGCCGATGGTTTTAGCAGGCACCAGAACCTGGTCATGATACATGCCGAGGGCACAGTCATATTTCAGACGGGCTTCCGGGTGAAACATCGTGTCTGCCGGGTGCGGGCCTGAGGCCGCAATTCCCATTGCCTTCAATCGTTCAACAGCCGGTACGATGACATTCTGATCTTCCGTGCCCAAGGCACCATTCTCGCCCGCATGCGGATTGAGGCCGCACAAAGCGAGGCGCGGATTTTTAAAGCCGAACCGGCTCGTCATATCGTTTGAAACGATTTCTGCTGTCTCGACGATTAAGTCTTCTGTCAAACGCTGAGGGACATCGGAAAGCGGAATATGAATGGTGACCGGTACGACCATCAGATCCGGCCCGGCAATCATCATGACGGGTTTGGAAGGCTGGCCGGGCCAAAACTCTTCGGCCAATGCACCCAGAAACTCGGTATGGCCGGGATGTTTGAAACCAGCCTTATAAAGCGCAGCCTTGTTGATCGGATTGGTAACGATACCAATCGCAGCACCATCCAAAACATCTCGGACACATGCCTCGATTGAGGCAATGACTGAGGTGGCAGCCGCCGGATCCTCTTCGCCCGGCGTATCCCGTAGACCGGGTCCCGTCTGCACTACAGGCATAGCATTGGAGAATCTCTCTGAAGCTTCGTCTGGTGAGCAGCTCTCGAAGTGAACCGGAAGTTCGAGTTTTTCCGCCCGCTGACTTAAGAGCTCGACGTCGCCTCGCACATAAAATGGTGGAAGGCCAAGTTTCTTTCGATTGAACCAGGCCTGCAATGTCAGGTCCGGGCCAATTCCCGCCGGTTCGCCGAGCGTGATGGCAACAGGTTTTCCAGAGCTTCGCATCTTGGAGAGCGGCATATTGATCAGCGATAAATGATCGTTGAGCGGCGCTTGGCATCCATCAGCAATCGACGGGCTTGGCTCTCGCCTTCCTTGGCCCGCAATTCGTTTTCCAGTTTGGTGCGCATGGCAATGTCCGACTGGATTTCCCGCTTCCCGCAAATGGCAATCATTTCAAAGCCGACCGGGGTTGGATTTGGGTCGGTCAGTTTTCCGGGTCCCAGCTTTTTCACCTGGTCAATGATGTTCGGCGGAATTTCGGTTTCAAGCCGCCGACCGATTGGCTGGACAACAACTTCCTTGTATTGGCCAAGGACGGAACCCATGTCCTCGCAACTCGAGACCGCTTTGCGGATTTGAGCGATTTCACGGCGGCGTTGAGACTTGAAGCCATTGGAGGAGTTTTTCGGGACAACAACGATCACGCGCTGGAGATCATATTCAATGGATGTGGCCCGGTCTTCTTCATCGGTTTTGCGAAGCGCCGCGATGATATCGGACTCGTCCACATCGACACCGCCGCTGAACCGGGCACGGACCAGCTTGCCCCAAATGAGCTGCGCTCGCAGGCGTTTTTTCAGTGTTTCGGCTCGCACTCCGCCCTGTCCGAGTGCCTGTGTCAGTCTGGCAGGGGTAAGTTTCACGTTCCGGGCGATATTTGCATAGGCGTTGTCGACTTCACTGTCGCTGACGCTCATGCCCATGCGGGTCGCCTCACCGACCTTGACTTGGTCGTCGATAAGTTCCTGCACGGCCTCACGCCGGGCGACAGAAGCACTCTTGCGCTGGGTGAGCGTAATGAGCCGGGCGCGCTGGGTGATGTCATAGTCGGTTATCGGCACATCGTTGACGATCACCTTGATTGCCGCATTGGCAGACGGTGCGATTGGCGCTGCCAAGAGTAGAGCCACGAGTGCGGACAAGATGACGAAGCGATTGCGCATGGAACTTCCGTGAGTTTTGGCCATGTTTGACGACACTGGATAACAAAGTGCACGTCAGAATAAAAGAGAAACCCGATGTTTCACAGCATCTGGTTTATTTGGGGCATTCTGGTGGCAT
>CALDSI010000044.1 GCA_937911395.1 uncultured Labrenzia sp.
GCAAGCTGACAGCAATTCGGTAAATTCAGACATATGAAAAACATAATAAAATGAAAAGCTTACGTGCAACTGGCTCTTGCGATTTGGTGTTGGGTCCGTGGATTGTAAAGCTGCCGTTTGCCGGGTGCTTTGGCTATTCATGACGAGGTTTTTCTATCGTCATTAGTCTCAGCATTGTGGAGATGTGAAAGGACGCCCAACAGCAAATGCCAAAGAACTTGAAACTGTCTTCCAAAACCACCCAATTCGGGGTTTTCAAAACAACATCGATTGCAACGCTTGCAACAAAGGCACTGCCTGCTGCAGCCAAAAGAACAAGATCGCTCCTAACCAGAATTTTCCAGCTCGCGATAAGATAAAGCAAGGTTGTTAAACAATAGACGATCAAAACGACGAACTGAGGAATGCCGACGGCTGGAAACACCTTCTCATGCAACAGGAAGGCATCATCAATACCGAGCCAACCTGTCAAAAGTCCCGCTGTTATTGCAAAACTGAATAGGTCCTTTGAAGAACCATTCATTGCCATCACCAAACCGCCGAACAAACTGGAAGCCGCTGTTGTCGTCCAAATCAAAATACCTAATTGGGATATGAACCCATAGGACACTGAGCAGCATTCCGGTGCCACCTCAGCAGAGACAATCACATCAAAAAAGAGAAGTTTCGGGTCTTCCCAAGGCTGGAGGACGGCCGCAGCCAGAACCGAAACGGGGAACAGGTAGGTGAAAGCGTGGAGTGCAACACGCGATGATGCCGGCCAAGTGTACGCTCTCGGTGTTCGAAATGCTTCGGCCAGTGTCATGCATGCTCTCCAAAGATGTTGCAATCATAGTAGAGCAGGAGCTTTGATTTTTGATTAAGACATCTTGTTGGAAGGGTTTGCCGTCTGTTGATCGAAGATCAGAACGAAGTTGGTGTTTACCGAAAGTGGATGAAATTCACTTATACTCTTGTCGAATTCGTCCGCGAGATACCGACAAGTGCCCAAAAAAGTACTCATCCTAGGGAATTATCGACCGAGCTACATCCTTGCTCGAGCCCTGTATCACAAGGGATATCAGGTCATTTGTGGGCTGGATGGGTATGACCGTGGGACAGAGGTCAGCAAATATGTCCATGCCGTTTGGGATCATCCGCCGCTTTCCAGTGGAGCGGATGTCTTTCAGGTATCTTTGGATGCCTTGTGCGACAAGGATGAAGCAATTGAACTCATCTTTCCCGTTGACGAGTCCTTTGTTCGTGCTTTTGCCGAAAGTCGTTTAAAGCCGTCAGGCGCAATAAAGCTTGCCAGCATGGCGAGCGAAACGATCACATTCTGCCTTAACAAACCGCTCTTGCTCAGCAAAGCGGGTGAATTGGACATTCCGATTGCACCATTTGTTGTTACCTCAAACCAACAAGACTTGGTGAGACAGGCAAGCAAGTTGAATTTTCCATTGGTTATAAGGCCGATGGATTCAACCAAACGCTTGGGGGGCAAAAAGGCGCTGACATGCCGAACTGTCGACGATCTCAAAGAGCAACAGGAAGTATTGAAGGATAAAAGTCTTCTCACTCAAGAACACGTTTCCGGCAACCGCGACAACATCTATTTTTCCGCCCACCACGGCGAATTGCAAAGCTACCTCCATGCAAAGATTGAACGCACAGATCAGCCCGACGGCTCTGGCCTTGCTCTTGAAGGGGTCACCGTTGAACCTTGCCCGATCCTAAAGAGCTACGTCGTCAAACTGCTTCGTGGGATTGGCTATCATGGCATTGGGTGTGTTCAGTTTCTCGTTGATGAGCGAGCGGACAGGAGATATCTGCTGGAACTCAACCCGCGACTTGCAGGCAATCATGCCTTGGCTGAACACGCCGGGCTGACCCTGAGTGAAGACATACTTGACCTGGCCCATGGCCGATTGGACAAAAGGCCGCTCAGTGTTGGCCGGGCCGGGATACGTTATTCTTGGCTTGCTGGTGAACTCGAAAGCTTACGCTTGGCTTGGCGCGCGGGCGATTTTGGCGCACTTCAATTTCTTCGGGCGGTGGGAAAGGCCATCAGAGCATACCTGCAGGCTGATTTTGATGTTTCCATCAATTGGGATGACTGCAAACCCGGTCTTTATAGTCTTTGTGACAGTCTTCC
>CALDSI010000045.1 GCA_937911395.1 uncultured Labrenzia sp.
AGACACTTTTGCTGGGCAGGACATTGCTCTGCTTCACGACAAAACCGCATATGGCAAGGGGCTCACCGATGCGGTGCGGATTGTTCTTAATCAAAACGGCGTCACCGAAACGCTCTATGAGGGGTTCGACGCGGGCCTGAATGATTATCGGATTCTCGTCTCCCGTTTGGCTTTGGAAGGCGCTGACGTTGTTTTCATCGGCGGCTATCATCCAGAAGCAGGCTTGATCAAACTGGAGATGCAGCGGCTTGGGGTCGAGGCTGTTCTGATCGGGGGCGATACCCTGATGACGCAGGCCTTCTGGGACGTCACTGGCGAGGCAGGGGAGGGCACAACTTTCGCTTATCCACCAGATCCTCGGAGCCTTGAAACAGTGACCGACGTGATTGAAGCATTGGAAAGCCGCGAAGAAATTGCTGAGCGCTATGCGCTTGCCGCTTATGCCGCGGTCGAAGCTTGGGTCAAAGCTGTAGAAGTCGCTGGCGCAGTGGACTTTGCTGCGGTCACAGGAGTAATGAATGAACAGGCTTTGCCGACAATCCTGGGCGACATCAGCTTTGATGAAAAAGGCGATAGCAGCATTCCTCAGTTTGTCATTTACGAATGGAAGTCCGGCAAACCGGTTCAGCGCTAACTTCTCTTCCCAGTGCCCTTGATCTGCAAGCGCACTTTGTCAGCATAGATCGGCAGCCCCGCGTCCATGCCGTAAAGGCTCCGGAAAAAACCGCCATTGGCTTCAATGGCGATGTTCCGACTGTTTCCAGCCGGTTGGAGCTCGACTTCCAAAGAGGTGCGTTGCCGGGTTCCTCGCATGGTAAGAAACCCTTCTACTTTTGCAGTTGTCTCGCCAGTCAAACGCACTGAATAGCTCTCGAACTCTGCTGTTGGAAACTCCAACACATTGAACATTGCCGAGCTCTTTAGGAAACCAGTGACCCGGTCATTGTTGGTCTCAACGCTGCGGAGGTCGACGGTGACGCGAACACGGCTGGCTTCCGGCCGTTGCGCGTTTAAAACCATTTCGCCGTTGACCGTACCAAACCGGCCTTTGACCGGTTGGCCACCCAATACCCTTACGGTGAATTGAGTATCCACGGCTTGGGGCGGCAGGATGTACCGGCCCGACAGGATATCTGCCCGGCTATCAGCCGCACTCATCACAACAAGGGAAAGCCCAAACAGAAAACTGAGGTGGACCAATGCAAGAATGCGTTTTCCGCAGGACTGTAAGCACCACATGTGGCGCGCAGTGTTTCCTCTCATCAAAGCCTCCTCCCGTGTCCAAAACCATTACGTCGGATATGGGACAGCAGATTGGCTTGTTTCCTTTACAAACAACGCCGTTCACCATGGTTTGAAGTAATCTGAAGTGCCACTTGCCGCATCCGCGCTCATGCATAAACTCTTAACAAGCGTTAAGGATTGGGTGTGTGATGCGTATCATTTCTTTGCTGTTCGCCTTTGCTGTGTTCGTTGCAGCTGCTTTGGGTTTAGAAAAAGCGCAAGCTGCGGAAGTGGTTGGTTTTTCCGGCCATGAGTTTCGGCCAGGCACAATCGTGATCAAGAACTCTGAGCGACGGCTTTATTTGGTGCTGAATCGACGCCAGGCGATCCGCTACAAGGTCGCCGTCGGCAAACGCCAGAAGTCCTGGACTGGACGGGCGCAGATCACGGCGAAATACATCAAGCCGGACTGGTCACCGTCGCCGGAAGTGCGCCGGGACTTCCCGCATCTTCCTGCCGTTATCCGCGGGGGTGCTCCGAACAATCCGATGGGTGTCGCTGCCATGACGTTGTCGAACGGCAACTACGCAATTCACGGCACCAACCGTCCTGGCTCGATCGGGCGTGCGGTTTCCTATGGCTGCATCCGGATGGCCAATCACGATATCCAGGATCTGTTCCGCCGTGTGCAGGTCCGCACGCCGGTAATCGCCTTGCCATAATCGGCACTTCGTTCTCGGGGGGCAAGTTATCCTTCTTGGAAGGTGCCCTTGTCAGGTCGCCAGCGCCACGCCACTGTAGTGCCTTAGTGCAAGGCATTGGGGGCGCATATGCTTTTTTATCTGACTGTCATTTTGGCGTGTCAGCTCGCCGGTGAGCTGATCACGGTCGCGAGCGGACTGCCGATTCCAGGTCCGGTGATCGGTATGGTTCTGTTACTGGCAGGCTTGCTGATCAAGGGGGGTATCCCGGAAGACCTTGCAACGGTTGGCGATGCGTTTTTGACCAACCTCTCCCTGTTGTTCGTTCCCGCCGGCGTTGGCGTCATGCTGCACATTGCACTGATCGGTGAAGAAGGGCTTGCCATAACCGTTGCACTGATCGGCAGCACGCTTGCAACAATTGCTGTCACAGCGGTGGTGATGCGCCTCTTGTCCCGGTCTGCCGATGCTGCTGACAGCGAGGCCGACTAATGGAGGGAGAGCTTCGGCAAATCTGGGTTTATCTCTCTGCCAGTCCGCTCCTGGCGCTGACATTGACGCTTGTTGCCTATCAGGTCGGGTTTTGGATCTATCGACGTGCGGGATTCAATCCGCTTCTCAATCCGGTGCTGATCGCCGTTGTGTTGTTGGTCAGCCTGCTGCTTGTCACCGACACCCAATATTCGGTCTATTTCGAAGGCGCTCAGTTCGTTCATTTCATGTTGGGGCCGGCAACGGTGGCGTTGGCCTTGCCGCTCTATCGGCAGCTTGAACGGGTTCGCCGCTCCTCGATTGCGATCCTCGCCAGTTTGTTGGCCGGGTCTCTGACCGCTGCAATCAGCGCGGTCGGCATTGCCGCTCTGTTTGGGGCAAGCAAGGAAACGCTGGTGTCCCTTGCGCCAAAGTCTGTGACAGCACCTGTTGCGATGGGGATTAGTGAACAGCTGGGTGGATTGCCGTCGTTGACGGCAGTTCTGGTGATCCTGACCGGGATCACAGGAGCTGCTCTTGGCCCGCTTTTATTGAACCTGATGGGCATAAAGGACATGGCCGCTCGCGGATTGGCCATCGGTACTGCGTCTCACGGCATTGGGACAGCCCGTGCCTTGCAAGTCAGCGAATTGGCGGGTGCATTTTCCGGTCTCGCCATGGGGCTCAACGCCTTGGCAACAGCGATCCTTCTTCCCTTGGTTTGGAAGTTGTTTTTCTGATCGGT
>CALDSI010000046.1 GCA_937911395.1 uncultured Labrenzia sp.
GTGAGCGGGGGCTCGAGATAGTCACCAAATGGCAGCCCGTCATACCCAATGATCGTAACGTCAGTACCGACCGTCAGACCATGTTTCCGGCAATATTGAATAGCGCCAATCGCAAGTGCGTCTGTCACGCACAACAAGGCAGTCGGAGGCAGATCGTTGTCCGCAAGAAGCCGCTCTGCTCCAGCAAGCCCACCTTCCTCGTCAAGATCCACGATCGTTTCAAGAGCGGGATCGAAAGGCACGCCCAGCGACTCAAGACCGGCACGGTAGCCATCCCGCCGCTGGAGCGCGAAATTCAGTTCTAGCGATCCGCCGATAAAGCCGATGCGGCTGTGTCCGAGGCTGTAGATGTGCCGCACGCCATCGGCGAAGGTCTTTTCATTGTCGATGTCAAACCACGCATGGGTATCGGGAAGATGCGACCGGCCATGCGTGACAAAGGGAAAGCCCTGTTCGCTCAAGAACGCAATACGAGGATCTTCAACTTCGGTTCTTGTGAGAATAAAACCATCGACCTTTCTCCTGGCAATAAGCCGCTGAAGCGTCTCGATCATGTGATCCCGCGAGTGGGCGGTTGTCACCAGGAGATCAATCCCGAGTTCATCCAAAGCCCGTGCAATCCCATCGATAAATTCGGACAGGAACGGATCGGCGCCATTTCCGTGTCCAACCGGAATGACGATGCCAAGCGTATCCTGCCGGCCGCGTTTCAAGTTACGGGCCGTCGCCGACGGCTGGTAGCCAAGATCCTTGACGGCTTTGAGGATGCGCTCGCGGGTTGTTTGGGAAATGTCGGTGTAGTTGTTCAGGACCCGCGAAACGGTTCCCTTTGCGACACCAACATGGCGCGCAACGTCGTCAATCGTCACTGACCCGCGGTGACCCGACATTTTACCTCCCAAAGGCCGACCGGCCCGGATTTCTTTCTGCCTGCGGCTCAGATGATCGAAGGCGATTTATTTCATTAATGGTTCCAAAACCGATTTCGGAAGTCAACAAAATCGGTTTTGGAAACTCGATAATTCGTTTTTGCAGAACGGGAAGGCTCTGGCAAACAAACGAAACTTTGACCGGAAAGGTTTCGGAACAAGCCCAGACGAAGCCCGCGACATCAGCGGGGCTGCGTCACTTGGCGTGTACTCCCCTATGCGCATGCCTTGCATCGCTGGATCAGAAAGGCGCCTGTCTGAGAGTAAGAGGACTAGCATTTCAAACAAAACAAAGAGACCCGCGCTGGTAAGACGCGGGCCTACACCGGAAAATGGGAACACTAACCTGTTAGAACGGTACACCCGAGACCAGAATGACATTAGCATAAGGCGTGCATTCCCCCGTGCGAATAACAGCGCGCGCCTGCTTCGTCCGGGTTTTGAAGTCCTCGTGAGGCACCCGGTCATGCTCAATCGGCTTGCCGATTTCCGCGGCCCAATGGGCCAGCCGGACTTCGATTTCAGTCGCAAGTTCCGCACTTGCCTCTTCGGCAAAAACAGCTTTCTCGACCACCAATTCGCTCGTCAGTACATCCAAGACATCAAAGAAGCCGGGCACCCCAGGCGACACGGCAAGATCAATGACATCAATGCCCGGCGGCACTGGCAAACCAGCGTCTGCAACAACAATTTCATCCATGTGCCCAAGGGAGGCGATCAGCGTACTCATGTGCCGATTCAGCATCGGGGTCCGTTTCATGGGCGTTTCCTTCGCATCCTTTATTCGGTCAAGTCAGGGAAACCAGCGCCTCACAGAGCGGCACTGGGTCGTAATAAGGATCTGTTTTGCTGGATATCAGATCCAGCCGCAAAACGGTAATGCCAAGTTGCTCCACTGCCGCTATATCATCTTCTCCCGTGCCTTGATCCGTTACGACAAAATTCAACAGCCGCTCGACCGGGCAATCGCTACCGGCATCTTTTCGAAGATAAGCAAGTAATGCTTGAACGCGATCCTCTAGCGTCATTCCAGACGCTTCGGGATCATGACCCAAACTGGGAACATACACTTTAGGAACGGTGCGGCTGGCAACAGCTCGGCCAACACCCCGAGGCAACAGGCTGGCAATTAGGCTTGTGTACAGGCTGCCTGGAGAATAGCAGATGAGATCCGCGGACTGCACCAAAGCCGTATTGCGCTCCGGGAACACGGATACCGCCAGCTCCCGGATTTGCAGGCTTCTGTTCAGGAAAATCTCCTCAATCGGCGATGTTAGCGGCGCTTGTTCTTTGCCTGTCAGAAGGTGCTGTCCGACAACAATATCGCCGGTCTCGAGCTTTGCCGCCAGATGCAGATTGTCATCGGATACAGCCTTCACATGGCCGAGGACGCCAACAAGTTTTGCGACCAAGAAGATAATAGGTTCGAGCTGTTTGTTCTGGTTGAGATAGCCACCAGCAAGAATGAGATTGCCGATGCTTGCGCCGCGCAAATCAAACATTGGCGGGCACCCCTCCTGAAACGTCCGCAGCTGATTTTGAATGAGCGTCCGCATTGGTTGTTCAACAACTGCCACGAGCGGATGAATACCGGCGATCATCGCCTCAAGCTCACCTGCTAACTCCTCTTGCCCAGACTCTTTGGAAAACCGGTGTGTGAAGAGCCGGAACACATCAGGCTGACCAAGAACGGTTTCATCTGCAAGAGCCATCAGTCGGCTTCTGAGATCACCGATCGCGGGCATGTTGAAGGCAAGGCGCAACCCTTGTGAACTGCCTCCGGAATCAAAAGGCGTTACAAGGTGAATGGAGTTGTGCGTGTACCGTTTCAGGCATCTCGAAATATCATTCAGCGCGGAGCCGCCGCTGAAGAACAAAAGCCGCGGACCCAGCTTCGGATTGGACAAAAACCGCGCGATACGGAATTGGTCCGGCATCCGCACTGCCCGGGTAATGGTGACTTCTGACACACGGCTTCCTTTTTGCCCAATCTTTCGAGGTGTTTCAGGTCATTTGCCGCTAAAATAACAAAAAGGGAGTTACCTCTCTGTGACTTAGATGCAAATTGGCGATCAAGCGTTTCCATCATCCGCAGCGAATATCGGCCACGAGGATGCCGTCTGCACCACCTTCGCAAGCGGCGATCAACATTGCGGCGGCAATTTGATGATCCGGATGCGGCGCATAGTCGGCAAGAACAGCTTTATCGCTGACCGTGACAATAAACCCATATTGATACGGTTTCGATTTGCCCTCCAGATCCAGGTTCGGACCATGTGTGACCGCAAGCACGCCAGAAAGTTTATCAACTAGCCCTGAAATTAACGCCATCGGTTCATCGAGCGCTGATAGATTATCCGGATCCCTCAACGACAACAAAACACAGTGCTGCAGCATGCCTTACACTCCATTGATGTAAATTGCCCGGAAATCATTCACATTCGTCAGTGTTGGACCTGTGACGACCTGATCACCTATTGCTCTGAAAAACTCATGAGCATCATTCCGGTCAAGCGCGTCACTCATCGACACACCCGTCGCAGCGGCCATGGAAGGGGTATCAGGACCGATAATCGCGCCGGCCACTTCGGCTGCGCCATCGACACCGTCCGTGTCGCAGGCAATGGCATGGACACCTGCCGTACCCGCGAGCGAATTTGCCAAGGCAAGTGCGTATTCTGCATTAGGACCGCCGATACCGTCACCGCGCCGAGTAACAGTCAATTCCCCACCCGACAACAGGATCAACGGCCGCTCTGATGCTCCGCGCTCCTTTTGCTTTTGGAGGGCAACGTCCGCATGAGTTGCGGCAACGTCTCGTGCCTCGCCTTCCAAGGCATCACCAAGGATCTCGACGTCGCATCCAACCTTCTCTGCAAGGCTTCTCGCAGCTTCCAAGGACTGCGAGGGCGCGGCAAAAATAGTGTTTGTCACACGGCCCAGACGTTCATGGTCTGGCGGCAAAACTCCGGTCTGCCCCGAAAGAATCTCAGATACCGAGCCTGGTACTTGAATATTCCATCGGGCAAGGATTTGACGGGCGTCTGCTGGAGTACTGCCATCCCCGACCGTTGGCCCGGACCCGATCTCAGCCGGGTCATCTCCTGGAACGTCGGACAAAAGCAATGCCACCATCTTTGCCGGATAAGCAGCGGCAGCAAGCTGTCCCCCCTTCACCCGGCTCAGGTGCTTGCGAACAACGTTCATTTGGCCGATCGGCGCGCCGGATGCGAGCAGCGCACGATTGACCGCCTGTTTCTCTTCAAGACTGATGGCACCTGCCGGTACGGTCAAAAGAGCCGATGCACCGCCGGAAATGAGGGCAAGAACGAAATCATCCGCGTCAAGATCGGACAGCAACTCCAGCATGCGTTTCGTCGCGTCCTGTCCGGCCTTGTCCGGCACCGGGTGCGCAGCCTCGACAAGCTCAATGCCTATTGTGGGGCGCCCATAGCCGTAGC
>CALDSI010000047.1 GCA_937911395.1 uncultured Labrenzia sp.
CTTCCAAATTGTGTTCGATTACCAGAACGGTGTTCCCCTGATCGACCAGTTCGTGGAGCACATCCAGGAGTTTGGCAACGTCATGGAAGTGCAGTCCGGTGGTCGGTTCATCCAGAATATAGAGTGTTCTGCCTGTGGAGCGCTTCGACAATTCCTTTGCAAGCTTAACCCGCTGCGCTTCACCGCCGGAGAGTGTTGTCGCCTGTTGACCCACTTTGATGTAACCAAGCCCGACACGGGCCAGAGTTTCCATCTTGTCGCGAACAGCGGGGACGGCGGCGAAGAAACTTGCGGCTTCTTCAACAGTCATATCTAGGACATCGGCAATGGATTTGCCCTTGAATTCCACTTCCAGGGTTTCTCGGTTGTAGCGTTTCCCCTTGCAGACGTCGCACGTGACGTAAACGTCCGGCAGGAAGTGCATTTCAATCTTGATGACACCATCGCCCTGGCAGGCCTCGCATCGGCCGCCCTTGACGTTGAACGAGAACCGGCCAGGCTGATAACCACGGGCCTTGGCCTCCGGCATTCCGGCAAACCACTCCCGGATCGGGGTGAAGGCGCCGGTATAGGTCGCCGGGTTAGAGCGCGGCGTCCGGCCAATCGGCGACTGGTCGATGTCGATCACCTTGTCCAGAACTTCAAGGCCCTCGATGCGGTCATGCGGTGCCGGATTGTCCCGCGCGCCATTCAAACGGCGAGCAGCCGACTTATAGAGAGTATCAATCAGGAACGTTGATTTGCCGCCACCGGACACACCGGTGACACAGGTAAAGGTACTCAGCGGCACGTCGACATCAACGTCCTTCAGGTTGTTGCCGCGAGCGCCTTTTACTGAAATCTTGCGTTTCTTGTTGATCTTGCGCCGTTCTGCGGGCAGCGGAATCATTTTTGCGCCGGACAGATACTGCCCGGTTAGCGAGTTGCCGTTGGCCATGACCTCCTGCGGCGTGCCCTTCGCAACGACCTGGCCGCCATGAACCCCGGCGCCGGGGCCGACATCAACCACATAGTCGGCAGTCAACACGGCATCCTCGTCATGCTCGACCACAATGACCGTATTGCCAAGATCCCGGAGATGGCGGAGGGGCTCGAGCAAACGGGCATTGTCGCGCTGATGGAGCCCGATAGAGGGTTCATCGAGAACGTAAAGGACGCCAGTCAGGCCGGAGCCAATCTGCGAGGCGAGACGAATGCGCTGGCTTTCACCACCGGACAAGGTGCCGGAGGACCGGGCCATTGAAAGGTACTCAAGACCGACATCGTTGAGGAACTTCAGCCGTTCGCGGATTTCTTTCAGGATACGCCCGGCAATCTCGGTCTGCTTGTCGTTGAGTTTTTCAGGCAGCGCGTCGAACCACAGCGCGGCTTCACGGATTGAAAGTTCGGTGATGTGCCCGATGTGCCGGTCAGCAATCTTGACGGCCAGAGCCTCCGGTTTCAGGCGGAAACCCTGACAGGACGGGCAGGCGTGATCCGACTGAAAACGGGCCAGCTCTTCGCGCACCCAGGTTGCTTCCGTCTCCCGCCAGCGGCGTTCAATGTTGCCGATAACCCCCTCGAACGGCTTTTCGGTCCTGTAACTGCGCACGCCGTCGTCATAGACAAATTCGATCGCTGTTTTTCCCGTGCCGTGCAAAACGGCGTCCTGAACTTCAGGGTCAAGATCCTTCCAGGGGGTTGCCATCGACACATCATAATGGCGGCACAGGGCCTCCAGGGTCTGCGTGTAATAGGGCGATGTTGATCCGGTTTTTGCCCATGGCAGAACCGCACCTTCGCGCAAAGACAATGTGTGATCCGGGACGACGAGATCTTCTTCAAAGGCAAGCGTTGTGCCGAGGCCGTCGCAGGTTGGGCAGGCACCAAAGGGGTTGTTAAACGAAAAGAGGCGCGGCTCGATTTCGGGAATTGTGAAGCCGGATACCGGGCAGGCGAATTTTTCGGAGAAAATGATCCGCTTCGGATCTCCGTTTTCTTCCGTCTCGCCTGCGAACTCGGCAATGGCAATGCCGTCGGCAAGTTTCAGAGCTGTTTCAAGTGAATCGGCCAAACGGCCCGCGATATCATCGCGCACGACAATCCGATCCACGACCACATCGATGTCGTGCTTGAATTTCTTGTCCAGCGCAGGAGCTTCGGAAATCTCGTAAAAGGTTCCGTCAATCTTGACCCGCTGGAAGCCTTTTTTCATCAGCTCCGCAAGTTCCTTGCGATATTCCCCCTTGCGGCCGCGAACCATCGGCGCGAGCAGATAGAGCCGGCTGCCTTCGTCCAGATCTATGATCCGGTCCACCATCTGACTGACGGTCTGGCTCTCGATCGGCAGTCCCGTCGCCGGTGAATAGGGGATCCCGACCCGAGCGAACAGAAGACGCATGTAGTCGTAGATCTCGGTGACCGTACCGACGGTGGAGCGTGGATTGCGGGAGGTTGTCTTCTGCTCAATGGAGATTGCCGGTGACAGACCATCAATCTGGTCGACATCCGGCTTTTGCATCATTTCCAGAAACTGACGGGCGTAAGCGCTCAGGCTTTCCACATAACGCCTCTGGCCTTCTGCGTAGATCGTATCGAAGGCAAGGGAAGACTTGCCCGAGCCCGACAATCCGGTCATCACGATCAACTTGTTGCGCGGCAGATCGACATCGACGTTCTTCAGATTGTGTTCACGGGCACCGCGGACGCTGAGCACCTTTGTTGGGTCGTTCTTCCAGCTGTTGGTGTCAGGGGCCTTCGGCGTCGTCATATTGCGTGTCTTTCTGGTCTTGTGCAGGCCGCCCAATCTGGGCTCATGAATGAATTTGGTCCGGCTAAGCGGGCAGGGCGGGCCACTCGGACCCGATATAGCAGTTTCCAGTTGGGCTTCCAGATGGGCATTTGCGGAAAATGCTGTTCAAGGTCACCAGGAAACCAAAAAGGGGCCTGCGGAAATTGCGCCAAGGATACGAAACTGATAAGAACAAAACAAGTACATATATACTGAAGGCAGACCAATTTGCGAAATGAGATCTGGCGCGGCTGGGTTGCCCGGGTTCTATCGAAGCTTTGGCAAGCGTGCAGATGCGGCGCTTTCGGGAACCGGTAAGTGCTCAACATTGTGGAAAATGGGGGGCATGCGGAAAAAGTGGCGGCGATCAAGCGAGGAGATCGTTAGGGTGTGGCCCAATAAAGCTGCGCCTCTTCGGGGTGCCAGGCCGTGCTGCTGCCAAAAAAGCTGGGCCGGAAGCAAAAAGACAAACAGGAGCTGAGTATGGCGGGAAGTGTCAACAAAGTCATTTTGGTTGGGAACCTTGGAGCGGACCCGGAAATCCGGCGTACCCAGGATGGCCGGCCGATTGCGAACCTGCGGATTGCAACATCCGAGACCTGGCGGGATCGCAATTCCGGCGAGCGCCGCGAGAAAACCGAATGGCACCGAGTGGTCATCTTCAATGAAGGCCTGTGCAAAGTGGCGGAAAACTATCTCCGGAAAGGCTCCAAGATCTACCTGGAAGGCCAGCTGCAAACCCGTAAATGGCAGGACCAGTCCGGGCAGGACCGATATTCCACCGAAGTCGTGCTGCAAGGGTTCAACTCCAATCTGACAATGCTAGACGGACGCTGTGAAGGCGGCGGT
>CALDSI010000048.1 GCA_937911395.1 uncultured Labrenzia sp.
ACCGTCGATGCCGTCTCCCCCCAAAAGTGCTGAAAACGCATCTTCGGTCATTGACCGCTCCTCGGGATGTACAACCTCAATAAATGGCCGGTCGGATTCTTCCTGAAGGCGGTAGCCTAGTAAATTTTCCCATGAATTATTGAGCCGCAGTATCCTGCCTTCAAAGTCCACAATGAGATTGAGGGACTGTGACTGGTTGAAGAAACGCTCAAGGTCCTGCTGGCTGCGTTTACGTTCTTCAATTTCCTCAGACAGTTCCTGCGTTCTGTTGATAACCCGTTCCTCCAGGGTATCGTTCAGGTTGACGAGCTCCAGCTTCGATAAACGAAGGCGCGCATTGAACCTGTTCAGTGTAAGGTAACGCCAGACGAGGAAG
Source organism: uncultured Labrenzia sp. (assembly GCA_937911395.1). Taxonomy (GTDB): domain Bacteria; phylum Pseudomonadota; class Alphaproteobacteria; order Rhizobiales; family Stappiaceae; genus Roseibium. The sequence continues at coordinate 377 of CALDSI010000048.1, forward strand.
GCAACGGATAGTCCGAGGGCAAGGACCAGCATGCTGCTGTAAACCCTTGCCGGCGTCCAAAATGGTTTGGGTGCGCCATACCAACGCTTGTATATTGTCGTGTATTCGGGCGAGTTCACAAAGGACGTCACAGCGGCACTGAATAGTGCATGCAGATCGGATCGATCATTCCGAAACCGCAGCCCGCGCGGGACTTCTTTGAGCGGACTGCCAACTATTCGGATTTTGTCGCTGACACCTAAGTTCCGGGCGATGGCGTTAAACACCGTGTCAGGGTAGACGACGGCATCCACCGACCCGGAAAGCAGGCCCAAGAGGGCCTTCTCCGCGGTCGGGAAAATCTCAAGGTCAACATCCTTGCGCTCGCGCAGCATGAAGAGCCCCACGTTACGCTCCACAACGCCCACCTTTTTCTGGTGCAAAGCACTGATCAGGGTCGGAACAACAGACCCCTCCCGGACAAAGGAAACGATCCGGAATGTTTCGACCGGCGGTGTGAAGAGGTTGCTGCTCTTCCGTTCGGTAACAATACCGCTGTTCGGGATGAGATCGGCGTCGCCCGCTTCGAGCAGTTGGATGGCTTCGACGAAGTTTGGAGCAACCTTGTATCGAACTGTGAGATTTAACTCTTTGGCGAGATGGTTCAAAACGTCGATTGCAAATCCGGTTGGATTGCCATTCTCGTCCAGGCTGTATTGTGGCGGCCAATCGGCCGGGACGGCTGCAATAATTTCGGTGCTGGTTGTCTGCGCGCCGAGATGGCCTTTGCCCGGAGGCGCGGCTTCCGTCGCGGTTGAAAACACCAGAGCGCCGGCAAAAGCCAAAAGAAGGAACAGCGCTCTCATATGTTCGATTGCCCCACCGTTGCATCCGTCGCCCGAAGGCCGCCGCTAGAAAGATATAGCGGGCGTTCTATTACATGGGTCAGCATGTTTGAAGCAAACACATGATCCATGTTCCGACTTCTGCAAAAGCTATATTTGAACAAGTGAATATTCGGATAAAATACTCACATATATGTAGAAATACGATCAAAATACTTTGCTGAATTGCTTTGATTAATCCGTATTTTTGTCAGTAATTGGGATTGTCCGCTGCCGGTACGGCCAGTAAGCTTACTCGCGGATTGTTCGTTGCCATTCTGAACACTCCTGAGTTTGGCAGGTGTCACTGCGGATGACAGGTTTGAACGGCACGGCAGCCAGGGAGGTTTTTATGGCGTTTTCACTGCAGGTTCTTTATCCGGTCCGCCCGGATACGACATTCGATTATGGGTATTACGCGGAAAAGCACATGGCGCTTGTGGCCGAGCATATGGGGCCGCATGCCAGTCAGGTTCAGGCCACTAAAGGCATGGCAGGCGGACCGGATGCGCCGCCGGAGTTTTATGCAATCGCGACCATGGTGTTCGAGACCAAAGGCGACCTTGAGGCCGCCCTCGCAGCGGCAGGGCCGGTGACGGCGGACATCCCGAACTACACGAACACCCGGCCGCAACTGCTGATCGGTGAAGTGATCGGTTAAGTTCCCATTTCCGGAACCGGTGTGATTGCCGCCCCGGTTTCGAACCAGCTTCTGATGTTGTCGGCCACCAGCATCGCCATCGCATTGCGGGTGGCCTGACTGGCCGAGCCGACATGCGGCAGCACGGTGACTTTCGGCAGCGCCAGCAAGGCTTTCGGCACGTTCGGCTCGTCCTCAAACACATCGAGCCCGGCGCCGTAAATCGTGCCGTCTTCCAGCGCCTTGATGAGCGCTGCCTCGTCAATCACAGACCCGCGGCCGACATTGATCACGACCCCGTCCGGACCAAGGGCTTCAAGGACCCCGGCATTGACCGCGTGATGGGTCGAAGGGCCGCCCGGCGCGACCACCATCAGCGTGTCGCACGCCTCTGCAAGCCCGGTCAGCGTCGCGTGATACGGATAAGCGACACCGTCCTGTTTGCTGCGCCCGTGATAATGGACGTCCAGTCCGAAAGCTTCTGCGCGTTTGGCGATTGCCTTGCCGATCCGGCCAAGCCCGAAGATGCCGAGCGTGCGGCCGCGCAGGGTCGCTGCGGTGGTCGGATAAGGTTTTTTCGCCGCCCAATGTCCATCGCGCACCCATTGTTCGGCCTGGCCGAGCTCGCGGATCGCCATGATCATCAGGCCAATCGCCGTATCCGCCACCTCTTCGTTCAAGACATCCGGCGTATGCGTGACCATGACCTTGGCTGCAAGGCACGCAGGCACATCGATATGATCGTAGCCAACGCCAAAGCCAGCAACGATTTCCAGGTTCGGCAGCTGCTCCAGAAGCTGCTGATTGAACGGCCCGAAGCCAAGCGCGACCCCGCGCACCTTTGGACCGACCTCGGCGAGCAACGTCTCCCGGTCTTCCGCTTCATGGAGCTTGTGCACGGTAAAGCGTTTTTGGAGCTCTTCTTCTGCAATCGGCAGCAGGCGGTAAGGCATCAGGATGTCGGGCTTGGTCATGACGGGATCCGGGAAAGGGGAGGGGCGTTAGGCCCTTCTTGTTAGAAGAATTCTTCTCCGCCGTCGAGCCCGGTTCAGGCCGGACGCCGCCCCTTGGCTTTCGTTTTTTGGCCGGAAAACTTCGGCATCAGGACACTCTTTTGGGCAAATTGCCGCCAAACCATTTTCTGCATTCACCCGGCCGGGTTTAGGCGCTATCTACAGCGCAACAAGGAGAGGCCGCACATGTCAAAGACGGGCATCATGATTTGCGGGCACGGCAGCCGCGCCAAAATTGCCGAAGAAGAATTCGCGCTCCTCGCAAAAGGCTTGCGGGCGCGCTATCCGGATACTCCGGTGGAGTACGGCTTTCTGGAGTATTCCGCGCCGAACATTCACATGGGGCTCGATTCCCTGCGCGATCAGGGTGTGACGCATATCCTGGCCGTGCCGGGCATGCTGTTTGCCGCCACCCACGCCAAGAACGACATCCCGTCGGTGCTCACCACCTATCAGGAAAAGAACCCCGGCCTCACTGTCAGCTATGGCCGGGAGTTGGGTCTGCACCCGCAGCTGATCGCGGCCTTCGAAGCGCGGATCCTCGAAGCTCTGGGCGTTGACCACGTGCACGACGGCGACCTTTACGACACCATGCTTGTGGTTGTCGGACGCGGCACTTCCGACACGCTGGCCAATGCGGAAGCGGCGCGTCTGACCCGGATCGTCACCGAAAACCTCGGCTTCGGCTGGTCGGAAACCGTCTATTCCGGCGTCACCTTCCCGTCCGTCGGCCGTGGGCTCGAGATGGCCCTGAAGCTCGGTTACAAAAAGATCGTCGTTGCCCCGTATTTCCTGTTCTCCGGCCGTCTGATCGACCGGATCTACAACTATGTTGACAAGGTCGCGGAAACCGAGCCGGACGTCAACTTCTACAAGGCGCTTTACCTGGCCGATCAGTCCCACGTGATCGACACGTTCATGGAACGGATCACGGAAGCCGCTGAAGGGTCCCTCGTTGAGACCACCGACCTGATGGCGTCCTTCAAGGAACGTCTTGCCCGCGGCGAGGTCGAGGTGCATCACCACCACGCCGAATACCGCGATCCGCTGGACGACGAAGCAGGTGGCAGCGGTCACGAGCACAGCCACGATCATACGCATGACCACAGCCATCACCACGACCACAGCCACAGTCATGATCATGGCCACGCGCACGGCCATCACCATCATCACGGGCACTCGCATGGGCATGATCACGGGCATGGCCACAGCCACGGCGTCTACAAGCACATTGCTCACCCGAACGGCCCGCGCACCATGATCGATCAGGGCGTCTGCTGCTGCTTCATGAGCCAGTTCCCTAAGGAAGTCATCGATGAGGAGCGGGCCTTGCGCGAAGGCCTCGGGGTCGCGCCGACCGTCCCCGAAAAACTCCCCGGCTGCGCCCCAAAGCGCAAAACTGCGTAAAAGTTGGGGGGCGGTCGCTGCTGGTGACCGGTTGGATTTGGGGCGGCGCGCGGTTGCTTTCTGGCGACGCCCTATCGTTTTCCGGGAAGGACATGAGATGACTTCCAGGGTTTTCTATTTGTCCCTGCAACCGGTTGATGCTTCTGTCCCGGATACACGATGTTTCAGTGCCAGCGACGCGCGTTCGTAGGCAGGCTGGACCCAGTCGGAATTCCAGAACCAGAGGTAAAATCCGCGGTCGATTTCATGCTGGATGACACAGGTGCCGCCGTTTTCCGGCCTTAGCAGCCAGCGGTGGTCAAATGTAATGACCCCGGGCAGACCGCCCGCCTGGCGGAGTTCGACTTTGGGTGTCACCACTTGTACGGAAGCGTTGATTGTCATCGTGCTATCCGGGGTTTTCACCGTGTTGGTGACCTTCACGCCTTCTTTGTACTCCCCCTGAACTTGAATAAAGGTCGGGTTCCAGTCCGGATAACTGGCCGTATCCATCAACACATCCCAAATTGCTTCGGGTGGTGCGGGGATGAACACTTCTGTCCGAAACGTTTTTTTGCCTGTAAATGATAAGACGAGGAGCACACCGGCGAGGACCAGGAGCACCCCGCCTCCAATTTTAAGAAGAGCAATCATCGGCATTGCTCCTAAAGGTAACGCTCAAACCAGCCCATGATCTTTTCGGGTTCGCGGCCTAGATAGTCGTAGGCTGCAAAGCGGTTTTTCTCAATATCAAGCCACATCATGTCTTTTTCACAAGTCAGACCGTCGTAGTACTTGTTCACCATATCGAGATTGGTCCAAGGGTCGTTCTGGTTCTGGACAACCAGGGTTGGAACGTTGACCTTGTGTGTATCATCCAGGAATGAGCGCTCTCCCAATTCATAACCAATCCGGTCTTTGGTCACCTTGCCGCCCGCCCTGCGCAGGAAAGAGGGCATTCCAAATGCATCCAGAAAGTAGTCATAGAGCAGCGGCTGGACGGCTATCATCGCTTTAATGTTGGGGCGGTCTGCGAGTCCGTGATCAAGTCCGTAAGCGTATGTTGTAGAAGCAGCTCCCATGCAAATGGATAACAGTCCGATATTAGCGTTTTTGTGCTCATCGCGTGCCACTATATAGTCGACAGCAGCAATGACATCTTTTGCTTCTTCTGGACCCCAGGTGACCCATGGGATCGGACCGGTGTCGCTTTGGCCATGACCGCGCAAATCATACATCAAGACTGAATACCCATTCTCTGCCAAATATTTAGCCTGTCGTAGAAACGAGATGTTGCTCTTCCAAGGTTTTATGATGCCTTTGCCTTTGGGGCAATAACCGGCACGATTGCATTGAACGCCAAAGTGGCTTTGTACAATTACCTTGTCGGTGCTGCCCTTGATCAACCAGCCGCGCAAAGTGACCTCATCCGAGGTTTTAAACTCGACTTGCTCATAATCGAGCCCATAAAAGGCGGGATTGTCGAACATTGGCGACTGATGGGGTTTGACCATCATGTCGGACACCATGTTGCCGAACATTGCTTGTACCTTTCGTCCTGAACGATGCGAATTTATTGTTGTGGCAGCAGCATTGCTGCGATTTGTTCGATGAACTTCTGTCTGGATCCGGCGGTCTGGATCATAACTTCTAGCATCTCTGCGTCAGCTCCAGTTGGATTGTGGATCGGCATGCTGGGATCTGTTGCGCAAGCATAGATCTTGTCCGCGACCTCTTGAGGGTCGGAAAGCGCGCCACCTTGCTGGGCCATTTGCTGCCCGATCGCCTCTATGTGAGCGCGCAGCTTCCGGGAGTAATCCGACAATTGCTGGTCGCCAGCATCTAAGTGGTCTTCGGTGCTGGCATTAAAACTGGTTGTTGGATAGGCCCCTGGTTCAATCAAATGAACGCGGATGCCGAATGCCTCACTCTCCAAAGCCATGCCTTCCGACAGGCCGTTGAGAGCAAATTTGCTCGCAGAATAGAATGAATGTCCAGGCAGGCCGACAAGACCGGCCATGGAAGAGACATTAACGATTACGCCTTGTTTTTGGGCTCGCATGATCGGCATGACTGCACGCATCGTGTTGACCGGACCAAAGACGTTTGTTGCAAACATCTGGTTCATGGCAAGGTCACTGAACTGTTCAAAAAGCGCGTTGCCGCCGTATCCAGCGTTGTTGACCAGGCAATCAATGCGCCCGAAACTCTTAAGCGTGTCCTGAACTACCGACTGGACGTTTTTCCGATCAACTACATCGAGCCGGCCAACAGCAACTCCGGGGAGCGAGGCAAGTTCTGTGTCTTTCTCCGGTGATCGCATGGTCGCCATCACGTTCCACTCGTTGGCGCTAAAGGTTTTGGCTGCGAGCTTGCCAAAGCCGCTGGAACAGCCGGTGATCAAGACTGTTTGAGACATGAGAGTTCCTTGTCGAATATCAGTTATTGGTCCATATTAAATTTACAAACAAACTTATAATGTCAAGTTGTGAGTCTGAAAATAATTTACAAATCGACCAAAAATGTCTAGTTGATGAGCGGAAGGCTTTGAAAAGGCAGACATGTCGGAAACAGAAAAAAAGATAATCGAGGCGGCCATCCGGGTGTTTGTCCGCTATGGCGCCCGCAAAACTACAATGGCCGATATTGCGAGCGAAGCGTCGGTCTCGCGCCAGACGCTTTATGCAGCTTTCGGAGGTAAGGATGACATTATTCGGGCATCTATTCGTTTTATCACGACCGTAAATCTGAATGCGGTGCGTAAACGGCTGCCGGACTGTACATCTTTGGCTGAACAGCTTGACGTCTACTTTGCCGAAACGATCGTCAAGTCATTTGCTTTGCTGCAATCCTCTTCCGATGCCGCGGATCTGGTTGCAGGTCACAATGAAGCTGGACGAGCGGAAATAGCAGCTTCACACAGGCAGCACACTGATCTCGTCGGCTCTCTGCTCGTTCCGTATACACGGGAAATTGGCCAAACAGGCCAGTCTCCAGCTGATCTCGCTCGCTTCATTGTTGCAGTCGTCATGGGTTTCAAGACCGAAGCCAAATCCATGGACGAACTCGATCAACTCTTAATCTCCCTCAAGATCGCTGTTCTGCTTGCAGCTGGACAGAAAACTCACTGATCAACGGTCTTTGGCAATGAACACGATTGCCATTGCCCCCGCGCTGAAATTCCCCTAAAACACGCCGCAGATTTCAAGAAGAATCCCGACATTCCAACCTGCGGAGACGACGAGCCCCATGGCGCGCCAGTTCATCTATCACATGCACGGACTGTCCAAGTCCTACACCGGGGGCAAGAAGGTCCTCGACAACGTTCACCTGTCTTTCTACCCGGACGCCAAGATCGGTATTCTGGGGCCCAACGGGGCCGGTAAGTCGACGCTCTTGAAGATCATGGCGGGTCTTGACAAGGACTTCCAGGGCGAAGCCTGGGCGGCCGAGGGCGCCAAGGTCGGCTACCTGCCGCAGGAACCGCAGCTCGACGAGAGCAAGACGGTCATGGAAAACGTCATGGAAGGCGTTGCCCACAAGCAGGCCAAGATCGACCGCTACAACGAGCTGATGATGAACTACTCGGACGAGACGGCCGAGGAAGGCGCTCAGCTTCAGGACGAGATCGACGCAGCTGATCTGTGGAACCTGGAAAGCCAGGTGGAAATGGCCATGGAAGCGTTGCGGTGCCCGCCCGGCGACAGCCCGGTCGACAACCTGTCCGGCGGTGAACGCCGCCGTGTGGCGCTCTGCCAGCTGCTGCTCTCCGAGCCGGACCTTCTGCTGCTTGATGAGCCGACCAACCACCTGGACGCGGAAACCGTCCACTGGCTGGAGCGGCACCTGCGCGAATTCAAGGGTTCCGTCCTGATCATCACCCACGACCGCTACTTCCTGGACAATGTTACCGGCTGGATCTTGGAGCTCGACCGCGGTCAGGGCATCCCGTATGAGGGCAACTACTCGGTTTACTTGGAAAAGAAATCCAAGCGGATGGAGCAGGAAGGCCGCGAAGACATGGCGCGCAACCGGGCCATCGCCCGCGAACGCGAATGGATGGGCATGAGCCCGAAAGGCCGCCAGACCAAGTCGAAAGCGCGTATCAAGGCGTTTGATGACCTGTTGTCCGCTCAGGAGCAGCGCCAGCCGTCCATCGAACAGATCCTGATCCCGGTTGGCGAGCGTCTCGGCGCGAATGTCATTGAGGTCAAGGGAGTCTCCAAGGGCTTCGAGGACCGCCTGTTGATCGATGATCTCTCCTTCAAACTGCCGCGCGGCGGCATTGTTGGCGTCATCGGCCCGAACGGTGCGGGTAAATCGACGCTGTTCAAGATGCTGACGGGGCAGGAAAAGCCGGACAGCGGCGACGTGATCACCGGCGACAGCGTCCGGCTTGGTTATGTCGATCAGTCACGGGACGCGCTCAACCCGGACAACAACGTTTGGGAAGAGATTTCCGGCGGTGCCGAAGTCATCTATCTGGATGACAAGGAGATCAACTCGCGTGCCTATTGCTCGTCCTTCAACTTCAAGGGCCCGGCTCAGCAGGCCAAGGACGGCGCTCTCTCCGGTGGTCAGCGCAACCGCGAGCACCTTGCCAAGGTCCTGAAGCAGGGCGCCAACGTTCTCCTGCTCGATGAGCCGACCAACGACCTCTACACCGAGACGCTGGCAGCTCTCGAAGACGCGCTGGAAAACTACGCCGGCTGCGCCGTCGTGATCTCGCACGACCGGATGTTCCTCGACCGGCTGGCAACCCATATGCTCGCCTTTGAAGGCGACAGCCATGTGGAGTGGTTCGAAGGCAACTTCGAGGACTATGAGAAGGACAAGGTCCGCCGCCTCGGCGCCCACGCCGCCGACCCGCGCCGCATCAAGTACAAGCCGCTGACACGTTAAGAAGGCGCGGTAACTTCCGGGCTTGTAGAGCTTGTTGAAGAAGGCGGGGCTTTGCTCCGCCTTTTTTCGGTGTCCAAAAATCCTTAAAATTGTTAATGTCATTTCAAATCTCCCCTGGGTTGCGGGGTCGGCATGATTGACAGTTTCGAGGCGTTTTCCGTTCTGCTCCTGATCCTTCCGGGCATTTTGGGATTTTTCGTCTACAATCAGGTGTCTGATTTCAAGGTGAAGGACACGTTGCCATCGGTGTCCTGGGTGATCTTCTTTTTGCTGGCAACGCAGATCACATCCATCGGCCTGTTCGGCCAGAGCTTCTTTCCCGATCTTGGCGCGGAAACACAATCCGGCGCACAGCAGAAGATCACGGCCTATCTCGGCGATATCTCGGCAACGCCCCTGATCGTTGCAGCTGCTTACGGCATCCTGTTCGGGTTCTTGAAAAACTACTCCGTCAGTCACCGCATTCTGAAAACCTTGAAATTTTCAAAGCGGATCAGCAGCCGGCAGCCTTGGAATGAGGTGTTTCACGAGAGGCGGGGTATTTGGGTTGTGGTGCGTTTCAAGGACGGTACGGCGCTCTCCGGCTGGCCGCACTATTACGCCGACGACCAGGGCGGGGAAACACAGCAACTCTATTTGAAGCAAGCCGTCTGGTATGTGCCGGTGGCCGAGAGCAAGACCTTCGTCCCCTCAGCCGGTACGCAGGTTCAGCAAGTTCCAGCTGGTGAAGTTCTGTTGCCGGACATGTCGAACGTCGTCGCGATCGAGTTGGAGGAGGACTAGGCCATGGTTGACAACAAGAAGCCGAAGGATGATCTGAAGAGGGTGGTGCAAGAGCCGGTTCCGGGTGGTGTTTTGCCAGGAACAGGCGGCGGGTCGACCCCCTCGCATGACGATTTGGCGCCCTTGAGTGTCAGTCAGGGAGATGCGCCGAAGGGACCCAGAAAGGTGCCTGGCGGCGGGACGCCCTATACGCCGCCGTCCAGCACACCGACAGAAACAGACACGTGAAATCACTCTGCTAAGCGCAGCCGCGACTTGCGGGAGGGGCACGCTCTCCTGTGTCTCCTGCTGTGTGTTGCCTTTGGCCGACCTTACGAAATCTTCATCGCAGCGCCGTCTTTTCGGTGCAATTGGCGCAAAGAGTGTTGTCCATCACATGTACGCCAAAGGACATTTGCCACTGTGCTGGCAGGAACCAAAGGTGTTTCGATAGGAGGGTTTCATGAAATTTGCTTTGCCGATATCTGCCATGGTGGCGGGAAGTCTCTTTTGCGGTGTGGCCTTTGCCCAATCCCAGAATGTGGCCCAAACACAGCCCCAGACCGCAGCGCCGGTTCAGGGGGACCCCGCGCCGCCGCCAGCTTATGATTATGTCCAGCAAGCCGGGGCCATGACCTTTGACGGGTCAACGCTGACCCTGAACGATGCGAACACAGGCGTCTTGTTCTTTTCCGAACGCCCCTACCGCCTCGGTGGCCAGGTCAGCAACGCTGATTTTTCAGAATACTGGAACGCGGGCAACACGTTCTCCCAAGTGCCACCGAATGCGGTTGTCAGCGTCTTGAGTCAAACCGGCACGGCACCGGCGTTTGTCGAACTGACCTCGGCAATGACCGAAGGCTCGAACGTTGTCTATGACGTAAAGGTCCTGCGCGGTGATTTGCCGGAAAGCGCGACCGGTGTGGCGCTCTTTATCGATCACGGACCGCGGCCGCATCACCATGGCGCGACCGCAACGGCACCGGGCGCTGCGCAGGGGAACGTTGGCTTTGAGCCCTATGGCCCTTATTGCTATCACGCGCCTCAAGATCCGCGCTGCCGGGCCTGGCACCATCCGGTTCACCCCTACCATCCGTATTATCCGCCCTATGGCCCGTACTATCATCCGGGTGCAGCTTATGCAGCTGGTGTTGCAACAGGGGCCGCGATTGCGAATGCCAACAAGCAGCCGACTTACTACTATTACCCGATCCCGACAGGCGCCTTGCCGCCCAACTGCTGGATCAACTCACAGCACACACAAATGGTGTGCACGGTTCCGATCCAGTAATTGGAATAGAACAGCTTGAACAGATCGCCCCGCGGTAGATTCCGCGAGGCGATCAATTTATGCGTTGCACAAATATATTGTGCACTGCCGTTGCGTGAGGGCCTTCTTCCTGCTAGCGTTCAATTCCTGATTGAGCATGTCAGGAGGATACAATGCGGAAGTCCATCTGCCGGTTCAGACACCCTGCACCGTCGTTGCCGATCTTTCTCGCCCTTGGGTCAGCGGCGTTTATGACACCGTTCATGAGCTCGGCGGCAGTCGCAGATCCGCTTCCCAAATTGACCCTGGTTGTGCAAGAGACGACAGTTTCGGGGCTGTCCAGCGGCGCATTCATGAGTGTGCAGCTGCAAACGGCTTTTTCCAGCAACATCTCTGGTGCGGGCATTGTCGCTGGCGGACCTTATGGCTGCGCCGTTGTCCAGTCCTGGTGGAATGCGTTTGTCTATTATCGCGCGTTGAAAGCGGTCGGCGTTTGCATGGACAATGCTCCGTCAGCACCCGACCCGGCCGAGTCTCTGGACGTCATGCGGGAGAATTCCGGGAAAATTGATCCGATTGCCGGCATTGCCGATGACCGTATTTATCTGTTTCACGGCGATGCCGATGAGACGGTGCGTGGCCCGACGATGGATGCATTGAGACAGGTTTACGCGGATCTCAATGTGCCAGCAGAAAGCATCCGCTATGTCGATGATGTCAATGCAGGTCATGGATTTCTGACAGCCGCCGACGCCGTAAACACCTGTCCGGCCGACCCTGACGCCGCAAAGGCGGACCTGACCTGCGGTGTGGTGGCCTGTTCCACGACTGCGCCAGACTACTTAAACAGCTGCGACGCGCCCCAGGGAGCAACAGAGAAGATCGAGCAGGCGCGGGATATTCTCAACTGGCTATACGGCCCTCTCGCGCCAGCAACCGTGCCCGTTGACGCCAATTTCAAGACATTCGATCAGACACCATATACCAATGGCGCGGCCGGGATGGGGAACACCGGATTTGCCTATATTCCAACGGCCTGTTCTGAGGGAGAAAGCTGCCGGCTGCATATCGCTCTGCATGGCTGTGAGCAGACCAGCGGCCAGATCGGTGAGAAATACGCCCGGCTCACCCAGTACAACCGCTGGGCCGAGAGCAACCGCATTGTTGTGCTTTATCCGCAGGCGGCGGTCATTCCGGGCAATTTCTTCAACGGGTACGGTCTTGCGGGCGGCAACCCGAAGGGATGCTGGGATTGGTGGGGCTACAGCAGTTCTGATTTCTTGACCAAGGACGCTCCTCAAATGGCTGCAATTGCAAACATGGCGGAAGCACTTGGCGCGCCGATTGCCGAAACCTCACCGCTCAATTGACGAAGCGTCGGTTTGGTCCGCGATTGCTGTCAGGCAATGTTGAGGAAACGGATGATGTCTTCCGAACTTTGTGTGATGTCGTCCGAGATCTTTTTGATTTCGTCGGTCAATGCCCGGAACTCTGTGCCGTGAGACCCGGCCCTCGTGGCTGAAATCTTTGCGTTCAGCGCGATCATGCGGGATATTTTTGAGGCGCGTTGGATATCCTGAACCGCGGTGCGGACCCGGTCAATCTCAAGTGTGCGTTGTTCATCGCGTGTGGCTGTGATTGCCTGAAAATCCGCTTCGAGCGCACCGACGATCTTTTGCAAAACCGCGAGGGTGTCGGTCAGGACAAAAGTGGAAAAGTCTTCAAGCTCATTTGGCCGCCGTGTTTTACCAGCTTCCAATGTGGCTATGGTGTGCCGGGTTTCACTGACAAACCGGTCGATGACCGCGTGCCCTTTGAGGCCGTTACGGCCATTCAGTATCGCGGCAACCTCCGCGCACTCCCAATGGGGCAAACCGAGGTCTTTGTCGCCCTCACACAGGATCTTGAAGCCGGTTTCAAAGTCATCGGCGGCGGCCTTCAGCATATCCAGTTGATGATCAGTGGTGGGGAGCCTGTCCGTTGGGCCACCCGTGTGCCGTGCGTTCAAAACAACAGACAGGAAACCAACCCGCTGTGACAACATCCGTTGGCGTCCAGCAATGTTGATCAGTCGTGCGAAGGTGTTCTCGTTGAAATCCGCCTGTGCCATGAAGGTTGCTCAGCTTTGTATACGTTGACAAAGCGTACCGTCCTGGCTTGTGCAGTGCGAAGAGGAAATCTTGTGCAGGTTGCATAAATGTTGACTATCAGCCAAAGGTATCAACCCGATGGCGCTGTCAGAACTTCTTAGATTACGAGACTTGCGGATCTGGTTTTCGTATTAGCCCAGTTCGCTGAAAAAGCTGGCAGTCGGACAAGATCGCGCGAAGTACGGCGATGCTATATCGTGCCGTCAGTCCAGTTCATGATGATCTTCCTGATCGTGCCATCGGCGGTCATCTGTTTCTGGACACTGTCCATGTCGGCATTGAAGGTATCGCCGT
>CALDSI010000049.1 GCA_937911395.1 uncultured Labrenzia sp.
AAGCGTGGCGGCAGCTGGTACCGGTTCGACAAGGACTGGCTGACATCGCAGTCTGGCTCAAGTTTGGCTTGGACAGAACTCTAACAGCTGTCGGTTGACGCTTGTCTTCGTGATAGTCTCTGTACTCCCGATGTATGGAGACTAAGCCGTGATTGCAAAAGCGCTGCGCCTTGCCACGCTCGCCCTCAGCCTTTCAATTTTGCCACCGGGTCTGGTAACCGCCGGTCAGTACGACCAGCAATTCAATCAATTTCTGGCTTCAGCTGTAGTCCCGGCGGCAAGAAAAGCGGGTGTTTCCCAGTCAACATTGGACAAAGAACTGAGGGGCCTGACGCCAGATACATCGCTGCCGGGCCTCGTTGGTCCGGGTGGCAAAGGAGCTCCTCCCAAGGTCAATTTCCAGGCTGAGTTTAGATCGCCTGCGCGCTATTTCCGCGACAACCAGTTCAATGCACTTGTCCCCGGCGGCCGCCGGCTCATGGAGAAACACGCGTCGACGCTTCAAAAGATAGAAGCGCGGTACGGTGTTCCGAAACGGATCATACTTGCAATCTGGGCCAGAGAATCCGGCTATGGCGGTGCCAAGATCCCACATGATGCCGTTCGTGTTCTGGCAACCCGGGCCTTCATGGGGCAGCGGGCTGAATTCTTCAAAGGCGAATTGATTGCCGCCTTGCAAATCCTGCAAACCGGCGACGTTTCCAGAAAAACCTTGCGCAGCTCCTGGGGGGGGGGCATGGGACAGCCCCAGTTTTTGCCGTCTTCGTATCTGAAATATGCCGTCGACTTTGACGGCGATGGACGACGAAACATCTGGACGTCGGAAGTGGATACAATGGCGTCAATCGCAAACTACCTGGCCAAACATGGCTGGGCCAGCGGCCGGGACTGGGGCTACGAGGTACGCTTGCCGAATACGGTCTCCTGCACCCGCGAAGGGCCGGACAACCGGCAACCGATTTCAAGGTTTGTAGCTGAAGGTGTCACACGGGCTAGTGGACGTCCGTTCCCAAATCAAGAGATCAACCAGCTGGGCAACATTTTGCTGCCTGCCGGCCGCTATGGTCCGGCTTTCATCGCCACTGAAAATTTCTACGTTATCAAGGAATACAATGAGAGCGACACCTACGCCTTGTTTGTCGGTCACCTTGCAGACCGGTATGGCTCGAACAAAAGCTTTGTGGGCGATTGGAAACCAATGAAGGACACCACACGAGGTGCAGTGCGCAATCTTCAATTGCGCCTTGAAGGCGATGGTCATGATGTCGGCGGTGCAGATGGTCTCATCGGTTTCAAGACCCGCCGCTCCATCGGTAAGGACCAAGAGAAGAATGGTTTCTTTGCGACCTGCTGGGTAGGGTAATTAGCACGAAAATTAATTTTTAGATTTTATTTCTTATTGTTTTGCGATAATCATCATCCCGATTTTTCGGGAGATACTGATGTTTGCTCACAAAACGCCCGCTCGATCGGGACTTGCCAGGCTGGTTCTGGTCCTCATGCTTGGTGGTTTGATATCAGCGTGTGGCCACGTTCCATTGGCCACTATTGCCAAGCTCAGCCAGTTCGACATGCTGGAAACAGACCCCGGCGCTTTGCGTCTCGCGGTTAAATACCCAGATGCAATCCGTATTCCCGAAGGTGGGGCGACCATGGCCCTGACCATCAAACGCAAGGCGGATGGCACTGTTTTGATGGAAGAAAAGCTTGCCTTTGAGGAAACAGAATCCAAGGCGGACAAGGCTGAGTTATCGCAGGAACTGCAGACCGGTTACCGTCTGGAAATCTATCGGATTCCGGAGGAAAACGTGCCGTTCTTCCGCAGTTTTCAAAAGCACATGGCCTCTATGTCCAAAAGTGACCGGGAGAAGGTTGAGGGCAGTTTGAGCATCGGTGTGACTGGCTGTCTTCTGACCGATGAAAAGCCGTCTGAAATTCGTGTCAGCACCTTCTTAAAGGCTGCCGAATTAGGCGGGTTTATAACTCTCGTCCGCAATTTTGATCTGGAAGAGCAGATGGCAGAGATCGGCGGTGAAGGCGCTCTGGAGCGCTGCCCCGACGCGGTTTGAGCACTGCTCTTCGAAATCTGTCTGTCTGGTCAGATAAAACCTTGATCGGGAGAGGCGCGGCCGTCCACTTTGATACTAGTGTATCCCTTTTGCGTGGGCATTGGCCACTGGACATCTCTGCCATTCCGGAGGTGCTGAAATTCAAGCACAGTATATGGGCGTTGGGAGATCCGCGGAC
>CALDSI010000050.1 GCA_937911395.1 uncultured Labrenzia sp.
CCCTCATCGGCATCCTTCAGAGGCTTTTCTATTTTCTCCCGAAACTG
Source organism: uncultured Labrenzia sp. (assembly GCA_937911395.1). Lineage (GTDB taxonomy): Bacteria > Pseudomonadota > Alphaproteobacteria > Rhizobiales > Stappiaceae > Roseibium. The sequence goes on from CALDSI010000050.1 coordinate 48, forward strand.
CTCGATCGCTCTGTTCAACTTGTTTGCCTGCTCGGCGCGCTCCAGCAACAACTGTTCTTCATAAGTTGAAATGGCCAAATCCATGTCGAACATGACCGCCGCAGTGACGTGTTCCAGAACATCACCTAGGTCTGTAAAGGATGGCCGGTATTTCTTGACCAGATGTTTGTGCAGGCGTGTCAGGACAAACTTGTAACCGGCAATATACCAGCGGGGTTCCAGACCAATCCGGCAATGAATATGCCCAATCCGGTTGATGCTTTCTTGATAGCCCTTGTCAAAGCCGCTCAGGAACAGTTTTTCCCAGTGGCTCTTTTGCGCACCGACCAAGCGTGGCTGCTGATCGCCAACCATCTTGGCCATATGGGGTTCCGCCTTGATGTGTGCATAAAAACCGGCAAGCAGGTCATCCAGAGCCGGCTGAATAACGGGCCACGTTTTTCTCAGCGCCGAGATGGTTTTGGAATCAATTTCTGCAAATTTCAGACGATGATCAAAATCAGTTTCAGACATGGCAGCCCTCGCAATAACTGCCGTAAAGTCATATTGAAATGCTAAATATATTATAAATTGCAAACGACCTAGAAAATACTACCAATAGTTTTAACAAATTTTGCTACTTTTTGCATGCGCAGAGGTATCAAGTCAACCTGAATAGTGCCTAATTTATAATCACTTAAATAAGTTTAGATGAACGATTCGCGGTCGTTTTAGGATCTCTTTTTTGGATCCTCAGAAACGTTGACTTGGATTTTTACGACGAAAGATAAAAAAACCCCGGACGATTGGTCCGGGATTTCCAAGAGTGTATTCGGTTCGCCGGGTTCCGTCAGTGATGAAGGATCTGACTGAGGAACAATTTTGTCCGCTCGTGCTGCGGATTGGTGAAGAATTCCTCCGGCTCGTTCTGCTCAACGATCTGGCCAGCATCCATGAAGATCACACGGTTGGCAACCTTACGGGCAAAGCCCATTTCGTGGGTCACGCAAAGCATGGTCATGCCTTCTTCAGCCAGACCAACCATCACGTCGAGCACTTCCTTGATCATCTCCGGATCGAGCGCCGAGGTCGGCTCATCGAACAGCATGATTTTCGGGTTCATGCAGAGCGAGCGGGCAATTGCAACACGCTGCTGCTGACCACCAGAGAGCTGACCTGGGTATTTCAGCGCCTGCTCGGGGATCTTGACCCGCTCAAGATAGTGCATCGCAATATCTTCAGCTTCCTTCTTCGGCATCTTGCGAACCCAGATCGGTGCCAAGGTGCAGTTTTCAAGAATGGTCAGATGCGGAAACAGGTTGAAGTGCTGAAAGCACATGCCGACTTCGCGGCGGATCTCGTCGATCTTTTTCAGATCATCCGTCAGTTCGGTACCTTCCACGATGATCTGGCCGGCCTGGTGCTCTTCCAGACGGTTGATGCACCGAATCATCGTTGATTTGCCGGACCCGGACGGGCCGCAGATGACGATCCGTTCGCCGGACATCACACGCAGGTTGATGTCGCGCAGCACGTGGAAATCCCCGTACCACTTGTTCATGTTCTTGATCTCGATGGCGACGTCGGTGTCGGAGACCTTCATCTTGCTGCGATCGGCAGCCAGGTCATCGTCGCGTACAGCGTTTTCGGTCATTGATTTACTCCAAGAGTGTCTTTGGACCGGGGCGCAGCGATTTCATCCCGCGCGCCCCGGAAAATCGTTATCGTTTGTGTCCTGTATGCAGCTTCTTCTCCATAAAGATGGAGTATCGCGACATGCCGAAGCAGAACACGAAGAAGATGATCGCTGCAAAGAGGTAACCGGTATGGCCCTGGCTTGGTGTCGACCACGTCGGATCCGTGAAGGACGACTGAATCTGGCCAAGAAGGTCGAACATGCCGACGATCAGAACCAGTGTGGTGTCCTTGAACAGGCCGATGAAAGTGTTGACGATCCCCGGGATCACAAGCTTTAGAGCCTGCGGCAGGATGATGAGGTACATCATCGGCCAGAACCGGAGACCAAGCGCCATGGCGCCTTCATACTGCCCCTTCGGGATCGCCTGGAGACCGCCGCGGACCACTTCCGCCATGTAGGCTGCCGAGAACAGTGTCACCCCGATCAGAACCCGCAAGAGCTTATCGAAGGTCACCCCTTCCGGCAGGAAGAGTGGCAGCATCACCGAGGACATGAACAACACGGTAATCAGCGGCACCCCGCGCCAGAACTCGATGAAGATGATCGAGACCAGCTTGATGATCGGCATCTTGGAACGGCGTCCAAGCGCGAGCGCCACACCCAAGGGCAGAGACGCCACGATACCTGTCACCGCTATGACCAGGGTCACCAGCAAACCGCCCCATACTGCAGTCTCGACAATCGGCAGAATGACGTTGTCGCCGATGACCAGACCGGTCAGCAGGAAGTAGGCAATGATCGGGAACACCAGCAGGAAGAGGATCGCATTGATCTTCTTGAACGGTGCGCTCGGGATCGCCAGTGGCACAAGGAGCAGAGCAAACAGGGCATAAACGATATCCACCCGGTAGCGCTCTTCAACCGGATACCGGCCATAGATGAATTGTGGGAAGTACGCTTCGACATACGCCCAGCAGGCACCGCTGTGACCGCCATCTTGAGGCAGACACGCTTCACGATTGTCGCCGGTCCAAACCGCGTCGATATACGCGAACTGGATAAACGGCGCGAGCATCGAGTAAGCGAGCAGTACCCCGATCACGGTCAGAATGGTGTTGCCAATGGACGAGAACAGGTTCTGCCGCATCCAGCCAATAACACCGGTGGTGGAAACCGGCGCCGGCAGGAGCGGCGCCTCTTCCGTTCGAATTTGGAACATTCCAGATTTTGACATGTCGCTCTCCTTACCGTTCCACGAGCGCCATGCGCTGGTTGTACCAGTTCATGAAGGCTGAGGTGATCAGACTGAGCGACAGATAGACCGCCATCCAGATCGCAATGATCTCAATCGCCTGACCGGTCTGATTGAGAACAGTACCGCCCACGGAAACGAGATCCGGGAAGGCAATGGCCACAGCAAGGGACGAGTTTTTCGTCAGGTTCAGGTATTGGCTGGTCAGCGGCGGAATGATGACCCGCATCGCCTGCGGAATAACCACCAGACGAAGTGTTGGCGCATTGCGAAGACCAAGGGCATGCGACGCTTCAGTCTGGCCGTGGCTGACCGCCTGAATACCCGCCCGGACGATTTCCGCGATAAACGCAGCTGTGTAGATCGCCAAAGCGGTTGTCAGAGCAAGGAACTCGGGGATCAGGTTGAAACCGACACCCAGCTCGAAGCCGCGGCGCAAGATCGGACCTGTTTCAACGAAGTTCGGATGCTCCAGATACATCGGCATTCCGGTCACGAAATAGGTGATGACCGGCAAACCGATGATCAAACCAACAGCGGTCCAGAACACCGGTAACTGCTGCCGGGTTTCATCCTGGCGTTTACGTGCCCATTTCTACACAACAAGGGACGCGACGATACCAATGATCAAAGCAATTCC
>CALDSI010000051.1 GCA_937911395.1 uncultured Labrenzia sp.
GCTTCGGCAAAAACGGATGGGCTGCGGTGGCAAAAACGGCTTCCGGTGGCCCGGCCGTTGCAGGGTGTGTTGAGTTTTCGCGGTGTAGGCGCATTTCTGGGAACCGCAGACAGGGATTCAAAAACGCCCACCGTCTAAAGGTTTATACGTGCCGGGAGTCATTGATCCGTAACGTTTTTTGTAGCGGATGGGTAAAAAACACCAATGAATCGGCAATAACAGGCTCCGCGCGGCGTTGCACACTGGGAAACCCTGTGCTAATTGAGGCGCGGCTTTGGGGGAACGGTTTAACCGTCATACCTTCTGACCTTGAAATCATTCATTTTTTCAATGTCTTGCGGACGCTCGCCGTTTTGCGGACATGAAAAACGTCAGAGAGCACGGACCTGGTGACTGACAACGTATCTCTCGTATCCGGCGTGGCACAGCGTTATGCGTCCGCCCTTCTCGACCTAGCTGAAGGCGACGGCGTAACGGCTGACGTGGAACGGGATCTGACTGCTTTTGAAGGCATGCTTTCCGAAAGCGAAGATCTCGTCCGTCTTGTGAAAAGCCCGGCATTTAGTGCTGAAGAACAGCTCGCAGCGCTCACCGCACTTCTCGACAAGGCTGGCATTAAAGGCCTGGCCGCAAACTTCGTGAAGCTGGCTGCCCGCAATCGGCGCCTCTTCGTTCTTCCCGGCATGATCAAGTCTTTCCGCGCTCTGCTTGCAGAAAAACGCGGCGAAGAAACAGCTGAAGTGGTGTCTGCCGCTGCTCTGTCAGACGAACATGTCGCTGCCCTGAAAGAAGCACTCTCAGCTTCCACGGGCAAATCCGTAAACATCGCAGCTAAGGTTGATCCTGCCCTGATCGGTGGCCTCGTGGTCAAAGTCGGGTCCCGCATGATCGATACGTCGCTGCGTACCAAGCTCAATTCACTCAAGTTCGCGATGAAAGAGGTCGGCTGATGGATATTCGGGCCGCGGAAATCTCCGCAATCCTCAAGGACCAGATCAAGAGCTTTGGCCAGGAAGCCGAAGTTTCTGAAGTTGGTCAGGTGCTCTCCGTCGGTGACGGTATCGCCCGTGTTTATGGTCTGGACAAAGTTCAGGCTGGTGAGATGGTCGAATTCCCGGGTGGTATTAAGGGCATGGCCCTGAACCTGGAATCCGACAACGTCGGTGTCGTTATCTTCGGTGATGACCGTGACATTAAAGAAGGCGACACCGTTAAGCGGACCGGCGCCATCGTGGAAGTTCCGGTTGGTAAAGGTCTCCTTGGCCGCGTTGTCGATCCGCTTGGCAACCCGATCGATGGCAAAGGCCCGAGCGAAGCCACTGAAAAGCGTCGTGTGGACGTTAAAGCGCCGGGCATTCTGCCGCGTAAGTCCGTGCACGAGCCGATGTCTACTGGCCTCAAGTCCATTGACGCGCTGATCCCGGTTGGCCGTGGTCAGCGTGAGCTTGTCATTGGTGACCGTCAGACTGGTAAGACTGCGATCATCCTCGACACATTCCTCAACCAGAAGCCGTTGCATGCTGGCGACGACGAAGATGCGAAACTCTACTGCATCTACGTTGCTGTTGGTCAGAAGCGGTCGACCGTTGCCCAGTTCGTCAAGACACTGGAAGACAACGGCGCTCTGGAATACTCCATCGTTATCGCCGCGACCGCATCCGAAGCTGCTCCGCTGCAGTTCCTGGCACCATTCGCTGGCTGTGCAATGGACGAGTTCTTCCGTGACAACGGCTTGCACGCAGTGATCGGTTACGACGATCTCACCAAACAGGCTGTTGCTTATCGTCAGATGTCTCTGCTTCTGCGCCGCCCGCCGGGACGTGAAGCTTTCCCGGGCGACGTTTTCTACCTGCACTCCCGTCTGCTGGAACGTGCTGCGAAGCTGAACGAAGACCATGGCAAGGGCTCTCTGACCGCACTCCCGGTCATTGAAACCCAGGGCAACGATGTGTCTGCGTTTATTCCGACCAACGTGATCTCGATCACCGACGGTCAGATCTTCCTGGAAACGGACCTGTTCTATCAGGGTATCCGCCCGGCTGTGAACGTTGGTCTGTCGGTGTCCCGCGTGGGGTCCTCCGCTCAGATCAAGGCGATGAAACAGGTTGCTGGCCCGATTAAGGGTGAGCTGGCTCAGTATCGTGAGATGGCTGCGTTCGCGCAGTTCGGGTCTGACCTGGATGCCACCACTCAGCGCCTTCTAAACCGCGGCGCACGTTTGACCGAACTTCTGAAGCAGCCGCAGTTCTCGCCGCTGAAGACTGAAGAGCAGGTCGCCGTGATCTATGCTGGCGTGAACGGATACCTCGACAACCATCCGGTTGATCGTGTGAAGGAATTCGAAGAAGGCCTGCTTCTGTTCCTGCGTGGTGAGCACAAAGAACTGCTCGACGCGATCTGGGAAAAGAAGGCCCTCGACGACGACCTCACTGGCAAGCTGAAAGCTGCGCTTGACGCGTTCGCTAAAAACTTCGCCTAAGACCACACGCCGGGATAAGGAGCAGGGGCGGCCATGCCGAGCCTGAAGGACTTACGAAACCGCATCGCTTCCGTGAAGGCGACGCAGAAAATAACCAAGGCCATGCAGATGGTGGCCGCGGCGAAACTGCGTCGTGCTCAGGAAGCTGCGGAGGCCGCGCGTCCCTATGCGGAACGCATGGAGAGCGTGCTGGCCAACCTCGCCGTCGCTTTCGAAGGCCGCGACGATGCTCCGAAGCTGATGTCCGGTACGGGCAATGACCAGGTTCATCTCCTGGTCGTTGCATCCGCCGAACGCGGTCTTTGCGGAGGCTTCAACACGAATATCGCCAAGCTGGCACGCGAAAAGGCCAAAAGCCTGATCGGCCAGGGCAAGACGGTCAAGATTCTGTGTGTTGGCAAAAAAGGTTTCGACGCGATCAAGCGCGACCTAGGTCAGCATGTGATCGAAACCATCGAGCTGCGCGGCGTCAAGAACGTCGGTTTCTCCAATGCGGATGAAATCGGGCGCAAAGTTCTCTCCATGTATGAAAATGGTGAGTTTGACGTCTGCACACTGTTCTACGCGACCTTCCAATCCGTTATCGCTCAGGTTCCGACTGCCCAGCAGTTGATCCCGGCCCACTTTGAGGCAAGCGAAGGCACGGAAGAAGGTGGTGCAAGCGCGGTCTATGAGTATGAGCCGGATGAAGCTGAGATCCTTGCTGATCTTCTGCCACGGAACATCTCCATTCAGGTTTTCCGGGCACTTCTGGAAAACGCTGCATCTGAGCAGGGCGCTCGTATGTCCGCAATGGACAACGCGACGCGCAACGCCGGCGACATGATCGACAAACTGACGATCAACTACAACCGCCAGCGCCAGGCTCAGATTACGACCGAATTGATTGAAATTATCTCAGGCGCTGAAGCGCTATAACGGGATCGAGACGAGGATTAGGGATATGGCTGACAAAAAAGTCGGACGGGTCACCCAGGTCATCGGCGCCGTTGTCGACGTCAAGTTCGATGACCATCTGCCGTTGATCCTGAACGCTCTTGAAGCGGACAACCAGGGCAACCGCTTGGTGCTCGAAGTTGCTCAGCACCTGGGCGAGAACACAGTACGTACCATCGCGATGGACTCCACCGAGGGTCTGGTCCGCGGTCAGGAAGTTGTCGACACCGGTTCTGCCATCATGGTTCCGGTTGGTGACGGCACTCTGGGCCGCATCATGAATGTGATTGGTGAGCCGGTTGATGATGCTGGCGAAATCAAGCACGAAGCCAAGCGCGGTATTCACCAGGAAGCTCCGGAATTCATCGAGCAGTCCACAGAAGCAGAAATCCTTGTGACGGGCATTAAGGTCGTTGACCTTCTCGCGCCGTACGCAAAGGGCGGTAAGATCGGTCTGTTCGGCGGCGCCGGCGTTGGTAAAACCGTTCTCATCATGGAACTGATCAACAACATCGCTAAGGCGCACGGCGGTTACTCCGTATTCGCCGGTGTTGGTGAGCGCACCCGTGAAGGCAACGACCTTTACTGGGAAATGATCGAATCCAACGTGAACAAGGAAGGCGGCGGAGAAGGCTCACAAGCGGCCCTCGTTTACGGTCAGATGAACGAGCCTCCCGGAGCAAGTGCCCGTGTTGCTTTGACTGGTCTGACGGTTGCGGAACACTTCCGTGATGAAGGCCAGGACGTTCTGTTCTTCGTGGACAACATCTTCCGCTTCACACAGGCTGGTTCTGAGGTGTCCGCACTTCTCGGCCGTATCCCGTCTGCTGTGGGTTACCAGCCGACGCTTGCCACCGACATGGGCGGCATGCAGGAGCGGATCACCACCACGAACAAAGGCTCGATCACGTCGGTTCAGGCCGTTTACGTTCCTGCCGATGACTTGACCGATCCCGCACCGGCATCGACCTTTGCCCACTTGGATGCGACCACGGTTCTGAACCGCGCCATCGCTGAAAAAGGCATCTACCCGGCTGTGGATCCGCTGGATTCCTCATCCCGCATGCTGGATGCCCGTATCATCGGTGAAGAGCACTACGAAACAGCCCGTGCCGTTCAGGGTACTTTGCAGCGCTACAAGGCTCTTCAGGACATCATCGCCATCCTCGGCATGGACGAACTGTCTGAAGAAGATAAGCTCACCGTGGCACGTGCCCGTAAGATCGAGCGCTTCCTGTCGCAGCCGTTCTTCGTGGCTGAGGTCTTCACCGGTTCCCCGGGCAAGCTGGTTGCTCTGGAAGACACCATCAAGGGCTTCAAAGGCCTTGTTGACGGTGAATACGACCACCTGCCGGAAGCAGCATTCTACATGGTTGGCTCCATTGACGAAGCCATCGAGAAAGCTCAGAAACTGGCTGCAGAAGCTGCTTAACAAGAATTCCCGGACGCCTTTTTGGCGTCCGGTTTTCTCAATGTTTGATGACCGGAGCACTTGCAGGGTCATCTGAACCGAAGACTGACAAGGAAGACGCCAAATGGCTGAACTTTTCCAGTTTGAGTTGGTCTCGCCGGAGCGCCAGCTCCTGTCCGAGCAGGTTGCCGAGGTCGTTGTGCCGGGTACCGAAGGCGAGTTTGGCGTTCTGAAGAACCACAGCCCGTTTATGTCCACCATCAAGCCGGGCATCCTGAAAGTCCGGACAGATGCGGGATCCTGGGATGAGTATTTCGTGCGCGGCGGGTTTGCTGACATTGCTCCAGGCGGTCTGACCGTCTTAGCAGAGCAGGCAATTCCGGTGTCTGAAATCAGCGAAGACCAACTGGCTCAGGCGATCAAAAACGCCGAAGAGGATGTTGCTGACGCGAAAGACGACGACACAAAGCAGAAGGCAGAAATGACACTGTCTCAGCTGAAGGACGTCGCAGAAGCTCTCAAGGCTGCCTGATCAGCTAACGCTCAGAATTGCATTTTTGAAAACGCGGTCCGGATTGGATCGCGTTTTTTGTTTTTTGCTTGAGAAAAAGCGTTTGCGAGGTTTCGTTTAGGCCGCGCCGCCACGGATGACCTTGTGGGCGCGGCCAGCCTCGTAGAACCGGAAGCCATTGCGCCCATTCTGCTTGACTTCATAAAGCGCAATGTCCGATTTTTTCTGCAGAGCTTCGATCGATGCGGCGTCTGCACCAATATAAGAAATCCCGATGCTGATCCCGATCGAGACATTATGGGCAAAGACATCGAAAGGCTCATTGAGTGCCGATACCAGCCGCTCCGCGATCTCGGTCACCCAGGGCTCGCCTGGCCCGCCGCCTTGCAGGATGATTGCAAATTCGTCTCCGCCGATGCGCGCAACCAGGTCGGTTGCACGTACACACTCCTTGAACCTCTGCGCAACCTGACAAAGCAACTCGTCCCCGACATCGTGCCCATAGGTGTCGTTGACGGGTTTGAAGCGATCAAGATCGAGCAATAACAGATGTCCGCCCGTTCCTTGCATCTGGGCATCGAGCAAGGCTTCTTGAAGGCGTGCCGTGAAGAGTGCGCGGTTAGCGAGACCTGTTAGGTCATCGTGGTGAGCAGCATGGGTAATTCGCGCTGCTGCTTCTTCGCGCAAAGTGATGTCTTCATGCGTGCCGATCCATCCGCCGTCCGGCAGTGGGGCATGGACCACCCCGATTACCTTGCCGTCGGGATGTGTGAATTTCGAACGGACGACTTCGCCTCGGGACAGTTTTTCATAAAGTGAATTGTAGTGTTCGTCGACGTCGCCGTCGAAATCGCCTCGGTCTTTTTCTGCCTGCAGCAAATCAATCAGGCTGACACCTTCACGAACTTCACCGTACGGTTTGCGGAAAATGTCCAGGTATTGCTGGTTCCACAAGATCAGCTTGCCATCCTTGTCGAACACACTCACGCCTTGCCGCATGTTGCCGAGAACCGCTTCAAGCTCAGCCAACCGATCCCGCGCCAATCGCTCACTATCGGCCAGCGTTTTCTCCATTTCCTTGCGATCAGTCACGTCAAAGAAATTGAAAATGGAACCGCCCGCCGGCAATGGGGTGTAGCGGACTTCGAGGTATCGCCCATCAGCGTTCTGGCGCTCGTAGCTGTAGGCATTGGAGGGAGAGTTCAGCCTGAATTTCTCCAGAGCAAGTTTTTCCGGGTCTCCGGGCCCATAATCACCTCTCTGGGCTGAAAACTTGAGGTAATCCAGAATATGCAACTTCTGCCGTAACATATCGGCGGGATAACCAAGCAGTTTACCGAATTCGTCGTTGTAAGATGCAAGCTGGAAGTTATCGCTGTAATGCGCCACCCCGCCGGGGAAATTGTCGAAAATCCCTTGGAGCGTATTGGCTTGGCGTTTGGTTTCAGTGATGTCGGTCAGTGAAACGACGACCCCATCAAGGGCATAATCGCCGCCTTGTTCTATTTGTCTTGCATTGACCCGCAACCAGCGGGAAGCGGCTTTTCCGCTCCGTTTAAGTTCCGCAGTCGCATCACAGACGAGGAGGGGGTCCTTTGCCGCCAATACCAGGGCGTTGACCTCCTCATTGTCGACCCCGAGGTCGCAAACAACGCCAATTGTCAGGTCTTTCACGTTGCGGCCGATAAGATGGTCGGTGGCTGCCTCCAGCAAATTGGAAGCTGCCGGGTTGCAGGACTGAATGACGCCGGACCGGCTAAGCACCAAGACGCCCTCGCTGAGTGTCTCCAAGGTTGTCCGATGTGCTGCTTCAGACTCACGGACCGCCTGTTCGGCTTGTTTTCGTTCAGTAACGTCCTGAAACGCACCAACGAGCGAGATAGTCTCACCATCTTTCGCGATCGGGCGCCCCACCTCACGGACCCAGATTTGCCGCCCTTTGGCTGTGACGAGAGGCAGTTCCGCGTCCCAACCACGTCCTTGCTCGATCCCACGATTTACGGCTCTTGTAATTATGTTGCGAGCCTCGGGCGCGTAAAAATCAATCGCGGTTTCTACATTTGGGATGTAATCGTCCGAAACGTCATGGATCTCATGGGTTTTCCGCGTCCACGTCAGCTTTTGAGAGTTCATACACAACTCCCAGCCACCAACGCCCGATACAGCCGCGATTTCCTCTAGAAGTTGGCCTTTGCCGACGGCTTCCTCGTGCTCCGCTTCCGCGCGTGCAAGTGCTTTTTCCCTCTCAACATTTGCTTGATGGGACTTGAGGAGACCTTCCACCACGCGGCCCATCCGCCGCAGCTGATCCAATTGTTGCCGGGCCGGCTTGCGTGATCTTTGATCGATGACGCAAAGGGTACCGAGCCTGTTTTTTCCATCCAGGCTGAGAGGACAACCGGCATAGAAGCGGATATTCGGTTCGCCCATGACCAATGGATTGTCGCAAAATCTTTCGTCGCTCAGTGTGTCCGGCACGACAAACAGATCATCAGCTGAAAGGGCATGCTGGCAGATGGAAACTTCTTTCGCAGTGCCTTCAATATCAACGCCACAGGCGGCTTTGAACCATTGCTCCCGTTTGTCTACCAGAGAAATCAATGCGATGGGGCAATCGAAGATGGCTGCAACGGCTTCTACCACCGCATCATATTCCGGCAAACGCTCAGAGCCCACGATCTGCAGTGCGTGCAGCGCGTCCAGGCGTTCCCTCTCATTTTCAACCAGGTGTATACCCATCCTGCCCGTCGTCTAGGTCGCTTTGCAACAAATCTAGTACGGGAAAAAGTACCGACCGGTTAAAAACAAAGTCTTAACTGTCTCCAATAATTGAATAAAAAATATCTAAAAATAAAAATAAAAGCTTTGAGGGAGCAGTATATAGGGAGAAAAGAACGCAGGGTAAATTGAATGAATAGGCAAAATATACGGAGATTGGAACGTATTGGCGCGAAGGTCGGTCGTCAAAACTGCCATGGGCGCCAACAAAAAACCCGGCCTGGGGCCGGGTTCGAGGCGCGTGGATGGTCCACGATAAACTGCTTTTGTTGGCAAGCAGCTGAAGGCTTAAGCTGCGCGACGGAAGGATAGGCTCATGCCACCACCGGAACGGTTGCGGCGGCGCTCTTCCGGCGGGATGTAAACGATGGAGCGGTGCTCTTCACAGTAAGAAACGCCCGGCTCGACCCGGTTGGAGCACGGAAAGGTGTAGTTTCCAGCGTCGCCTTCTGCCCATTTGCAGCAGCCCGGGCGCGGGAGAGACAAGTCAGCCATGACAGTTTCCTTTATTCTATACGCACACAACAAAAGCGCTCGAGCATCCTCCTCAAGTGAGGATCCGAACAGCCTTTGACATAAATCGGATTTAGCAGACGCCCGGGACGTTTTTCATGGCCCACCCCTGCAAGCAGAGAGCTCTTCAGCAAGCGCATCGAGTAAATAGGTCGGATGTCACAAAATTGCAATAGAATAGCAGGCATGTCGGCCTTGCATTTGCTGCATAGCCGGTTAAGCTTGGTTTACTTTGCTCAGAAAGCCAAACAAATTCGGTTGTTTAGCGCATTATTGCCGGTCATCTGGCGGGAGCTGCCCACCGGCTGCAAACAGTGCTTGGGGTGTGTCCAGGTCGAGCCGGGCCGCATCGCCAAGCTCGACTTCCGCTACGAAGCCCGGGTTCTCAGCAATAATATGCCGAGCGCCAATGTCACCGGTCAAGGATTTCAGCGCATCGAAAAATCGCTGGTCCCAGAGTACCGGATTGCCGCGTTTTCCGTCGGCTGTCGCTGTAACGATTAGGTTGCTGGAGCTTTCCCGGTAGGCACCAATGAGGTGGTTCAAATCCTCTGGCGTAATGCGCGGCATATCGCCGAGAAGAATAACAACAGCGTCCGGGTCAGTTTTTAGAGCATTCATGCCAGAGCGGATCGAGCCCGCCATACCATCTGCATAGTCGGGATTAAACGTGACCGTCATATCAAGATCATCAACCTCTGCCTCGACTTTCTCCGCAAGATGACCAGTGACCAGAACCGTTTCGGTCAGATCAGCACCGCAAGCCGTTTCTGCAGCGTGACGTATCAACGACTTGCCATCCAGTTGCGCCAGCAGCTTGTTCGGCCCACCCATGCGGGAGGATTTGCCGGCGCCCAGAATGATCGATGCGATCTTTGGCTTCGACCTGGGGGCCTTTGGGGCCCTTGGTTGCGGCCGCGTTCCGATCTCCATCAAGAGGCCCCCAACGCCCATGCCGGTGATGTCGTGGGTTGAAACTTCCAATCCGGCGAGCAGGCGATCAAGGATCCAGTCAAAGCCGTTTTCCTTTGGGCTGCGGGCGCACCCCGGTGCGCCGATCACAGGCATGGCGTTGAGATCACCCATCATGAGAAGGTTGCCCGGGTCCACCGGCATGCCAAGGTGTCGAACGTCGCCGCCAGCTTTTTCCAGCGCTGCAGGAAGAACATCTTCCCGGTCAACAACTGCTGACGCACCAAACAGGATCAGCAAGTCCACGCCGTGGGTATTCATTTGGGAGATGGCAGCAGAAACAGCCTTTTCGGTATGGTCGACGCGCAATTCAGCCGCGATATGACTGCTGCTTGCCCGAAGCCGGTCTTCGAGTATCCGGCGGGTCTTATCCATCGTGGCCGGTTTCAAGTGGGGCAAGCATGTCGCGATCAAGCCAACCTTGCGGGCAGAAAACGGCGCGACCTGAACCGCGCCTTTAATCACAGTTTCGGCTTTTTCTAGCAAGCCATCCGCCACAGCGAACGGGATGATCTTGGCAGTGGAAACCATCCGACCCGGCGTGACGCGGGTATGATTTGCAAGCGTTGCAAAGGTAATCGCTGGATCTATTCGATTGGCAGCTGTGACCGCGTCCTCATCAATGACCAGAACACCGTCGGTTTCTGAAAACAGGTTCATCCGGCCCGTAAACGGCGCATCCGTGTAAAGGCCGGCGCCTTTGGCAGCTTGTCCTAGCCGGGCGGCTGCCGTGTCCTCGTCCAAATCCCCGGCTTCAAGGCGTGCAACGACAATTGTCTCCAGGCCAGCTTCGCTCAATAGAGCACAGTCGGTTTTTGTTAAGCGATGCCCTTTCTTGAGGATGAGGCCTGGCAGTTTGGTCGAGTGGGCGAGCACACAGCCCACAGCTGCCATCGGCGCAACGGGGCCAAACTTCATTCCAGCCCCCTCTTCATGGCGAAACCCCTTCGGGTTTTCGTAGGGCCTTGATCACGGAGGCAAGGACTGCGACTGCAATTTCTTGAGGGGAGGCTGCACCAATGTCGAGACCGATTGGCGCTTCAATCCGGCTCATTACATTCTCTGACAAGCCCGCTTCGCGAAACCTCTCCAGGCGCTTGCCATGGGTCTTTTTGCTGCCAAGAGCACCTACATAAAAACATCCGGTCTTGAGCGCTTCCATCAGCGGGTAATCATCAATTTTGGGGTCATGGGTGACCGCCGCGACGGCGGTGTAAGGGTCAAGTGGCTCAACTTTCAGGACATCTTCCGGCCAATCAGCCAACAAGCTGGATCCAGGAAAGCGGTCTTCGGTCGCAAAGGCCGTGCGTGGATCAATGACGCTGACATTAAAGCCTGCAATTTCAGCCATGGGAACCAGTGCCTGACTGATGTGTACGGCGCCAATGAGGACAAGCCGGGGTGCGGGGACAGAGACCGTTAGAAAAGCTTCGCCTGCATCGGTTTTGACTAGGCCGGATTTGCCGGACAGGAAGCGCTTGTCGAATTCTTCAGCCAGAGGATCGTCACTGTAAGCAACGTTCCTCTTGATCAGCCGTTGGCTGCCGGCGGTCATATCAGTGACCAGTATAGCCGCCCTGCGGGCAGCCCGTTCCACATTCATTTGGCGAAGGAGTGAAAGGTCCATGTCAGCTGCGATCCGTTGCCAGTTTCAGCCCAAGCCCGACAAGCAGTGAGCCACCGGCCCACCTGGTGACTGCCTGCATTCTGGATTGACGTGTGAAACGCTTTTTGACTTCTGATGCAAAGAGCACGGTGACGATATCTGCGGACGTGAATGCAAAATTGACGATCGTCCCGAGAAGGAGAAACTGTGCCCAGACCGGAAGGGCTGCTTCTGGGCTAACGAACTGTGGCAGGAACGCTATGAAAAAGACGGCGACCTTCGGATTGAGGACTTCCACGAGGAAGCTGTCCACCATGGCCCGCCGACCGCTTTTTTGAGGCAGGTTTGGTATTGCGCCATTATCTGCCCGTGCGCGGATCATCTGAACGCCGAGAAAAATCAGATAAGCGCCGCCGATGAGTTTTAGCGCGAAGTAAAGACTCGGAACGACAGAAAAGATCGCGGAGAGGCCGAGGGCTGCTGCAAAGACGTGCACATAGCAACCCATGTGAATGCCGAGAGCAGCCAGAAACCCGGCGCGACGTCCGCGCGCGATTGTTTGAGCGGCGGTGTAAAGCAGGGCAGGGCCTGGCATGTAGGCGAAAAGCGCAGTCGCGGCGAAAAATGCCAATAACGTCTCAATAGGTGGCATAGACAATACTCAATCAGTTAACCGGTTCGACATAAACGCGAATGCGGCCGCCGCAGGACAGACCGACCCGCCAAGCGGTTTCATCGGCAACACCAAACTCAAGCATCGCCGGTTTGCCTGTCTCGATCACATCAATGGCTTCCGCAACGACGGCACCTTCGACGCAGCCACCAGACACCGAGCCTTCAAAGTTTCCATCGGCATCAATCACCAAATGCGACCCGGTTGGACGGGGTGCCGAGCCCCAGGTCTCAACGACAGTCGCCAAGGCCACCGAGCGTCCCGCCTCTTTCCAGGTTTGGGTGGTTGCCAAAATATCGGAAGCGGTGCGGCTGTTGCCATCCTGCATGGTTCAATCTCCTTGGATCTATTCGTAAATATAGCGGGTCCACAAACGGATGAAAGAAGAAGCTGCCAAAGAAAAAGCACCTGCCGGTTGGCAGGTGCTCCTCAATTGGTCCACTTGTCAGCGGATGTTTATTCTGCTGCGAGCCGGATGGATGGGGCTGCGCTGCGCACAGAGTTGTCGACATGTGGTTCGAAGGTCTCGAAGTTGTTCACGAACATATCGACCAGTTTCGCAGCTTGTGCGTCATAGGCCTCTTTGTCGGCCCAAGTGTCGCGCGGCGTCAGGATCTGTGTGTCCACACCGGCGACTTCGACCGGAACTTCGAAGCCGAAATTCGCGTCTGTCCGGAATTCTGCGTTCGAAAGATCGCCGGAGAGTGCAGCCTGCAAAAGGGTGCGGGTCGCCTTGATCGGCATCCGGTGACCAACGCCATGTGCACCGCCGGTCCAGCCGGTGTTCACCAGCCAGCAATCGACATTGTGGCTTGCGATCAGATCCTTGAGAAGATTGCCGTATTCGGACGGATGGCGCGGCAGGAACGGGGCACCGAAACACGTTGAAAACGTGGCCTGCGGCTCAGTTACACCCTTTTCGGTGCCCGCCACCTTGGCCGTGTAACCGGAAAGGAAGTGGTACATTGCCTGGGCCGGGGTGAGACGAGCGATCGGAGGCATGACACCAAAGGCATCTGCCGTCAGCATGATGATCGTCTTCGGGACCGGTGCACAGCCGGTGTCGCTGGCATTGGAAATGAAGTGGATCGGGTAGGCGGCCCGGGTGTTTTCTGTTTTCGAACCATCGTCAAAATCCGGAACCCGGTCTGCATCCAGAACAACGTTTTCCAGAACCGTGCCGAACCGCTGTGTGGTTGAATAGATCTCCGGCTCTGCCTCTGCGGACAGTTTGATGGTCTTTGCGTAGCAGCCACCTTCAAAGTTAAAGACGCCGTTTTCGCTCCAGCCGTGTTCGTCATCGCCAATCAGAGTGCGTGACGGGTCAGCGGACAAGGTCGTTTTGCCGGTGCCCGACAGACCGAAGAAGACGGCTGTATCGCCGTCGTCGCCAACATTGGCCGAGCAGTGCATCGGCATGATGCCTTTTTCCGGAAGCAGATGATTGAGGACGGTGAACACCGATTTCTTCATTTCACCGGCATAGGATGTGCCGCCGATCAGAACGATCTTGCGGGTCAGATCAACTGCGATCACGGTTTCGCTGCGGCAGCCGTGGCGCGCCGGATCGGCTGTAAAGCTCGGCAGATCGACAATTGTCATTTCTGGCGCAAAACCTGCCAGTTCGCTGCGCTCGGGGCGCAGCAGCAGATTGCGGATGAAAAGGGAATGCCACGCGTATTCTGTATAAACACGGACCGGCAGACGGTGATCGGCATCTGCTCCGCCGTAAAGATCCTGCGCAAACAGCTCCATTCCTTCCGCATGCGCGAGAAAGTCGCTCATCAGGAGATCAAACTGATCCCGGGATATTTGTGCATTGTTGTCCCACCAGACGGCGTCCTTGGTCTGATCATCGACAACCACAAACTTGTCTTTCGGCGAGCGGCCGGTGTGTACGCCGGTTTCTGCGACCAGAGCGCCGCCAGCGGCCAGCTGGCTTTCACCTCGGTTCAGGGAATACTCATAAAGCGCAGGCTCGCTCTGGTTCCAATAGAGCGCTTTCAGTCCTTTGAAGCCGAACGTCTCGCTGCCAATGGCTGAATTCCTATCGCCTACTTCCTGCATGATCCCGAGATCCTTGTTGTGGGAGCTATTTGTGAGCGGCCGGGCAGTGTTAACAAATACTGAACCCGGTCTTAAGGGCTGCGAACCTAGTGGATGCGCAGAAATGCAGCAAGGCGGCCAAAGGGCTATGTGTTTGTTTAATCGATTGAAATGCGCGAATAAATGCCGCTTAATTAATTTGGGCGACAAACAAAAAAACGAAACTTTCGAATTCTTCGACTTGTCTGTTCAGGCGAAAGTATATGCGGCTGAAGCGCGCCTTTTGGCCTCTTCCGTGATCGCGTTGAGAGATGGTGATCTCATTCTCGCCTTATTTGATAGCGCTTGGACAAAACGAAGGGATCACGAGCCCGCGTGGAAATGGGTCCTTGCGGGCGCTGCCGTCATCAGTTTGTTCCTCCGTGCGTCAGGTCTTGGTCAAGAGCGGATCTATTGCCAGGCAAACGGTGTTGGAGATTTCGCAGCATTGGCGTTTTGGTCGCAAAAGCGATCACTAGATGCTTCTTTGGGCGAACCCGCCTTTTGTTGCGCGGTCTTGTAACAGTCCACCTTGCCCGCCATGTGGAGCAAAGTTCAGGCTCTGCTTAGCTCGCTCTAAGTCCCTGATCGCTGTGCCATGTAGACTGTAAATGGCCCGATCGCCTTAATTTTTGCGCATTTAGCAGGCCAAAGGCTTTGTGTTACTGTTTGACCGACGCGTGCCGTCGGTGCGTTTCCGGAAGTGGACGAAGACAAATATGCCAACGATTGCCCTGGTTGATGACGACCGCAATATCCTGACCTCCGTATCAATTGCTTTAGAGGCGGAAGGATACCGGGTCCAGAGCTACACGGATGGAACCTCTGCGCTTGATGGGCTGCAAAGCGATCCGCCCGAACTGGCGATCTTCGATATCAAGATGCCGCGAATGGATGGCATGGAACTGCTGCGCAGGTTGCGTCAGACTTCCGATCTCCCGGTTATTTTCCTGACGTCCAAGGACGATGAAATCGACGAGCTGTTTGGTCTCAAGATGGGCGCGGACGACTTCATCCGGAAGCCGTTTTCACAGCGGTTGCTGGTTGAGCGGGTCCGAGCGGTGCTGCGCCGTGCCCAACCGCGCGATGCATCAGCACCAAGGGATGATGCAGACAAGTTGCTGGAGCGCGGACAACTGGTCATGGATCAGGAGCGTCACACCTGCACCTGGAACAACAAGCCTGTCACGTTGACAGTCACCGAGTTTCTGATCCTGTCCGCCCTGGCCCAACGTCCGGGTGTCGTTAAAAGCCGCAATGCGCTAATGGATGCGGCCTACGATGATCAGGTTTATGTTGATGACCGCACCATCGACAGTCACATCAAACGTCTGCGCAAGAAGTTCAAAGTGGTTGACGACGATTTCGACATGATCGAAACCCTTTATGGTGTTGGGTACCGGTTCAGAGAGGTTTGAGCCGGAGGCCACAGACCTGAAGGTGGGCCTGAATGGCGGTGGAAAGCGAACATCTGGACGACGTGCAGATCTCTGAACCCGAAGGCGGTTCCGAGCGCTCCAAGCTGCGCCGTTTGAGCAAGAAGCGCGTTCGCCGTAGGCTCTTGAGCCGGGTGGGCCGGGTCTTCGGGACATACGTGCTGTCTTCCCTGACGCGCCGGATTATTGCGATCAACCTCGTTGGTCTCATCGC
>CALDSI010000052.1 GCA_937911395.1 uncultured Labrenzia sp.
CATACGGCAGGCCTTCAGTTTTACCGTCAATCTTTTGTGCTCCCAGCGTTGACCACTTCGCCATCTTCTTTCGTGAAAGCACCGATATCCACCGGAAGCAAATCAACGACCTTTTCAGAGGGCCTGCAAAGCCGGACACCCTTATCGCTCACGACGATAGGCCTGTTGATCAGGATCGGGTGCTCCATCATGAAATCGATTAATTGGTCATCAGTCCATTTCTCATCGCCAAGCCCCAGTTCATCAAAAGGTGTCCCCTTCT
The DNA here is from genome assembly GCA_937911395.1 of uncultured Labrenzia sp. Lineage (GTDB taxonomy): Bacteria > Pseudomonadota > Alphaproteobacteria > Rhizobiales > Stappiaceae > Roseibium. The sequence goes on from CALDSI010000052.1 coordinate 263, forward strand.
GGCGGAGCAAATTGCGGACCGGAATGCCCATTCGCTCAATCAAATCCACCAACTCGTCACGGGACGGCGGCGTTTTCAGATATTCGATCACGACCGGGTCAACACCAGCCATGCGGATCATCTCCAGCGTGTTCCGGGACGTCCCGCATTGCGGATTGTGGTAGATGGTGATGGTCATATTAATGTGTTTCCTGATTGGGTACGCCGACAGGAAAACAACAAACGGCAGGATTGTTGCCGCAGCAGTCTTCGATGAGAAATCCGAGCAAGGACCTCATTTTCTGGTAGTCGACGAAGTAATGGATGTGCCGCCCTTCCCGGCGCGTATTCAAAAGCCCGGCTTTTTCCAAAGTTGCCAGATGGAAGGACATTCTCGTAGGCGCAATGTCCAGGCGCTCTGCTATTGTACCGGACGGGAGACCTTGGCTTCCCTCCATCATCAACAGCCTGAAAGCCGCCAGCCGGTCTTCTTGTGCAAGCGCCCCAAGCGCCATGATTGCGTCATCTGATTTCATAATTCGATACTACAAGAATTATTGTAGTATGAAAACAGAAATTTTCCGTCCTGGTCGCAGAAGCCATTTTACATGGCAGCTGCTGCGCGGGCGGCTTGGTCGTAGTTGCCGGAAACAAGGCGAAGGGTCGCGGCAAGACGGGACAGCTCGCTCTCATCCAGCCCAAGCGCTTTCATGGGTTCAACCAGCAACGCTTCCCGCAGCCGCCTATACTCCATGCAGGCAGTCTCGCCTTCGGGGGTAATTTCAGCGGTTTTTTCCTTGCCGCGCCGACCAGAGGTAATCAGTCCCGCTTTCTCAAGTTTTTTGAGCGCGTAGGTCACCGTATGCGTGTCTTCGATATTCAGGACCAAGCAGATATCGGACAGTGTCTTGGCCCGCCCGCGGTGATTGACCGAGTGGAGCACAAGGACATCAAGCGGACCGAGGCCCTCCGAGCCACTGGCAGCCATGCACCGGACCATCCAGCGATGATAGGCGTTGACCATCATGGTCACGGCAAACTCAATTTCAGACAGGGCCGGCATAGCCCCGGAGGCAAGATGAGCGGCCGAAACCACTGGACCAATTTGGGCATCGGTGTTGGGTTTCGGCCGCTCAGTCATTTATCGTTCTCTCAAGTTGTTCTGAAATGCCCTTTTAATTGCTCAACATCGTCTGAGGCAACCACAGGGCCAATCCCGGGAATGCGACAATCAGAACCAGGGCCAAAATCATCAACAAGAAGAACGGCAAGGCCATACGCGCAACGGAGAAGATATTCCGACCCGTCATGCCTTGAAGAACGAACAGGTTGAAGCCGACCGGTGGCGTGATCTGGCTCATCTCAACGACAAGCACCAGATAAATCCCGAACCAGATCAGATCGAGGCCAGCTTGCTCCACCATGGGCAGGATCACGGAGGTTGTCAGCACTACAACGGAAATCCCGTCCAGGAAGCAGCCAAGAACCACGAAGAAGAGGGTCAACGCGATCAAAAGCACGTATGGCGACATATCCATCCCGCCGATCCAGGACGCCAGTTCCCGCGGGATACCGGTGTACCCCATTGCAACCGTCAAGAAAGCGGCCCCTGCCAGAATGAAAGCGATCATGCAGGATGTACGTGTTGCGCCCAACAAGCCGTCGGCAAAGCTCTTTCGGCTCAACGTCCCGGACACCCAGGACAACAAAAGTGCCAGCACAACCCCAATTGCCGCCGCTTCCGTCGGAGAGGCAAGGCCCGCATAAATCGAACCGATCACACCAACGATCAGGCCGACGACCGGGAAGAGGCGGCGCGTTGCCTTGATTTGCGTCCAAAGCGGAAGTTTTTCTTCCTTGGCCGGCATCTTGTCACGGTTCAGCAGCGCCCAAAGTGCGACATACCCCATGAACAACAAGCACAACATGGCGCCTGGCAGCACGCCCGCCATGAAGAGGCGAGCGATCGACTGCTCAGTGGCCGCACCATAAACGATCAGAATGATCGATGGCGGGATGAGCAATCCAAGCGTCCCAGAGCCTGCAAGGGTACCGATCGCGATACGTTCGTCATAGCCGCGTGCTTTCAACTCCGGCAGTGACATACGCCCCACTGTGGCCGTGGTGGCGGCAGAAGATCCGGAGACTGCCGCGAAGATTCCGCAGCCCAGGATATTCACGTGCAACAGCCGACCGGGCAGGTTTCGCATCCAGGGAGAAAGGCCAGCAAACATGTCCTCCGACAACCGCGACCTGAACAGAATTTCTCCCATCCAGATAAACATCGGCAAGGCGGTGAGATCCCAATGGTGAGAGGCACCCCAGACCGTCGTTGCCATCACTGGCCCGGCAGGCACAGACACCAGTGCCATCATTGTTGCAAGTGCGACGGCAAAGAGCGCAACGGCCACCCAAATGCCCGTCGCCAAGGCTGCCAGCATGCCCAGACCAAGCAGGAAGGAAAGCAAAGAGAGATCCATCATTCGCTCCCTTCAATCGGGTCGTCGCGAACGACGGTTTCAAAACTGGGGGCCTGTCCGCGCAAAGACGTGACAAGATCATCCAGCAGCGCAATCGCAAGGACGAAGAGCCCAAGCGTCATGACGGCCTGCGGGTACATGAGCGGGATCGGAATGATACCGAAAGACACTTCGTTGTAGCGGTAGCTGTCCAGAACGAGTGCCAAAGCGTGCCAGGTAAAAAACGCAGCGAGAGCGAACGCAACGGCCAAGGCCCATATATTCAGGAGCCGCGCGGCAACTGGGCCAACACCCTGCAAAAGAATGGACACACGAATGTGGTCTCCATTGCGCAGTGTTCCGGCAAGCGCCAAAAAGGATGCACCTACAAGAAAGAAGCCGGCGATTTCAGCGAGCGACGGAACCAGAAGTCCCAACGGCTCCATTCCGACCAGGCCACGCGCGCCGTCCAGCAGCCGCCCCATGACCTGAAGAGTTACAAGTAGAGCGATTGTCACAAGGCAGCAGGCCGCCAACACAGTTGCCGTCTTGTACAATCCATTGAGCGCATTTCGCATCCGCTCTCCCCCAGATTTTTTGCAGCAAGAAAAACGCCGGGCAATTCTGGCCCGGCGTTTTTCTGTCTTAGTTGGCCTTGTAGGCTTCCAGGATGGCAGCGCCATCTTCCCCGGCCTGCTCTTGCCACTCTGCGGCCATCGTTTCACCGATTGCGGCCAGATCGGCGATCAGCTCGCTGCTCGGCTGAACGACAGTGATGCCGTTTTCCTGAAGAACTGCAGTTTTGGTCTTGGTTTCAACCTTGGAGGATTCCCAACCGCGGGTTTCAGCCGTTACTGCTGCTTCCAGAACAGCAGTCCGTTCGGCGTCGCTCAGTGCATCGAATGCAGATTTGTTAACGATCACCATGTTCTTCGGCAACCAAGCCTGCGTGTCATGATAATGGGTCAGGAAGTCCCAGGCTTTGGAGTTGGCACCGGTGGATGGGGATGTGATCATGGCTTCGACACGGCCTGTCGAAAATGCTGTCGGAATATCTGGCACTTCAACTTGGGTCGGAACGGCATCTGCCAAAAGAGCGAGACGCTCGGTTGCAGCGTTGTAGGCGCGGAATTTCAGGCCGGACAGATCAGAGCCCTTCGTCACTTCCTTTTTTGCGTAAACGCCCTGCGGAGGCCACGGCACTGTGTAAAGGAGCTGCAAACCTTGTTCGGCGAGCTTTTCTTCGAGCGCCGGTTTCGACGCCTGATAGAGCTTCCAGGCTTGGTCATAGGACGGCGCAAGGAACGGGACAGAATCTACCCCGAAAACAGCATCTTCGTTGGCGAGACGAGACACCAGAACCTCACCGATCGGTGCGAGGCCTTTGCGAACAGCGTTCTTGATTTCCGGGTGCTTGAAAAGCGATCCCGCTGAGTGAAGCTGAATTGTCAGTGAGCCGCCGGTCTTGTCCGCAACTTCATCAGCAAATACAGCGATGTTCTGGGTGTGGAAATTGCCATCACCATAAGGGGTCGGCATATCCCATTTGGTTTCAGCAACAGCGGCAGCAAGGCCTGCAACGCCAAAAGCGGCAGCGGCGGCAAACGTCATCCCGGCCTTTGCCAGGGATCGTGACTTCAACATGATGTTCTCCTCTTAGAAGCAAAGGGGTTTCTAGAACCTGAGCAGGGCAGCATGGCGGCATTTTCTGCGAACGCCCATCCATAGCGACCATCTAAACGCTAATCCGGGAAAGAGAAAACATCAACATTTTATCGATAAATTCTTTTTAAAAATTTTCGAAGCACTGAAAAACGATGCATTCCA
>CALDSI010000053.1 GCA_937911395.1 uncultured Labrenzia sp.
GAGCTGCCATTTCTGTTTCCGCACGAGGACCGGAGGCCGCATTTTGAAGGCAAGCCTGAGCATTCCGAGACGACCGCATTCCGTAACGGGACGTTGCAAGGCGCCTATTTTATGATCGCTGCACGGGCCCTCGGTCTTGATGTGGGAGCCATGTCCGGCTTTTCGAACAAGATAGTCGATGAGGAGTTTTTTGCTGGCACGACTTTGAAATCCAACTTCCTGTGTAATCTTGGATATGCGGATGAAAATGCGTTGTTCCAGAAACTGCCGCGGTTGCCGTTTGAAACCGCCTGCAAGTTCTTGTGAGGCGATATGCCGAACTTGAGAGAAAAAACCGTCGTCAAGCTTCGTGACAAAGGGCTTGGCGTCAGCCATACTCGGGCAGACGGTTCCATACGCGACTTGACTTTTCTGCTCGATGAGCCGGAGGCGCGGGGTGGCACAAATCTGGGACCGGCGCCAACGGAAGCTGCGTTGGCCGCTCTGGCGGGTTGTACAAATGTAATCGGGCACAAGTGTGCCGGCAAACTGGGGGCCGACATCGGTCACCTGACAATCGAAATTACCTGCGAATTCGATCGCCGGGGCGTCACTCTTGAGGAGGAGATCGACGTGCCCTTTGTCGCATTGCGGCAGGTGGTGACCAGCAACGGTTCGGTCTCGCAAGATGAGCTCGACCGGGTTGGATCTGAAGTCGCCAAGTACTGTCCCCTGTCCAAACTGTTTGAACAGTCGGGGACCTCAATGGAGACAATCTGGGCCAAGGCCTGACGTCTCTGATGTTTTTGGGAGGAAATGTGATGATCGGAAAACTGACCAGACGGAGCGTAATCGCTCTTGCCGCGCTGAGCGCAACTGCAATGCCGTCCTTTGCGACCGAAACCATCAAGGCGGTGGTGATCGATGGCTATCCGGCCCGTGCCATGTGGGTCAAGGAATTCACAAACTTTTTCATTCCTGAAGTCGACAAGCGTTTGGCGGAAAAAGGCAACTACAAGATCGACTGGCAGGAAAGCTATGGTGGGTCGATCGTTAAGCCGAAAGGCGTTCTGGAAGGGGTTAAACTCGGCCTCGGCGATATCGGGATTGTCACGACGATCTTCCACTCGTCCAAACTGCCAAGTCAGGCCTTGTCTGCCGTGACCCCCTTCATTGCGCCGGATGCCCGGGCTGTTGCCAAGGCTGTCGACGAGATCGCCAAAGAATACCCGACGATGCAGAAGGAGTTCGAGGCGCAAAACCAGGTCTATCTGGCAACGGGCGTGGTGCTTGACACCTACCAGGTTTTCTCCAAGGAGCCGATCAGCTCTTTGTCTGACTTGAGCGGATCCAAGGTTGCTGGTGCAGGCATGAACCTGCGGTACTTGGAGGGTCTTGATAATGCCGCCGGTGTTCGCGGAGGTCTGACCGACTTCTACAACATGCTGCAAACCGGTCTGGTCGACAACGCGATGCTGTGGCCGGAAGCGGCCAAGACCTTCAAGATCGCAGAAGTTGCCCCGTATATGCTCAAGGCTGATCTGGGCGCGGTGAATTCCAAAACGATCACCGTGAACAAGGACTACTGGGACAAGCTTCCGGATGAGGTGAAAGAGGTGCTGCAAGACGTGGCTGTTGCCTATAGCGATCACGTGGCCGGTGTTTCCATGGACAGAGACGAGGCATGCCTCGAAGCTTATGTGGAATCCGGCGGCACAATTGTCGAGATGGACCCGGCTGAGCGTGCGCAATGGGCTGCAAACATGCCGAACATCGCGGTCGAGTGGGCTGCGGACTTGGACACAAAAGGTGAGCCAGGCAGTGAAATGCTGAAGTCCTATACGGCCAAGCTCAAGGACGCTGGGCATACCCCGGTGCGCGACTGGTCCGCGGAACTGACGCAATAATCCGCAGTCTGAGTACAGGATTAGCTACATGCTGCGTCTTCTGGACACTGGCCTCAAGGCCTTGGCAACAGCAGCCAACTGGGTGGCGAGCGGCGCGAACGCAGTTGGCACCCTGATCGTCCTCGGTCTGGTCCTGGTGGGCAATTACGAGGTGGCGGCGCGGGGGTGCTTCAACGCGCCATTCCGGGGGGCAGTCGAAGTTGTTCAGTTCTCGATGGTTCTGATCGTCTTCCTGCAGTTACCTGATGTCGTTCGGATGAGCCGGCTTACCCGCTCTGATGGATTTCTTACGATCCTGGGAACAACACGGCCAAAACTGGCCGACACGATCCGCAGGGTGATCGACTTTGCTTCGGCGGTTTTCATGGCTTTGGTTGCCTATGCAATTTGGCCGGAGTTCGTCGAAATGTACGAAACAAAAGACTTCTTCGGTGTCCCGGGTATCTTCACAGCCCC
>CALDSI010000054.1 GCA_937911395.1 uncultured Labrenzia sp.
TGTAGGCGCCAAGGTGGTCGGCCCGGCGGGCATAATAAGCGCGTTCCTTGCGAGGTGCACAGTTGTCCGTGGCGGCTGGAAGATCCTTCGCTGCGCTCCAGGTCATCGGATCGCCAAGAGGTGCAAGACGCTGAACCAGGCCGCCCTCTTGATCAACCGCAATCAGAACAGAAGCCCCGGAACCTCGATCGTCAAGGTGGCTGGTCAAGGTGGTCAGCTGGTCGGGTGTTTGAATGTTGCGGCCAAGCAGCATGACGCCGCCGATGCGGCCACTTTCAAGTTGGCCGCTAACGGCCATGACACCCGGATCCAACGGGCGGGTGCCGTTAAACCCAACCATGATGAGCTGGCCGACTTGCCGCTCCATTGGGCTGGCTTCTGGCCCGCCGGAAATATGCCGATTAGGTCCGGCTTGAAAAAGGGTAATCCACAGTGCCGTGAATAGAAAAGGGAAGAACAGAAGTATGGCGGTCAAGGCAAGCGATCGTTTTGTCACTGAAAACAAGCCTTTTACTCCACGCCGCAAAACGGATGCTGATATTCTGTTCTTGCAAAGGTAGCGCGGGGGGCGTGAGAAAGCGATCTTGTCGATCGTCGGGCGATAAACATCGTGGCAGCAGACGGCGGCTTGGGCTTAGAGTTCTAGCTTGCCGCGGTGCCGTTAAGGGCATTCAGAAGATCCTCCGGCCCTTCAACGATCAGGACGACACCCGTTTCAGTGTAGTCGCGCGAGAGGACATCCAGTCCGAGGCCGGTGATTTGCCTTTCCAACTCGGAGCTCGATGCAAAGTCTGCGCTGAACTCTTTCCGAGAGAGTTTCTGGAACGGCACCAATTCAGCATGCGCAATCGCGTCTTGGGCAGCACCTGAATAGGCGCGGGCAAGGCCTCCGCCGCCCAGCTTTGTTCCGCCGAAGTACCTTACGATCAGCACCGCACAATTGATTAGGTCTGCGCCCTGCAGGACGCGCAAGGTCGGCATTCCTGACGTTCCGGCCGGTTCACCGTCATCCTTGCCGCTTTCCTCGACCCGCCCGTAGTGCAGGAGGCGCCGGTGTGCAGTGACAATGTGATTGGCCTTGCGATGTTCCTTGCGCAGCTCTTCCAAACGGCTTCCGAACCGCTCAATGGGTACCAAGAAGGCCAGGAACCGGGACTTCCGGTCTTCCAAAAAGCCTTCGTATTCGCGGGTGATGGTTTTCAAGGACATTCAGCGCTCAGGTGGATGCCTTGAAATGCTTGGAGAGCTTCAAGGCCTGGCCCTGATAGTTGGAGCCGATGCCCTCGCCGTAGAGTGTGGTCGGGCGTTCGGCCATATGCTCATAGACAAGGCGGCCAATGGTCTGGCCATGCTCCACAATAAAGGGCACATCATGGGAGCGGACTTCCAGAACCGCGCGTGAGCCAACACCGCCTGCGCCCGCATGGCCGAAGCCGGGATCGAAGAACCCGGCATAATGCACCCGGAATTCGCCGACCAATGGATCGAACGGTACCATCTCGGCGGCATAGTCCGGCGGTACGTGAACGGCTTCCTGACTTACCAGTATGTAGAAAGCATCCGGATCAAGGATCAGTTCAGCATTCTGACGGCGGTAGATTGGTTCCCAGAAATCAAGCGGGTCCTGTGCGCCGACCAGATCAACATCAATCAGCCCGGAATGATGCTTGGCGCGGTAACCTATCAGGCCGCCCGGGCCGTCGCCTTCCAGATCAATGGACAGCTGGACACCGCTGCCGATCCGTTCGTTGCCGCCGCTCATCAGGGTTTCTGATTTGTGGATGCCTTCAAGATCAGCATCCGGGATAAGCGATTGCCCTCGCCGGAACCGGATCTGGCTGAGGCGGGAGCCGGACCGTACCAGGATCGGGAAGGTGAGCGGGGAAATCTCGGCATAGAGTGGGCCGTTGTAGCCTGCAGGAATCGTATCGAAGGCTTGACCATTGTCGGTTATCACGCGGGTGAATACATCAAGACGCCCTGTGGAACTTTTCGGGTTGGCGGTTGCCGAAATGTCGGGCCGCAGCGCCAGGCTTTCCTGCTAGGGAACAATATAGACGCTTCCCGTCTCCAGAACGGCCCCTTCCTGAAGATCGATGGTATGCAGCTTCAACTGCTCCAAACGGTCGGCCACCTTGATGTCGGGACCGGGCAGAAAACTTGCGCGCACCCGGTAAGCAACTATTCCAAGGCGCAGATCGAGGCTCGCAGGCTGAATTTGACCTTTGACAGGGGGCGCTGCGGCGGAAATCTCCTGCGCTGCGAACATCGCCTGAATAACGCGCTCGGGCAAAATTCCGCTCGCTGCGATCAATGCGCTGCCTGTGGTGCTTCGGTCCGCTGATACGTTCATCAATTCATCCTGCAATCGTCGTCTAACGTCCTTAAAGGATGCGGCTGGTCCCGCCAACTCTCTTTCTGGCCAAACTCAGGAAAACGGCGAGGTAGATTGACCGAAAGCCCATTTTCGCTTAAGTGAAAGCCACCTCGTGGTGATTTGGGCCGGCCGGCTTGCAGCCACGTTAAATAAGTCGCTAAAAAGGCCGGAGGTGCAAACCCCGGTCTTAAGGCTGGGGTTTTTTCGTTTGGAGCGAACATCGACATGACTGACACCAAGAACACCGCCGGAACCAACTGGCGCCCTGCAACCGCACTCGTTCATGGCGGCACCACCCGCTCACCGTTCGGCGAGACGTCCGAGGCTATGTTCCTGACACAGGGTTTTGTGTACGACAGCGCGGAAGCAGCCGAAGCGCGGTTCAATGGCGAAGATCCGGGGTTCGTCTATTCGCGCTACGCCAACCCAACGGTCGCCATGTTCGAAGACCGCATCAAGATGCTGGAAGGCGCGGAGGCAGCTCGGGCGACGGCCAGCGGCATGGCCGCGGTCAATCTTGCCCTGATGGCATCGGTCAAGGCCGGGGATCATGTGGTTGCAGCCAAAGCACTGTTTGGTTCGTGCCGGTATATTTGCGAGATCCTGCTGCCGCGTTTTGGTGTTGAGAGCACGCTCATAGACGGGACGGATATCGATCAGTGGAAAGCAGCCGTCAAGCCGAACACCAAGGCGCTGTTTCTGGAAAGCCCAACCAATCCGACGCTGGAAGTCATTGATATTGCCGCGGTTGCAGAAATTGCAAAGTCGGTTGGTGCCCGCTTGATCGTCGACAACGTGTTTGCGACACCAATGTACCAGTCCCCGCTCAACTTGGGCGCGGATGTGGTCATCTATTCCGCGACCAAACATATAGACGGGCAGGGGCGGTGTCTTGGTGGTGTGGTTCTGTCAGATGAGGAATGGATCACCGAAGAGGTGATGCCTTTTGTCAAGCACACCGGCCCGCATATGAGCCCATTCAGTGCCTGGGTGCTCTTGAAGGGGCTTGAGACATTGCCGCTGCGCGTTGCGCAGCAGACGAACAGTGCCGGACAGATTGCGGACTTCCTTGCAGGGCAGTCCAAGGTCAAACGCCTGATTTACCCGGGGCGGGACGATCACCCGCAAGCTGAGATCGCCAAGCGTCAAATGCGCGGTGGTTCGACGATGGTGGCGCTTGAAATCGAGGGCGGCAAGGAGGCTGCATTCCGGTTTGTGAACGCGCTGGATCTGATCCGGATCTCCAACAATCTCGGCGATGCTAAAAGCCTGATCACCCACCCGGCAACCACCACCCATCAGTCGATTGGCGAGGAAGCCCGCGCTGAGCTCGGCATTACCGACGGCATCCTGCGCCTTTCTGTTGGTCTGGAAGACCCGCAGGATCTTCTCGAGGACGTCGAAAAGGCACTGGCGGCGATATAGTCCGCCAGTTCATCTATTGAGGTCAGGCTCTCGGATAAGGACTGGCCATTTTGAGCCAGGTAACTTGCATCTCTCCGTCAGCAAGTTCCTGATGGCCTGCAAGAAATTGCTGGATGTAGGGCAACTGGAGGTGTTCCTTCAGGTCGGCAAGAGACGCCCAGGCTTCGTAGAAGACAAAGAGATCCGGGTCGGCCCGGTCGCGATGGACGTGGTATTGAAGCGCGCCTGTCTCTTCCCGTGTCGGGGCAACGAGCGCGACACGCGCCTGTTCCAGTTTATCGGCGGCACCAGGCCGTGCGCGGGCTTGACCGACCAGCGCGTAAGGGCCGGTTTCACCGAGGGCGGGATCCGGCAGCGCAAAGTCAGGATTGGACATGGAAATCTCCTTAGGTATGATGGATGTCATACCTAAGTGACTGGAAGGTAAGATGAAAGTCTTACCTATCGAGTGGTGCATGAGGGATGAGATGGGAGAGAAGGACGACAATCTGGAGCCGGTCGACCTGGACTTGGGAAAGGTCCTCACCGCCTTGGCAGATCCGCATCGGCGCCGTGTAATCCGGGAATTAGCCCAGGCAGACACTGGCACGGAGCGGACCTGTGCCTCCTTCCGGCTTCCGGTCAGCAAGGCCACAGTCACGCACCATTTTCGGGTGTTGCGAGAAGCGGGCTTGATCCGGCAAGTCGATCGGGGCAATTCCAGAGCCGCCGCATTGCGCAGGGAGGAAATCGACACTCGTTTTCCAGGATTGTTGCCGCTGATTGCTGAAGAGATCAGCCCCTGACATCCTGATCTAACGCGTCGATGCCAGAATTCCGGCCGCCGTCAGCAAGGTGCCGCCCGCCGTCCGGTTCAGAAGTCTTGGATGTTGTCTCAGGAAACCGAGGCACTGTTTGGCACCGGCCGCATAAAGCATAACAAACGCAAAATCGAGTACGGCCATGGTTGGGCACATGATGGACAACTGAGGCAGAACCGGCGCCGTCGGGTCAATGAATTGTGGAAAGAAGGCGGTGAAAAAGACCAGGGCCTTCGGGTTGCCAAACGCAACCGCAAAGCCGCTCGCATAAAGCCGCGCCGGGTGGGACGACCGATCCGGTGTTGCTGCGCCAGGTAGAGTTGGTGCTGACCGCCACATTTTGACGGCCATTAAGATCAGCACGCCAACGCCCGCCCATTTGATCATCTGAAATGCGACAGCTGAATTTGCAATGACGATGCCAAGGCCTGCTGCGACCAGCAGCATCTGGATCATGTTGGCAGAGATGTCTCCGAGGGCAGTATAGAGCGTGCGTTTCGTCCCGAAGTGCAAAGCATGAACCATACCCAATAGGATACTGGGACCAGGTGCCATGGTCAGGATGAGAGAGGCGGCGGCGAAGGCGAGCCA
>CALDSI010000055.1 GCA_937911395.1 uncultured Labrenzia sp.
ATAACACCAAATCGAGGGCCTTCAGGCATTTAGACCAAGCCCGCGATTTGGTGTTATCAACGGTGTTGAATTGCTGTCACGTTTCCTTCTCAGAGCCACTGTACACCGCCATGATACTGAAACAGACCAAGGTTCTGGAACCGATCCGCCCAACCGTCCGGGCCGTCATCTTTCGAAACGGAGATCTTTTGGTACAGGTAAAGCAAAAGCGTGGCTCTGCGGCCTACCTGACCCTGCCGGGCGGAAAGCAGGACCCGGGCGAGACCGCAGAAGAGGCGTTGATCCGTGAATGTGCGGAAGAAGTCGGTACGACCGTGACCGTAGGCCCCCTTTTGCATGTTGCCGAAGTATTCAAAACCAAAACGGAGGGGAAGCGGCATCAGTTGGAGCTGCTGTTCGCCTGTGAAGTGCCCGACGACTATGTGCCGGTGACCGGCCCCCATCCTGATCCCTCGCAAGTCGGGACGATCTGGGCCTCTCCGGCTAAAAGCGCGGCGGACTTCCGCCCGGCCTACGCGGCAGCACTTACCACTGCCGCACCGGTCTATCTGGGAGTATTCGATGACTAAACTCCCCCGCGCGATCGACGAGAACCTTTATTTTCTAAGCGTGGAAATCGACGGTCAGCTCACCGGAATGCAAGACTACTTCCAGTCACCAAGTCAGGCAGCCGCGCAAAAGGTCATTTTGCGCGCAGGGTATTCCTACAATCTCGCTTCAAAGCTGACCAAAGCCAGCACGCAAATTCTGTCTCAAAAGAAAGTCACTTCCGAACAGCAGAACCTGCTGCGAAACGTCGAACTGATTGCGCAGAACCTTGACCTGATCAGCCGCCTTGCCCGGCGCAGCCTGACATACGCTGAGACTGTGGACCGCAAGGCTTACCTGCGGGCTGATGCCTACACCAAGGTTCTCAAGCAGGTTCGCGACAGTCTAAAGCTGATTCAGCCGGCCCTTGCCCGGTCTGACAGCAAATCCGCCGTCCGCATCGGCCAGATCCGCGAGAAAATGGAAGATCTGTACGACCGGGTTTTCCGCACACTGACCGAGGACATGCGCAAGTCCAAGCACACGGCGGATATTGCAAACAGTCTGCTGGTTGCCAACGAAGTCCGGCGGATCGGCGATGCGCTTCAGTCGATCTCCGAAGCCATTCTTTCGGTCAATCTCGGTCAGCCGGTCCAGTTCGAGCGCTATTTCACGCTGAAAAGCCTGCTGCCATCGACCAAGGACGACGAACCGGTCGATATGGTCCCACTGGCTGAAACCCGCTCAGGAAGCGCCATTTCCTCCGTCCGCTCGCGCTCCGGAAACGGCGAACCGGTCAATGCGGTCTTTAAAGACGGGGAATTGCGCAAGGTGCGCGAGGAACGGGCCGGCGTAAAAAGCTGGCACTCGATCTACCCCGGACTGGCCCCCAAAATCCTGTCTTATCAAAAGCGAGGTCAGTCAGCCGCCCTCCTAATCGCGCATCTGCCGGGTTACACATTCGAACAGCTGGTCCTTAACGAAAACGACGCTCTTCTCGCGGAAGCCCAGAAGAAACTGGCCAAGACCCTGAACGACGTGTGGCGCAGCACACGCATGGAAGAACCCGCCGTCATGGCCTCCATGCGCCAGTTGTCCCGGCGCCTGCCCGAGGTTTACCGCGTTCATCCGGAATTCCGTGCTGAGCCGCAACGTTTCGGTGGGTTGCGTTTGAAGGGTTTTGACGAACTCGTCCGGGAAGCCGCAGTGCGTGAAGACAAACTCGAAGCGGCCTTCTCCGTGCACATTCACGGCGACTTCAATCTCGACAATGTCATCTATGACCCCGCGGAGAAAAAGCTGCATTTCATCGACCTGCACCGCTCCCGCTACATGGACTACGTTCAGGACGTCTCCGTCTTCATGATTTCCAACTACCGGCTGCAAATCCAGGACATTCCGGTGCGCCGCCGGCTCGCCAAAGTCGCCTGCGACCTGCAATCGGTCGCCGCAAAATTTGCCCGGTCCCAGAAAGACCGGACCTATGAATACCGCCTCGCCCTGGGCCTTGCGCGCAGCTTTGCCACCTCCACGCGGTTCGTGTTCGACAAATCCCACGCGCGGCGCATGTTCATTCGCGCCAGGTTCTTGCTCGAACAGGCGCTGGAGTGCCCCCAAGGTAAAGAAGAGCGGTTCAAGCTGCCCATCAAGGAGTTGTTCGTTGACTGACATCAAGATCGGGGTCGTTGGCATTCCCGGCAAATGGTCCACTGAAGCGCTTGCCGATGTGATCGAGGCCAAGACCGGCTTCCGTTTGGTGATCGACATGGCAGCCGTGACGCTCGATCTGGAAACCAGTGCCGTCATGTACCAGGGGCAGGATCTTTGCGCGCTTGACGGGCTCGTTATCAAAAAAATCAGCGAAATCTACAGCCCGCATGCGCTCGACCGGCTGGAGCTGCTGCGTTTTGCCAAAAGCCGAGGCGTCAAGATCTTCTCCCCGCCGGAGGCCATTTTGCGGCTGATCGACCGGCTTGCCTGCACGGTCTCTTTGCGCGCGGCCGGTGCGCCCATGCCGGCAACGGTCGTGACCGAGGATCTGGAAGCTGCAGAAGCTGCGGTGGAACGCTATGGCGCGGCCGTCTTCAAGCCGCTGTATTCCACCAAAGCGCGCGGTATGTGCATCATCGAAGCGGGTGTCAACGCCAGGGCCGAGATCGCCGCGTTCGCTGAAGATAATCCTGTCATGTATATCCAGCAAAAACTGAACCTTTCCGGACAGGATCTTGGAATTGTCTTCCTCGGCGGCACCTACTTATGCACCTACGCCCGGGTGAGCCATTCCGACAGCGTGAACACATCGTTCCACAGCTGCGGCTATTATTCGCACTTTGAGACGGATGGCGACC
>CALDSI010000056.1 GCA_937911395.1 uncultured Labrenzia sp.
GGTCGCGCGGCGGCTTGAACTCAAGGCCGAGCGATTGGATCGCGGCAAGCCGGGCTTCAAAGTCCTGTTCTTCGATCTTGAAGGCGACGTGATTGTAGGTGCGCTCGGAAAGTGGCGTGCCTTTCATGATCGCGATCCAGACATCACCGACCAGAAAGAATTTTTCCTCCGACAAAGAGAAGGTGTCCTGGCCGCTGTCGTAGACTTCTTCTGCTTTCAAGACGCCCGTCAGGATCTGCGTCATCTTGTTCAGATCACTGACGATGAAGGTCATATGGCTGAGGCCGTTGCTCATTCCGCAGCCTCTTTGGCGGTGGTTTCAGCCTCTTCGCGCGCCCGTTTTTCGAACCACTCCCCGCGCATGCGGCGCACCAGATCGAGTTCGGCCTGGAAGTCGACATAGTGCGGAAGTTTCAGGTGTTCGACGAAACCGGTCGCCTGAATATTATCGGAATGAGAGAGAACGAATTCACCGTCCTGGGCCGGGGCAACCTGTTCTTCGCCGAGCTCTTCCCAGCGCAAAGACCGGTCAACCATGGCCATGGACATGGCCTTGCGCTCTACTTGTCCGAAGACGAGGCCGTAACCGCGCGTAAAGGCGGGTGGAGCCTTCGCCGATCCAGAAAACTGGTTGATCATCTGGCACTCGGTCACCTTGATCGTGCCAAGCGTGACAGCAAAGCCGAGTTCTTCCGCGAAAAACTCAACTTCGACCTCACCGTACCGAATTTCACCGGCAAAAGGGTGCGTCCGGCCGTAACCGCGCTGCGTGGAGTAGGCGAGCGCGAGCAAGAAGCCCTCGTCGCCCCTGGCCAGATTTTGCAGACGCAGATCCCGGTCTGCCGGAAAAGACAGTGGATCGCGGGTGAGATCGCCCACCGGCGCGTTTTCATCGGCGGCCGGGTCCGGTTCGATCAGGCCTTCATCTCCGAGGAGATCGGTGACGCGTGGCATCGGCTCGTCTTCGACCGGAGCGGTTTCTGCATCAAGGTCCCCGCCTTCACCTTCAGCGGCCAGCGCAAAATCCAGAAGCCGGTGGCTATAGTCGAATGTCGGGCCGAGCAGCTGGCCGCCTGGCAGGTCCTTGTAGGTTGCCGAGATCCGGCGTTCGACAAGCATTTTTGCCGTGTCGACGGGTTGGCTGTAGCCGAAGCGCGGCAGTGTTGTCCGGTAGGCGCGCATCAGGAAGGCGGCCTCGATGAGATCACCGCGCGATTGCTTGATTGCAAGAGCAGCGAGCGTTTCATCGTAGAGCGAACCTTCTCCCATCACCCGCGCCACTGCGTGTGACAGCTGTTCGGCGATTTGCTCCAGTGTCAGCGCGGGAACGGAGGTGTCACCGCGGCGCCGCTTGGCGGTTAGCTTGTGGGCATTGCGGATGGCCTTTTCGCCACCCTTTACAGCAACATACATGGGCTCAGGCCTCCTTTAGAGTGACTGAGGTGGAGCGGGGAAGGGCTGCGATGGTGTCTTTGCCTGCGAAGATCAGGTCGACACCGCGCGGGAATTGGGCGTTGTTGGAAATGACCTGATCCCAGAACACTTGCGGCACTGGACCTGTTTCAAAAGTCTGCGTGTCTTTTATGCCGGGTCCTTCGAGCACAACACCGTCTGTGTTGTTCAGGTTTTGGCATGTCAGGATGAGTGTCGTGGACGTGTCCGGATACTCGGCCGAGCCCTGATTGAAGCTTGCAAGCGGCAGCATGTTGGCCGGATCTGCGATAAGGGCAAAGGCTGCGACGACAGGTTCGCTTAAGATTGGTTCGCCCGTGTGAAAGAGAAGGAAGGTCTTTAAGCTCTCGGACTTTGCAAGCTGTTTGTCGAGCCAGACAGTTGTGTCATAGTCGAACAGGGTGAGCGCGATGGCCGCGGCTGCTGGTGTCAGCGGTGCTGGTGGTGCGAGATGGGTTTGACCAAGGACCTGAAGCGTTCCCGGTCGCGCCATAGCGTTCATAATGGTCCGGAAACACCCTAGTGCGTCGTGAACAGGATCGGCAAATACGGCAGCAAGTGCAGTGGTTGCGGTCATCAGTTGTCTCCCCGCACCATTGTGAAGAAATTGACCCGCGTTGCTTCGGTTTCCTCGCGGACGGTGGCTTTGCGCTCTGTCTGGCTGTTCGAAAGCGGGCGGAGGATGTCCGCCTCGATTTCTGCCCGCATTTCCCCGCGCTGCCATAGGGCATCAATGACGGCTGATTGCAGAGCCTTCGTTTTGTCGCGGCCGAGGGCGTAAGCACTGCCGGTTTCGCCGCTGTCCAGGCGGACAACACATCGGGTGACCGTGACCTCGCCAAGGTTGAAGGGGCTGCCGGTCCCGCCCATCCGGCCACGGACCATCACCAGACCCGTCTCCGGCTGGCGCACAAGTTCGTAATGTGGTGGCGTCAGGTTATTGAACTTCTGGTCCAGGATTTCGGCTGGAGCCTGGGCGAGAATGGCAAGGTTCTTCTGCCGGGCGGCTTGGTCGCCGGCAATTGTGGAAGACGGTGTGGTCTCGATCATGAACACGCCTTTGTGTTGGTTGGCCGCTTTGAGAGTTTGAGGCCGGTGCGTGCGCGGGTTGTAGACTCAATTTGTCTATTTGTATAGACAAATAAACTTATTGACTCTTGAGTAGCGAAATTTGATGACGGGCGCATGACAGGACAAAGCAAACTGGACCGGGCTGCAGGCATTGCTGTGTGGCGCCAGATCATGGAAATGCTGAAGGGCGAAATCGCCGCAGGTGGTTACGAGAAAGGCAGCCGCCTTCCACCGGAATCCGAGATAGCGTCCCGCTTCGGAGTGAACCGGCATACGGTCCGCCGGGCCATTGCTGCGTTAACGGCTGAGGGGCTGTTGCGGGCAGATCAAGGCCGTGGAACGTTTGTGGCGAGCGCTCCGCTGAGCTACCCCATCAATGCCCGGACACGGTTTTCGGAAATTGTCTCCGGCCAGGACCGCTCGCCAAGCGGCCGTTTGATTGGGTCAGAAATCGAAGATGCGGATGCATTGTTGGCACAGCACTTGGAGGTTCCGCTGGGAACACCGTTGATCCGCCTCAAGACCTTACGGGTTGCCGACAGTGTGCCAATGATGGTGGGAACCAGCTGGCTTCAGCAGGCCCGGGTTCCGAATTTGGTGGCCGACTACGCGGAATGCGGCACCATTACCGAAGCTTTGCGCCGGGGCGGCATCAAGGACTATAGCCGGCGGGAAAGCCGGATTTCTGCAGAACTGGTTGATACTGAGGACGCTCAGCAACTCGGTATCGCCTTGGGGCAGCCGGTCGTGGTGATTGAAAGCATCAATGTCGATCCCGAGGGCCGTCCGCTGCAGTATACCCGCACGCGTGCTGCGGCTGACAGGATCCAGCTTGTCGGCAATGGGGAATGATGTAAGCGGCTGGCTGGATCAAA
>CALDSI010000057.1 GCA_937911395.1 uncultured Labrenzia sp.
AGCGAACATCTATGAGGTTGCCGGCGCATCGATAAACACAACCGGACTTGCTGGACTTATTGTGGCTGTGAGCAGCGGTGGCAAGGCA
This sequence comes from uncultured Labrenzia sp., assembly GCA_937911395.1. Classification (GTDB taxonomy): domain Bacteria; phylum Pseudomonadota; class Alphaproteobacteria; order Rhizobiales; family Stappiaceae; genus Roseibium. Next base: position 89 of record CALDSI010000057.1, read on the forward strand.
ACTTTCGCGGCAGCCGACGATACACTCGTTGAAAAACTGGCGGTGCTGGACACTGACGACACCAATGTTGGTATCCAGGAAGTGGTGTTTTTCGAACATGGTGCCGACACCTATATTTTCTACGAAAACACCTTCGGTTCCGGCGACGAACAGTTGATAAAGCTCACCGGTGTGACCGGGCTGTCGACACTCACCGAAAGCGGCTCGCTCGGAGACTTTTCGCTTGTCTAGTCAGAGCGCCCGGTCCTTACCGTAAACCGTTTTCAGGCACTTCCGTACCATATAGAAAACCGGGTTCGATAAAAGGCCATCGCTTCATTGGCAACGACGGCGAGGGGCTTCTGTTTCTCGGATATGAGTGCCTGTTATCGCAGCACCAGTCGAACCGCCCGGAGAAGATCCAAGCCCGGCTTGCCGGGTATGTAAGCTGACAACCGTGCCAAACTGTGGGACGCGCTCTTGAGCTAAGCCGTTCGCAACGCAACGTTATTTTATAACATGTGTTCTTCCGGCGTTTGTTTCCCGGGGAGGACTGTTATGCGGTTTGGAAAACTGATTGCACTGTCGGCATCGGTGATGATGGGGGCGTCCACTACTGCTCTTGCGCAAAATCCGAGGGCCAATCCGGCAACCGACTTAGCGCTGATCAACGGCCAGATCCACACAATGGATGAGAACGGTACGGTCGCGGAGGCCATCGCGATCGAAGGCGATGAAATCACCTATGTCGGCGATGCGGCGGGCCTTGGTGATGTGATTGGGCTGGGCACGGAAGTGATCGATCTTGAGGGCAAGATGGTGCTGCCGGGGTTTGTCGATGGACACATTCATGCTGCGGCCGGGGGTCTCATCATGCTAGGTGTCGATCTTCAGAGCGACGACACGGATGAAATCTTTGCCCGTATCCGGGAAGAAGTTGAAACCAACGACGATGACCCGATCCTCGGATTTGGTGTGCGTTTCAACCCGTGGACCGATGGCAACCCGACGGCGGCCATGCTGGACGAGATTGAATCGGACCGGCCGATGTTCTTTTGGGCGATCGATGGCCACGCAGCTTGGGTAAATTCCAAGGCGCTTGAAATTGCCGGCATCGACAAGGACACGCCTGACACGGTCCCCGGATTTGCTTTTTTTGAACGTGATGACGACGGCAATCCAACAGGCTGGATTGTCGAAGTACCGGCTCAATTACAGGTTCTCTCTGCACTCTTGGACATAAACCCCGAATTTATCGCAGCAGGCGTTGAAATGTGGATGGGGCGGTTTGCGGCTGCAGGAATAACCGCTCTTCATGACCACGGCATTCAGGGCCTCGGTCAGGACGAAGGCTTTCAGATGCTTCAGACCTTCGAGCGTGAGGGCAAGCTCCCGCTTCGGGTTGTCGGCTCCTGGTATTGGAACGACCCAACGGTAGATCCGATCCCAGGCACAATGGAGCTGCGGGAGAAGTACAATTCAAATCTGGTCCAGGCGAAATACCTAAAGATCAATATTGACGGCGGCGATGACAAATGGACCGCTTTGATGGTCGCCCCCTATTCCGACGAACCTGACAACGTTCCAGATCCAATTATTCCTTATGATATTGTCGAAGACGCAGTTGTTCGTGCAGATGCTGCGGGCATTGACATAACGTGTCACTGTTTTGGTGACCTTGCAGTGCGCAAACTGCTGGATGCGATTGAAACGGCAATCGAGACCAACCCTCCGCGAGACCGGCATCACAAGATCACGCACGGGGTTTATGTTCATCCAGACGATTTCGCCCGGTTTGGCGAATTGGGTGTGACCTACGACTCGAGTGGTGCGTGGATGAGCCTGGACCCTCTGATGCAGACGATTGCGCGCAGCCGGGTTGGTGAAGACCGCATGAACAACGCATTTCCCGCCGCGAAGGTCATTGCCGCTGGCGGTTCGTTCTCGCTCGGGTCTGATTGGCCCGTCGCAGGCTATGCGTCCGAGTATCGCCCGCTGTCTGCCATTGAAGGCGCTGTCACGCGCCAGCTGGACGGCCGTAAGGACGTACCACCGCTTGGCGGAGAAGCCGCAAAGCTGACAGTTGAACAGGCGCTGAGAGCCCAGACGATCAACGCGGCGCATGGTATGAACATGTCCGACGAAGTCGGCAGCCTGGAAGTCGGCAAGAAAGCTGATCTCGTGGTGCTGAACGAGAACCTCTACGACATTGATCCGAATGATATTTCCGAGGTGGACGTGCTGTACACCATGATGGGCGGGAAGCTCACCTATGACAGCACGGCCGAGTAAGGGGGGCTGGAAATGCGATCCTTACTCGTCACCCTTTTCCTGATGTGCGGCACATCAGCGAGCCTAGCCTGCGGCAATCCCCTGCTCTGGGTGATGTTGTTCTCCAAAGTGCCGGAAGCGAAGGTGGTATATGAGGCAGAACTCAGCGCCCGCGCTGAAGGCGTGATTACCGCCCGGGTTTACGATGCCCAGCCGGGCCAGGCCTATCACCAATGGTCGAGGGCCTGGATCCTGGACCTTGCCCGCGAAATGCAGCCCGATGTCCAGAATACTATGGCGCCGGGTCAGACTTTGACCATCCTGCTCGCGGATGAGGTCGCTGCTGTGCGCTTTTCACCGGGCGCACCGCCGGAGTTTGTTCCCGCTGCCGGACTGCGCAGTCTTCAGTACTATGATCTGATCACCAGCATCAATGCCCTCAAAAGCGTCTGGCGCGATGGCCTGAGCTACCAGGACCTGATGGATCATGATCTTGCGTGGAAACCGTACAGCCAAACCCCGACTGTCCTTTCCCTTTTGCTGGCGGCGGGGTGAAGAAGAAATTGGGCGCGATGTTCTTTGCGATTGCGTATTGCGCTTTAATGCGGCTGAGTGATCTCGGATGGCGATGCCTTTGGTGAACTCCAGACGCCAGGCTGCAACGTTCGGCGCATCTGTCAGCCGTCCAGCATGACAAAAACCAGATCCGGCTTACCCGGATTGGAAGCTGACAAGTTTCTCCAAATATGGGACCATCCCTCAACTAAGTTATTCTGATTGCAATGTAATTTTATAACATCGCATTGTCAGAACTGTCGCTGTGGGAGGAAAACGATGCGCCATCTTCTAAAGGCTACGGTTTAGAACCGTTGCTCTGGTCGGTGCTTTGGTGCACGCGAATTTGGTGCAGTCTCAAGAGACCCCTGCTCCGAGACAGACCCTGTTCACCAATGTCCACGTCTTTGACGGCGTCAACGCACAGCGTATCGAAAACGCCAGCGTTCTGGTCGAGGGCAATCTGATCAAGACCGTCTCGACTGCCGCCATCGGTTTGGCGCTTCGGCCAGAAGACGACGCCGGCGGCCGCACGCTCACGCCCGGCCCCATCGACCCCCACGCCCACTCGATGCTGATGGGCCCATCCTTGAGCGCACCGCCCCCCACCTCCACCTGGGAAGACTTCGGCATTCATGCAACGCGCATGGCCGAAATGTATTTGATGCAAGGGTTTACCACCGTGCGTGATGCGGGCGGAGCCAATGGTGGGCTGCGCCGTGCCATCGATTCCGGACAGATTGTCGGACCGCGCTATTATCCATCCGGCGCGTTTTTGAGCACCCGCGGCGGGCATGCCGACTTTGCCAATTTCACCTCTCCTCCGGGCGCAGCCACCAACTTCAGCCGCCTGAACATGGCGCAGGAAGTGAGCGGTGTGGATGATGTGTATATGTTTGGCCGCAACAATTTCCGCATGGGGGCGACCCAGCTGAAGTTCATGCAGTCTGGCGGTGTGGTCTCGGCCTTCGATCCCTGGCAACTGCTCGCCGGGTCAAAGGAAGAGATCGAGGCAGCGGTTCAGGTTGCGAGCGAGTATCGCAGTTATGTCATGGCGCATTCCTATCGAAAGGAAGCGATCATGTCGGCGCTCGAGGCCGGTGTCATGTCCATCGAGCACGGCTTTTCGTTCGATTGCGATATTGCCGAAATCATGAACGAAAAGGGCGCCTACATCACGACCAACCTGACGGCCTTTGATCCAGGCCTTCTGGACATTCCGGCGGTGAAAAACCAGCCGTCGAGCCTTGCTAAAGCCATTTCCGCGTCTGCAACATTTGAGAACTACATTCCGAACATGAAGAAATGCCCGGTCAAGCGTGGCTTCCAGACGGACTGTGTCGGCACTGTAGAGGCCTGCAATATCCAGATTGCCTATGAAAAGCACCTCAACAACGAATTCTTTGGCCCCCATCAGTCCATGGTGACATTGACATCCATTGGCGGCGAGATTGCTGAACTGTCCGGAGACTTCACCAATCCTTATACGCTCGGCAAACTCGGTGTGATTGAGGAAGGCGCTTATGCGGACATTCTTCTCATTGATGGCAACCCACTGGAGGATTTCTCTGTTGTTGGCACCGGGGATCAGTGGTTTGGGGCCGACCCGCGCCCTGAAAGTCCGGAAACCATCCGCCTCATCATGAAAGACGGAGAGATCTTCAAGAACACCTTGAACTGATCCTGGGTATTGATCGGATGGCTGTCTTCTCTCCATGGCAAGCAACACTTCGGCTGGCGGCAGTTGCGCTTTTCGTGGGAGTGCTTGGTGCCACGCCAGAGGCCTCCGAAATCTCCTGGACCGATCTGCCGGACAAGTCGGTTCAGGAGTACGAGGACCCATACCGGGGTCTGGCATACGATCAGTTGGAAACCTTGGCCACGATCGCCCGGCTGAAGGCGCGATTGACCGTTTCGACGTTGTCAGACCAGCAACGCAGCGATGTGCAGCGGCAACTGGTGGACGCGCTCCAGATCTGGAAACCAACGGGCGTGGATCCCGTTTGGCTGATCGAACAGCGCTGGGTCGTCGCGGAGCGGCGCGAGCGTGCCGGAACTGCTGGAAACCCTGATCTTGATGGCAAACCGGCAACCCTGAGCGGTTTTGTCATTCCCGCCCCGCCAGATGCGGACGGCCGGTTCACCGCCTATCTTGTTCCCGAACGCGGCATGTGCAGTCATATGCCCCCGCCCCCACCGAACCAGCTCTTGCGGCTTGTGTTTGACGAGGCGTGGTATCCGCGTTTCATCTACGAGCCGATCGAGGTCAGCGGGCAGCTGGAAATCGCCCCGTCCCGGCGGACGATCCGGGTTGTCGATGGGCCGGTCAACATGATCTCGACCTTCCTGCTCGAGGTTGCGAGCATCGCGCCTGCTGTCTCTTCAGGGGGAGCAGAGACCGACAGAAAACCCTGGCCTGTGAGACCACACTGGACACCGCCAAAGCCTGAAGCGGGCCGTCTATGATCTTGGGCCGGCGGTACTGGAAGATTCGCAGTTGGTTGCTGGCGGGTGCTGTGCTCCTCAGCCCCGGTCTTGTTCATGCGCAAGACGAAACCACTCCGGGTCTTGGCGGTCCGAGTTCGGTTCGTGCGGATTTGTCGGACGGTGACGGCCTTACCGACCCGCAATTCCGATCCCGCTTTCCGCAGGGCCTGGTTCCGCAGTGGTTTGCCTTGAAAGACCGTTTGAACGCGTCTGCGAACATCGACTTCAAGATCGACTACCTCAGCCTCGGGCAATGGTCGAACACGGATGTTGGACAGGGTCACGCGGCAGGCGGCATGGCCCGGATTTATGGCACCTGGCAGGCCTTCGAGCACGGCGGACTGACCGCCAAGCTGGAACACCGCACGGCCTATACTTCCGTAGCGCCGCAGTTTTTCGGGTTCGACAGCGGCGCGCAATCCATTACCGGAACGGCGTTTAACGACATCCAGTTGGCGCTGACAAACCTGTTCTGGACGCAGCGGGCTGAAAGCGGTGCCTGGACAGTGCAGGTCGGCCAAATCGATGTGACGGATTTCGTCGATGTTTACGGTCTCGTCAGCCCCTACACAGCCTTTCAGAATCTGGCCTTTAACACCAACCCGACGATCAATGCACCCAACCAGGGCCTCGGGATTGCCGGCGGTGTCCGCCTGCATCAGAACCTCTATGCGATCGCCAGCATCGCAGATGCAAACGGGGACCCGACCCAGCCGAATTTCGATGTTTTCAAAGACGGTGAAACGTTCAAAAGCTTCGAGATCGGTTACATGAGCAGTCAGGACCGGATCTATTTCGACAACGTTCACCTCACCGTCTGGCAGAGCGACGGGGCCAAAGACGGATCCCGCAAGGACGATTGGGGTGTTGCGGGATCTGCAAGCTGGTTTTTCGACAATCGCTGGATGCCGTTTCTGCGGGCCGGGTTTTCTCAAGGAAAGGCTGCGCTTTACAAGAAAACCGTTTCGGCCGGGCTCGGGCTTTACACAAGGGAAACGGATCTCTTCGGTGTTGGTTTGAACTGGTCGGACCCGGGCGATGCTTTTGACAAGGACCAGTACACAGCGGAGATCTTTTACCGTTTTACGGTGTCACCCAGCCTCGCCATCACACCAAGCGTTCAACTCATTGCCAACCCGGCCCTCAATCCGGACGAAGACAGCCTTGCCATCTTCGGTCTTCGCGGAGGGATCGCGCTTTAACAACCTCTAAAGCCCGCGCCTTTGATCTTACACCCATAGCCATCCTCTTGCGGGGCCTTTAGACTGCGGCCGAAGGAGGTGTGCTGGTGCCACGACGTTATGCCGAAATCTTTCCGTCTTTGCCGCTTCTCAGCAGCGATGACATGGCGCATGTCTCGGCGGCCGCGTTGATGTCGGTGCGGTATTTCCGGGCCGAGCCGGATACGATGCCGGAAGAAGTCTTTGCCGAACATCATGTTCTGTTGAACCTGTGCGAGACTCCGCACCGGGTGCAGAACTGGCGCGGCGGCGAACTGCGCGATTTCATCTTTGAAAAGGACGAGATTGTCGTCACGCCGGCAGGTTTGCGGTCCGGATGGCGGTGGTTCGGCACCTCTGACGTCATCGTCGTGACCCTGGATCCGAAGAAGGTTGAGCGGTTCGCGCTGCATGAACTGGGCCTTGTCCTCACCCATCAGCAGCTCGCCGATCTGCCGCAGTTTCAGGATGCGGATCTGTGCGCCGCCGGTGTCATGCTGCGGGATGCGCTGGAAACCAATGATCTTTCCTCGGGCGTCATGTTTGAAGCGATGAGCCGGGTGTTTCTGGTCAAGCTGCTTCAAAAATACGGTCAGCAACAGGCCGAAGACCTGGCGCTGTCGGCGCGGTTTACCTCCGAGCATTACAAGCGGGTTCTCAGCTTCATCCGCGATAGGCTGGACCAAACGATTTCCGTGGAAGAGCTTGCGCAGGTCGCCGGCATGAGCGCGTCCCATTTTGCCCGTGTCTTCAAGGAAACGGTCGGTGAAACGCCGATGCAATATGTCCTTGCCTACCGGATCGAACAGGCAATCGGGATGATGCGGGATCCGAAACGGCCGCTTGGCGAAATCGCAATCGCCTGCGGGTTTGCCGATCAGGCCCATTTTTCCCGGTCGTTCAAACAAGTGACCGGCCAAACACCGCGCCAGTACCGCGCAGCCTAGAATCTTAGCCCTAACGTTTGGCCGGATCCTTCAAAAACAAAGCAGGCCTGTTCAAGTAATCCGGCGGGGCGAGGTGTATCTCCAATGTCATCGGGCGAAAGTGCCCAGAACATAGATTTTGGAGAGACCGATATGACCATCCGTTCCGTGACCACCGCAGCTTTGTTGATGGCCTCCACCTCAGCCATCGCGCAGGTTGAAACCCGCACCATCACCTTTGAAAACGAAGGTGCAATCCTTTCCGGCACCTTGTACCTGCCGGAAGAACATGATGGTCAGGCCCTGCCGGCCGTGGTTGTGACCGGCGCCTGGACATCGGTTGAAGAACAGATGCCATCGGTCTACGCCCATCAGATGGTTGCCCGCGGGTTCGCGGCCTTCACCTTTGACTTCCGCGGCTGGGGTAAATCCGGGGATATGCCTGAAAATGTTCGTTTCGTTGAAAGCCCGGCAGCAAAAACCTCCGACATTCGCGCAGCATTTGATGTTGTGGCCACGCTGCCCGAGGTCGATGCCACGCAGATCCACTGGCTCGGCATTTTTGCCTCAGCCGGATTAATGGTCGACGCCGTTTCGGGGAA
>CALDSI010000058.1 GCA_937911395.1 uncultured Labrenzia sp.
GCAACAGAAGATGGCGGAGAAGAACCTATGACGCGCGGCCCTTCCTGGGTCAATGTGACGTCGATCGTCCTCGGCTTTTCGTTTCTATATCTGCCGATCGTGTTGCTGGTCATCTATTCGTTCAACGCAAGCCGGCTGGTGACGGTGTGGGGCGGATTTTCCACCAAGTGGTATGTTGAACTTCTTCAGAACGATCAGTTGCTGGATGCGGCGTGGGTGACGCTGCGTGTTGCCTTTGTTTCGGCATCTGTCGCGACGGTGCTCGGCACAATGGCCGCATTGGTCTTGGTGCGTTCAGGGCGGTTTATGGGGCGCTCAATGTTTTCGGGCATGATCTTCGCCCCGCTTGTTATGCCGGAGGTGATCCTCGGGTTGTCGCTGCTGCTTCTGTTTGTGGCAATGGATCAGGCGCGTGGATTTTGGACGGTTATCATAGCGCACACCACGTTTGCCATGTGCTACGTGGCCGTGGTCGTGCAATCGCGCTTGGTCGGGTTCGACAAATCCGTTGAAGAGGCGGCAGAAGATCTTGGTTGCCCGCCAGTTAAAACGTTCTTCCTGATCACGCTGCCGATCATTCTACCTGGTGTCATCGCGGGCTGGATGCTGGCATTCACCTTGTCTCTGGATGATCTCGTGATTGCGAGCTTCACAACGGGGCCGGGTGCAACCACCTTGCCGATGAAGATCTATTCCCAGGTCCGCCTTGGTGTTACGCCGGAAATCAATGCGGTCTGTACGATCCTGGTCGTGCTTGTTTCGATCGGTGTGATTGCAGCCTCCATTGCCACCAAGCGACAGCAGGTGCAAAGAGAACGTGATGAACGGGCAGCCTTTGGCGCAGAGGGCTGAGGCTTATGCGCGGGGCGGGCGGAAGAGATAGATCACCAGCCAGACCGGTACCACGATAAACGCGCCGAGGATCATGTTGGGGATCGCCCAGTCCCGGAATTCAAGCATATAGATCCACAATTGGATCGGGCTGAGGCCGACGGAGCCGAGCACATCTTCCGCCGTGATGTTGATGAACGACAATCCGGCGCCGACCAGCAGCGATATCACCGCAATCTTAAAAAGGGTCGACAGGAATTGGTACAAGGCGTCAGCGTCTTTCGTCGGTAATCTTCGTTTGACCGTTAAGGAATTACATACCATATCCGGATCGGCACAAAACCATATCCACGGATCAAGATGCTGTTCGCATACGACAATCCGCAAACAGGGTAAACCTTGCGATCTGAATATGCGTTCATGTTTTTCGCTGCAATGCATCATTGCCCCTTGACCGAAGGAAAACTTGCAGCGAATGTGCCGCCGACGTGCGTTACGACACCAAACGGGAGTGAAAAATGAACAAAGTCTACCCGGACGCAAAGGCTGCCCTGGAGGGCCTGACCTTTGACGGAATGACTGTGATGGCCGGTGGCTTCGGCCTTTGCGGGATTCCGGAGAACCTTATTGTGGCTCTGCGGGAATCCGGCGCCCAAAACATCACCGCGATCTCCAACAATGCCGGCGTGGATGATTTCGGTCTGGGCTTGTTGCTGCAAACCCGACAGATCAAGAAAATGGTGTCGTCCTATGTGGGCGAGAACGCGACTTTCGAAAAGCAATACCTCAACGGTGAGCTGGAGCTTGAGTTCAACCCGCAAGGGACACTTGCCGAGCGCATCCGCGCTGGCGGTGCCGGCATCCCGGGTTTCTACACCAAGACCGGTGTGGGGACGCTGATTGCCGACGGCAAGGAGCACAAGGACTTCAACGGTGAGACCTACATCATGGAGACCGGTCTTGTGTCCGACGTTTCCCTGGTCAAAGCCTGGAAGGCCGACAAGGAAGGTAACCTGATCTACCGCAAGACCGCGCGAAACTTCAATCCGATGATGGCAACCGCTGGTAAGACAACGGTTGTCGAAGTGGAAGAGCTGGTCGAGGTCGGTGAACTCGATGCGGACAACATCCACACCGCCGGTATCTTTGTCGACCGCATCATTGTCGGCAGCCATGAAAAGCGCATCGAAAAGCGCACCATCCGCGAAGCCTGATCGAGTTGAGGAGATAAAAACATGGCCTGGACACGTGACGATATGGCCGCGCGCGCGGCAAAAGAACTTCACGACGGCTTTTACGTCAATCTCGGTATCGGCATTCCGACACTGGTTTCCAACTACATTCCGGACGGCGTGCATGTGACGTTGCAATCGGAAAACGGCATGCTCGGCATGGGCCCGTTCCCGACCGATGATGAGGTTGATGCCGACCTGATCAACGCAGGGAAGCAGACAATCACCGAACTGCCGCAGACCAGCTATTTCTCATCCGCCGACAGCTTCGGCATGATCCGCGGTGGTCACATCGACCTGTCGATCCTCGGCGCGATGGAAGTCAGCCAGAACGGCGACCTCGCCAACTGGATGATCCCGGGCAAGATGGTCAAGGGCATGGGCGGCGCAATGGATCTCGTCGCCGGCGTCAAGCGCGTCGTCGTCATCATGGACCACACCTCCAAGGCAGGCGATCCGAAGCTGTTGAAACAGTGTTCCCTGCCGCTGACCGGCGTGCGCTGCGTTGACCGGGTCATCACCGGCCTCGGCGTCTTCGACATCACACCGCATGGCCTGACCGTTGTCGAACTGGCTCCGGGTGTTTCCCTGGACGAAGTCAAATCCAAGACCGAAGCGAACGTCGTCTGAGTGTCCGAGATCGACTGTCCTCACTTTGCTGTCCCGGCCTCCGAGCCGGGATCTCAGGAACAAAGGTGAGGCCTCGGATCAAGGCCAAGGCGGTAGATGTGAAAGTCAAAGAACTTTAAAACGCCCGCGATTTGCGGGCGTTTTTGTTTGTTCACTCAGCCGCTGCGGCGGCGTTGCGCTCGGCGATGGGGCGGATGGCCGGGAAGTCCTGATCGGTTAGTGTTTCCTTGGTCAATAGCAACTCCGCACCGGCATCTAGCTCGGACCGGTGATCGTTCAGGATTGCTTTTGCGCGCGCAAAGGCCGCCTCCACCCGGGCACGGATTGCCAAGTCAATCTCCCGCTGTGTTTCTTCTGAGACATCCGCCCGGTCCGGCGCAGGCTGGCCAAGGAAATTCTGCTGCGGGCTTGCGTAGACCCGATTGCCGAGACCATCTTCCATGCCGTAGCGCATCACCATATCGCGGGCGACTTCGGTAACTTTTTGAAGGTCGTCCGACGCTCCAGTCGATATCTCGTTGAAGATGATTTCTTCCGCCGCACGCCCGCCCATCAAAACCGCCATCCGGTTTTCCAGGTCCTGGGTGGACAGCAAGAAACGGTCTTCGGTTGGCCGCTGCATGGTGTAACCGAGCGCGCCGATGCCACGCGGGATGATCGATATCTTGTGCACTGGATCGCAGCCTTCAAGATTCGCGGCAACCAGCGCATGGCCCATTTCGTGAAAGGCGACGGTCTTGCGTTCCTTGTCGGACAGCACGCGGCTGCGTTTTTCAAGCCCTGCAATCACGCGTTCAATGGCCTCGTTGAAGTCTTTTAGGGTAACGGCATCTGCATTTCGGCGGGTGGCAAGAAGTGCGGCTTCATTGATCAAGGTCGCAATATCGGCACCAGAGAAGCCGGCTGTCAGTTGAGCGACCTGATCAAGGTCCGTGTCCGGCGCGAGTTGGATCTTCGTGACATGGACATCGAGGATGGCCCGCCGGCCACTCTTATCGGGGCGGTCCACGAGTACCTGCCGGTCGAACCGGCCGGCACGCAGCAATGCCTGATCCAGGATCTCCGGCCGGTTGGTGGCGGCGAGCAGAATAATGCCGCTTGAGGGGTCAAACCCGTCCAATTCGGTCAGAAGCTGATTGAGGGTCTGTTCCTTTTCATCATTGGTGCCCATGGCACCGCTTGACCGGGCACGCCCCAGCGCATCGAGTTCGTCGATGAATATGATGGCAGGCGCCGCCTTGCGTGCTTGTTCAAACAGATCCCGGACACGGGCCGCGCCAACACCAACGAACATCTCGACAAACTCGGAGCCCGAGATCGAGAAGAACGGAACACCTGCTTCACCGGCAACTGCACGGGCAAGCAACGTCTTGCCGGTACCCGGAGGACCCACCAGAAGAATGCCCTTTGGCACATGAGCGCCAAGCCGGCCATAGGACTTCGGCTCTTTCAGGAAATCGACGATCTCCTTCAGTTCCCGCTTGGCCTCATCAACCCCGGCGACATTTTCAAAGCTGACCTCAACGTCGGTCTCCACATAGACTTTCGCCTTGGACTTGCCGACGGTCATCATTCCGCCAATGCCTTGCTTTTCAGCAAACTTTCGGATGAAGAACATCCAAAGGCCAAAGAGCAGTAACACCGGCAACACCCAGGAGAGAATGTCCCGGATGAGCGTGCTCTCGATCACGCCCGTGAACTTTACGTCGTATTTCGTGAGTTCTTCGGCGAGTGGCAGTTCTACGCGGGTTGTCACAAAATACTGTTTGCCATCCTTCAAAGGCTCCTTGAATTTGCCTTGAATGGTATTTTCCTTAACGGAAATCTCCTCGATTTTCTTGTCCTTGAGGTACTGCTCGAACTGGCTGTAGGGGAGCTCTTCAATGGTCTTGTAGGCCGTCCACCAGCTCTGAAACGTCAGCACCAGCATCATTGCGATGAAGGCGTACCAAAGATTGATCTGGTGCTTCTTCTCCATGGGAAGGGGGTCCTCTAACCGTTGAATTTTACGATGCCCATTGGTGGGTTTCGGCACAAGGGTGTCAAGCCGGTTGGCGGTCCCTTTGCCCGCCAACCGGTGTGATGCCCAGGTATCTTTTGCCTTAAGTGGATGTAAAATCAGATGCGCATGCGGGGCACATCATGCGGGTCAAGCCGCAACTCGATCAGGATCGGTCCCTTGCGGTTTTCAAGTGCAGTCAGTGCTGTTTGAAGATCGTCATCCGAGCGGACTTCAAAGCCCGTTCCACCCAGCGAAGTCGCGACTTCGGCGAAGGACGGCCACTGGAATGTCGTGAGGCTTGGGTCCATTTGACGATCGAGGAACTGGATGTGTTCAGCGCCGTATGCAGAGTCATTTGCCACGATAATGATAAGATCCAGCCCGAGGCGAACGGCCGTATTGAACTCGTTGATGCCCCCCATCATGAAGCCGCCATCTCCGGTAAACAGAACGACCGGCCGATCGGGGGCTGCGACCCCTGCGCCAATGGCTTCCTGAAGGCCGAGGCCGATGGAACCGAAATAGGCCGTGTTCACGAAACTCTTCGGATCCGGGGCGGAGATGCGGCACCACACCTCAGTCATGCAGCGCCCACCATCGGTCACAAGTATGCGGTCTTTCGGCAGTGCTTCTTCAAAACTTTCCAGCGCGCCGACATAATTGACGAAGCCGTCAGCCGTAGTTTTCTTGCCCACCGGATGTGCGGTCAGCGAAGCGGTGTCGAGTTCGCGGGTGAAGCCGCTTGCCGGGATTTCGGCCTCGTTAAGCCAGTAAAGGATCGTTTCGGCGGTCAAACCGGCATCTGCAAGAAGCGCAGCGTCCGGATGAAGCGCGCCGCCGATGGCCGTCGGTTCGACATCCACTTGTACAATCCGCTTGTCTTTCATCAGCTTGCCGCGGTCCGTCGTAAAGTCGTGAAGGCCGGTGCCGAAACAGACAATGCAGTCTGTTTGTGCAATCAGATCGTAAGCTGCGGGCGTTGAGAGTGTTCCAAAGATATCGATGTTGTAGGGATGGTCCTTGAAGAGGCCTTTCGCCTTCAAGGTCGTTGCAAGCGGGGCTTCCAGCCGGTCGGCAAGTTTGATCAATTGGTCGCGCGCATCGATGGCTCCACCGCCAGCGAGGATCATTGGACGGCGTGCCGATGCGACCATGCCAACGGCTTCATCCAAAATGCCGCCTTCGGCAACACCGCCCGGAGCAGTGAAGACGTTCAGGACATGCTTGTCATAAGCAGCTTCCTGCCACATGAAATCCGCCGGCATGTTCAGGACGATTGGGCGGCGTTCCACCTGGGCACGGTAGAATGCCCGCGCGACATCCATCGCGACCGTCTCTGGTGTCCGCAGCTGCTCAAAACCTGCGCCCGTTGCCTTGACGAGTTCGCGCTGGTCGATGCCTTGCAAGTGGCGTGGGTTTTCAGCAGGCGTGTCGCCTGCAAACAAAACGATTGGCAAATGGCCGCGGACACCTTCCGTAATCGCTGTAAGACAATTCGTGAGCGCAGGGCCATGCGTTACCGTTGCAACACCAACTGATCCGCGTACATGGGTGTAGGCGAGAGCCATGAGGACAGAACTGCCTTCATGAGCTGCAGGAACGAAACGGCCACTGCAATCCCGCACAAAGCTGTCGACCATGAACAGATTGGCATCGCCCATCAGGCCGAACATGGTCTCAACGCCATGATCTTTGATCGCTCTGGCAATGGATTGATAGACGTGCAGCTTTGTCGTCACCGGTAGTGCTCCTTTAAACCATTCGCCTACTCATAAACGAATTGGTCTGCAGGCAACGTGCATTTTGAGATCTGATCGGCTTATTTGTGCACAATTCGTGGGCCTCAGTTCAATTGACGCTTAAATATTGCGTTGTTGTCGCGATATCCGCGCACTGTCGCGTGCGGGCAGGGGGGCTCGCCGTAACGTTTGCTTTTCCAGGTGTCTTTGGCAGCGGAGTTCAAAAAGCACATGTAATCTCATTGTCAGAATGGCTCCGAAAACACGGCGGGACTGCACTGTTTGACCTACGTGGAAACACTTATTCAGGTGATCACGAAAACGTGAGCGTCCTAAAGTCAAAAATCCGAGCCTAATTTCAAAAAACTGGAATTCTGCACCCCGAATTCGCTTGACGATACAGCAGATTGCTATACTTGAGAGCGCGGGTCATGTTTTTGATCCTTACGTAATCAAAGGGAGTGTCCACATGCCTTCATTCCGTTCTATAGTATCCCGCTCCGGTATTGCGGCAGCAATGTTGCTCGCATCTTCCCCGTTTGCTTTGGCCGCTGGTGAATTGAACCTCTATTCATCGCGTCATTACGATACAGATGAGCGTCTTTACTCCGATTTCGAAGAGCAAACTGGTATCAAGATCAATCGCATCGAAGGTAAAGCAGATGAATTGATTACACGGATGGAAGCTGAGGGAGCTAACAGCCCGGCTGATGTCTTCCTTACCGTTGATACCGTTCGTTTGACGCGCGCCAAGGATCTTGGACTTCTTCAGTCTGTCGAAAGCGACGTTCTGGAAGAGCACATCCCTTCTTACCTCCAGGATGACGACAATCAGTGGTTCGCTTTCTCGCAACGCTCTCGTATTTTGTTCTATGACAAGAACGATGTGACCAACCCGCCGCAGACCTATCAGGATCTCGCAAAGCCTGAGTATGCTGGCAAAGTCTGCATCCGGTCGGCCTCAAACGTTTACACGCAGAACATTGTGGCCGCTCTGGTTGCGCACCTTTGACAGGACACAATTCAGGACTGGGCAACAGCTGTTGTAGGCAATTTTGCCCGTAATCCGCAGGGTGGTGACACCGACCAATTGCGCGGCATTGTGTCTGGCGAATGTGATATCGCCATGTCCAACACCTACTACTTCGCCCGTGCGGTTCGTAAGCCGGTTAAAGGTCTGTCCGACAGCATCGACATGATCGGTTGGGTGTTTCCGAACCAGAACGACATCGGCGCACATATGAACATCTCTGGTGGCGGCGTTGCTGTTAATGCTCCAAACAAAGAAAACGCTGTGAAGTTTCTTGAGTATCTGGCTTCCGAACAGGCTCAGGAGTACTTCTCTGCTGGTAACGATGAATACCCGGCAGTTCCTGGCGTTGGTCTTGCACCGTCAGTCGCAAAGTTGGGCATCTTCCGTCCGGACACCATCGAACTTTCTGACATCGCGGACAACATTGGTGTTGCGCAGGACATCCTGAACAAAGCCGGTTGGAAGTAATTCAAGTCGCTTTGTAAACAACCTGACTTTTGTAACATGGCCCTTCCGCCGAAAGGCGGGAGGGTTTTTTTTGAGCCTGCGGCTTCAGCACTATGGTGAACCAAGAAGCTTTCCCGTTTGGAAAATAACTTATGGCCAATCGCGAAAGCCTTCCTGTCAGACGCCGATAAGATGGCGTTTATTTTGACT
>CALDSI010000059.1 GCA_937911395.1 uncultured Labrenzia sp.
CATCCACGTGCTGACCCTGTCCGCGACACCGATCCCGCGTACTCTGCAACTGGCATTGACCGGTGTCCGCGAACTGTCGCTGATCGCGACACCGCCGGTCGACCGGTTGGCGGTGCGGACTTTCGTCTCTCCGTTCGACCCGCTGGTGGTGCGCGAAGCCTTGCTGCGGGAGCACTATCGCGGCGGCCAGAGCTTCTACGTTTGTCCGCGCCTGTCGGATATTGCCGAACGCAAGGACTTCCTGGAAGAAGCCGTCCCGGAGCTGAAAGTTGCCGTTGCGCATGGGCAAATGCCCCCGGGCGAGCTGGAAGACGTCATGAACGCCTTCTATGAGGGCAAGTACAACGTCTTACTGTCGACGACGATTGTGGAATCCGGTCTTGATATTCCGACCGCAAACACGCTGATCGTGCACCGCGCCGATATGTTTGGGCTTGCCCAGCTTTATCAGCTTCGCGGACGCGTTGGCAGATCGAAGACGCGCGCCTATGCACTCTTTACCGTTCCGGCGAATAAGACATTGACGCCCACCGCCGAACGGCGCCTGAAAGTGCTGCAATCTCTGGAAACGCTCGGTGCCGGGTTCCAGCTGGCCAGCCACGATCTCGACATTCGCGGCGCGGGCAATCTTTTGGGCGACGAACAGTCCGGGCATATCAAGGAGGTCGGCTTCGAGCTATATCAGCAAATGCTGGAAGAAGCCGTTGCCAAGCTGAAGGACGGCGGCGCGGATTTCGGCGAGGAGCAATGGTCGCCGCAGATCAACATCGGCACGCCCGTCCTGATCCCGGAAGACTACGTCGGCGATTTGCAGCTGCGCCTGCAGCTTTACCGGCGGCTTGGAGATGTCACCGAAGCACAGGAAATCGACGCCTTTGGCGCCGAACTGATCGACCGCTTCGGCCCGATGCCGGAAGAGGTTCAGCATCTCCTCAAGATTGTTTACATCAAGGGACTGTGCCGCAAGGCGAATGTCGAGAAGGTGGACGCCGGTCCGAAAGGCGTCGTTGTGTCCTTCCGCAACAGCGAGTTTGCGAACCCGGCGGGTCTTGTGTCCTACATCGCGGAGCAGGGCGTGCTTGCCAAGATCCGTCCGGATCAGAAAGTGGTTCTGACCCGCGACTGGGAAAACACCGACAAACGTTTGAAGGGCACAGCAACAATCCTGACCAAACTGGCGCGACTGGCGGCGGCTTGAGGACGCGGACATTGCGGCACTATGTCCGCAGAGTTTCGCCGCAGAACTGATAAGGTCGCGGCCTCAACAACATTTAGCGGAGTTCGTCAGATGAGTGCCGCCGCCAGCCTTCCTTTGGACAGTCACCTTAAAGCCTATCACGCTTCAAAAGACTTCATGGATGTCTACAGCGGGGATTTGACCGGACGCCCGGATCTTATCGAATGCGATATCCGGGTTCTTGCCAAGCACATGACTACGATCGATATGCCCTGGGCGCAGGGCTTGTTGAAGCTTCGTGATCGGCTTGCGAAAACGGTAAATCTCAAGTCTACAGACGATTTGGCGAGCGAAGCACCGCCGAAACCGCTTAGTGAAGTTGGGCCGGGAGATCGGATTGCGTTCTTCAAAGTCTATGAAGTGCGGGAGAACGAAATTCTTCTTGGCGAGGACGATTGGCATCAGGATTTCCGCCTCTCGGTCTTCAGGCAGGTGAAACCAGACCCAAAGGTTTTCGTTTCAACGTGCTGCAAGCGGCACAATCTCTTCGGCTATGCCTATCTCGCGGCCATCCTGCCGGCGCACAAGATGCTCGTTAAACATAGCATTGATAACGCCTTGAAGCGACCGCTGATGAACTGACCGCAGGCGATCTATCGCTGATGCTCTATGAGGTGTCGTGCCAACCTTCTTCGCCAATCAGCGGCACGAAAGTGACATCGCCCAGAGTTTCGGATGAAAAATTGGTCTCGGTTAGCCGGGTGACGCGCAACAGCTGTTGTTGGTGGCGGGTGGGACCTGCAGGGATCACCAGACGGCCTCCGATCGCGAGCTGGTCTTTCAATGAACCCGGCAGGGTCGGGCTACTGGCAGCGACCATGATGGCGTCGAATGGGGCGTCTTGCGAATATCCAAGGGTGCCGTCGCCGCAATGGATCTCGATTGTCGGATACCCTGCGCGGATCAGATTGGTCTTCGCGAACTCCGCAAGCTCAGACTTGCGTTCGATACCTGTGACCATCGCGCCCATCTCGGCCATCACGGCAGCCGCGTATTCGGAGCCAGTTCCTACATCGAGAACGCGGGATCCCGGTTCGATTCTCAAGGCATCACACATCAGGGCAACGATGTACGGCTGCGAAATTGTCTGGCCGCATCCGATCGGAAGCGGGCGGTCCTCATAGGCGTGGTAACGGCTTTCGCTCAGCACAAACAGGCGGCGCGGGACTTTCGACATTGCTGCGAGGACTGCTGTATCAGAAATGCCGCGCTCCCGGATCTGCCGATCCACCATAGTCACGCGTTCTTCGTGATCGTCTCTCATAGTTCCATTCAATAGGAACCGGGGATGGTTGCAAGTTTAAGAACTGCATCAAGACTCTATTAAGCCTGAATCGTCATAGTAACCGGACAAAGAGGCCATCAGTTTTAGCGTTCAAGGTCCCAAGAGTGCCCCGAGCAGCCACACGTCAACGAAAACAATCCTTCCTGCGCCGTTTGATCACCCCTGTGCTTGCTATTGCGGCGCTTGGCTATTTCGGCTTTCATGCGATGAATGGTGAATTGGGTGTCGTCGGCCGTGCCATGATCGAGCGCCAGGTTGCCGAACTTGAGGGCGAATTGCAGCTTCTTGTCGCCGAGCGACAAGAGCTTGCAGCCCGGGTCAGTTTGCTGCGGCCGGAAAGCCTCGACCCGGACATGTTGGATGAGCGGGCCCGGCTCTATCTCAATCTGGTGCATCCGGACGAGTTGGTCGTGCTGAAACCGCAAGCTGTGGCGCAATAAACCAAAAATCAGTTGAATTATACGACTTAACCAAATTTTGGTTATGTAGAAAATAATCTCAATAATTCATAGATATAGCACCTCATCGCACTGCGAGATTGCCATGTTGGATTGCCCTTTCTTCCGGGATACGTTTCTGTAACCTGTCTTAGGGGAAACGTCACACCGAGTTGAGGGAAATGGCAGCAGCGAAGAAGACCAGCGCCGGCACCAGCCGGACCCGCAGTTCCGCCAAAAAGGCCGAACCTGCGATCGCCGAGTTCACCAAGGAAGAGGAACTTCACGCCTACCGCGAAATGCTTCTGATCCGCCGGTTTGAGGAAAAGGCCGGTCAGCTTTACGGCATGGGCCTCATCGGTGGTTTCTGTCACCTTTACATCGGTCAGGAAGCGGTTGTCGTTGGCATGCAGATGGCCAAGATCGATGGCGATCAGATGATCACGGCTTACCGGGATCACGGTCACATGCTGGCGATGGACCTCGACCCGAAAGGCGTTATGGCCGAGCTCACCGGACGCCGCGGCGGCTTGTCGAAGGGCAAGGGCGGCTCCATGCACATGTTCTCCAAGGAAAAGCACTTTTATGGCGGCCACGGGATCGTCGGCGCGCAGGTATCGCTTGGAACCGGCCTCGGCTTTGCCAACAAATACCGTGAAAACGGTAATGTCTGTATGACCTTCTTCGGCGACGGCGCCTCCAACCAGGGTCAGGTCTACGAGAGCTTCAACATGGCCGAGCTCTGGAAGCTGCCGGTCATCTACGTGATCGAGAACAACAAATACGGCATGGGCACCAGCGTTGAGCGCTCATCCTCCATGACAGACCTGTCGCAGCGCGGCGCGTCCTTCAACATTCCGGGCGAAAAAGTCGACGGCATGGATGTGCGCGCCGTGATGGCCGCCTCCAAAAAGGCGCTTGAATGGTGTCGTGACGGCAAAGGCCCGTACATCCTTGAAATGGTGACATATCGCTATCGCGGACACTCCATGTCCGATCCGGCGAAATACCGGTCCAAGGATGAAGTTCAAAAGATGCGAACCGAGCACGATCCGATCGAACAGGTCCGCAAGCGTCTGCTCGACAACAAATGGGCCACCGAAGACGATCTCAAAGCGATCGACAAGGATATCCGTGCCCGCGTCGCGGAAGCTGCCGAATTTGCACAGACCGATCCGGAGCCGGACGCGTCTGAACTCTACACCGACATTTTGCTTTAAGGCCGGGGGACATTATGCCGATTGACATTTTGATGCCGGCGCTTTCGCCGACAATGGAAGAGGGGAAACTCGCCAAGTGGCTGAAGGCCGAGGGCGATACGGTTTCCGCAGGCGATGTGATCGCCGAAATCGAGACTGACAAGGCAACCATGGAAGTGGAAGCCGTGGATGAGGGCACACTTGGCAAGATCCTGGTTGCCGAGGGCACCGACAACGTCAAGGTGAACGAAAAGATCGCGATCCTGCTGGGCGAGGGTGAAGATGCCAGCGCGGCCGATGCAGCTGCGTCCGCTCCGGCTGCTGCAGCACCTGCTCCGGCCGCAGAAGCGGCTCAAGCTCCGGCGCCTGCCGCACCTGTTCCGGCTGCGCCAGTTGCAGCTGAACCTGTCGAAGATCCGGAGATCCCTGCTGGAACCGCCATGAAATCCTCAACGGTGCGCGAAGCGTTACGCGACGCGATGGCGGAAGAAATGCGCCGCGACGGCGATGTTTTCGTCATGGGTGAGGAAGTTGCCGAGTACCAGGGCGCCTACAAGATCACCCAAGGCCTCCTCGACGAGTTCGGCGCAAAACGCGTCATCGATACCCCGATCACCGAACACGGCTTTGCCGGTTTGGGTGTCGGCGCGGCGATGGCCGGCCTCAAGCCGATCGTTGAGTTCATGACCTTCAACTTCGCCATGCAGGCGATTGACCAGATCATCAACTCGGCTGCCAAAACTCTTTATATGTCCGGTGGACAGATGGGCGCACCGATGGTGTTCCGCGGGCCGAACGGGGCAGCCGCCCGCGTTGGTGCGCAGCACTCGCAGGACTACGCTTCATGGTATGCGCATGTGCCGGGCTTGAAGGTGATCCAGCCGTATTCGGCAGCGGACGCCAAGGGCTTGCTCAAGGCAGCGATCCGCGATCCGAACCCGGTGATCTTCCTGGAAAATGAGATCCTTTACGGTCACTCGTTCGAAATCCCGGATATGGACGATTTTGTCCTGCCGATCGGTAAAGCGAAGATTGAGCGCGGTGGCACGGACGTGACCCTGGTGTCCTGGGGCATCGGCATGACCTACACCATGAAGGCCGCTGAAGAATTGGCGGGCATGGGTATCTCGGCTGAGGTGGTCAACCTCCGCACGATCCGACCTCTCGACATTGACACGGTTCTCGCTTCGGTTCGCAAGACCGGACGGGTTGTCACTGTCGAGGAAGCCTTCCCGATGTGCTCTGTGTCTTCGGAGATCGCGTTCCAGGTTCAGGAAAAAGCGTTCGATTATCTCGATGCGCCGATCCTGCGGGTCACCGGCAAGGATGTTCCGATGCCGTATGCCGCAAATCTGGAAAAGCTGGCGCTTCCGAGCGTTGCCGAAGTCATCGACGCGGTCAAAGCCGTAACCTACACGGCCTAAGGCGGGGGAATCGGACATGCCAATTAACATCACCATGCCGGCTCTCTCTCCCACGATGGAAGAGGGCAACCTGGCCAAGTGGCTGGTCAAGGAAGGCGACGCGGTTTCAGCGGGCGACGTTATCGCTGAAATCGAAACCTACAAGGCGACCATGGAAGTGGAAGCCGTGGACGAAGGTACGGTCGGCAAGATCGTGGTTGAGGCCGGAACAGAAGGCGTGAAGGTCAATGACCTGATCGCCGTTCTTCTGGAAGACGGCGAAGACGCAAGCGCGATCAGTGCAGCCCCGGCAGCTGCGCCGGCGTCTGCCCCTGCTGAAGCTGCAGCGCCAGTTGAAACTGCTGCCGCCGCTCCGGCTGAGGCTCCGGCCGCACCCGCCGGACCGGCTCCGGTTGCAAATGACGGCACGCGCATTTTCGCTTCTCCGCTGGCCCGCCGTCTGGCGCAGCTCAACGGGCTTGATCTGAAGGCGCTGGCGGGCTCCGGCCCGCACGGCCGGATTGTCAAGAAGGACATTGAAGCAGCTGTTGCAGCTGGAACCGGCAAGGCTGCAGCTGCACCTGCAGCCGCGGAAGCTCCGAAGGCGGCCGCTGCGCCAGTGGCAGGTCCGTCCTCGGATCAGGTTCTGAAGCTCTTCGAAGAGGGCTCCTACGAACTCGTTCCGCACGACGGCATGCGCAAGACCATTGCCAAGCGCCTCACCGAATCCAAGCAGACCATCCCGCATTTCTATGAGTCGGTGGACTGTCAGCTGGATGCGCTTCTGGCGCTGCGGTCCCAGTTGAATGGGGCAGCTGCAACCGACAAGGATGGCAAACCTGCCTACAAGCTGTCGGTCAACGACATGACGATAAAGGCGCTCGCTCTGGCGCTGAGGGACGTGCCGGATGCAAACGTGTCCTGGACCGATGACAACATGGTCAAGCATAAGCATGCTGATGTGGGCGTGGCCGTGTCCATCCCGGGCGGTTTGATCACACCGATCGTCCGCCGGGCAGAAGAAAAGCCGCTGTCGGTCATCTCCAACGAGATGAAGGACATGGGCGCGCGGGCAAAGTCCAAGAAATTGCAACCTCAGGAGTACCAGGGCGGCACGACGGCCGTGTCCAATATGGGCATGATGGGCGTCAAGAACTTCTCGGCTGTTGTCAATCCGCCGCATGCCACCATTCTGGCTGTCGGTGCGGGCGAACAGCGCCCGATCGTGAAAGATGGCGCACTGGCCATCGCAACCGTGATGACCGTGACGCTCTCCACCGACCACCGCTGTGTGGACGGGGCGCTCGGTGCCGAGTTGCTGGCAGCCTTCAAGGGCTACATTGAAAACCCGATGAGCATGCTCGTCTAAGACAGGCTCTCAAAAGCGCGGCGTCTCTGCCGCGCTTTTTTCAAGGTTTCTACTTTTCGCCGGGGAAAACACCATGGCTGATACCAATTATGACGTGATCATCATCGGCTCCGGGCCGGGTGGTTATGTGACCGCGATTCGGGCCGCACAGCTCGGGCTGAAAACTGCGATCGTCGAGCGTGAACACCTCGGCGGCATCTGCCTCAACTGGGGCTGTATTCCGACCAAGGCGCTCCTGCGCTCTGCGGAAATGATGGACCATGCCAACCATGCCAAGAGCTTCGGCCTGAAGCTGGAAGGCAAGATGACGGCTGACGTCAAAGACGTGGTCGCGCGTTCCCGCGGCGTGTCTGCGCGGCTGAATGGCGGCGTCGGTTTCTTGATGAAGAAGAACAAGATCGACGTCATCTGGGGGGAGGCGAAACTCACCAAACCGGGTGAGATCGTTGTCGGCAAGCCGTCCAAGCCGGCGGTCGAGCCGCAGCACCCAGCGCCCAAGGGTACGAAGGGCGAGGGGACTTACACCGCCAAGAACATCATCGTTGCGACCGGTGCCCGCCCGCGCGCTTTGCCGGGTATTGAGCCGGATGGCAAGCTTATCTGGACTTATTTCGAGGCGATGAAGCCTGAAAAGATGCCAAAGTCCATGGTTGTGATGGGATCTGGCGCCATCGGGATTGAATTCGCGTCCTTCTACCTTTCCATGGGTGTGGATGTGACCGTTGTTGAGCTTATGCCGAATGTCATGCCGGTTGAGGACGACGAGATCTCCAAGTTTGCCCGCAAGATGCTTGAAAAGCGCGGCATGAAGATCATCACTGAAGCCAAGGTGTCCAAGGTCGACAAGGCGACCGACAGCATCACGGCACATGTGGAAACCAAGGACGGCAAGGTTCAACAGATCACAGCAGACCGCCTGATTTCCGCAGTTGGTGTACAGGGCAACATCGAGAACCTTGGTCTTGAAACAGTCGGTGTCAAAACTGATCGCGGATGCATCGTCATCGACGGTTATGGCAAGACCAATGTTCCGGGCCTTTACGCTATTGGCGATGTGGCCGGCCCGCCAATGCTGGCGCACAAGGCAGAACATGAGGGCGTCGTCTGCATAGAAAAGATTGCGGGCTTGCCGAACGTCCATCCGATGGACAAGGGCAAGATCCCGGGCTGTACTTACTGCAATCCGCAGGTTGCCTCCGTTGGCCTGACTGAAGCCAAAGCAAAGGAGCAGGGCCGCGATATCCGGGTTGGCCGATACCAGTTCAATGCCAACGGCAAGGCTATCGCTCTTGGTGAAGACACCGGCATGATCAAGGTGATCTTTGACAAGAAGTCAGGTGAGTTGCTTGGCGCGCATATGGTTGGCGCGGAAGTGACCGAACTCATCCAGGGCTTTGTCGTCGCAATGAACCTTGAAACGACCGAAGAGGACCTGATGCACACCATTTTCCCGCATCCGACCTTGTCGGAAATGATGAAGGAAAGTGTGCTTGATGCCTATGGCCGCGTTCTGAACGCCTGATCGAAACTGCACATTCATATCTGGACCCAGGCAGCGAAATGTTTAACGTGGCGCTGTCTGGGTTCAGGCACATAAGGAGCCGTTTGTTATGGATGTAAAAGCAATTTTGATTTGGGTTGCGATCGGGATTATCGCCGGTTGGCTGGCCAGTGTTGTCGTTGGCGGCGGCGGATTGATCCGGTATCTGATCACCGGTTTGATCGGCGCTTTTGTCGGTGGTTTTTTGTTCAAGCTCGTTGGTATCAACATTGATCTTGGCAATGCGTATGTGAACGAGATTGTTGTCGCGGCCATCGGCGCTGTTGTGATCGTGCTGCGGGCGCGCCTGATCGCCTGATGTCCTGAATATGGAGTGCCCGGAATGGGTTTGATTATAACAATCATCATTGGCCTGATTGCGGGCGCTGTTGCGCACCGGGGTTTGAACAGCC
>CALDSI010000060.1 GCA_937911395.1 uncultured Labrenzia sp.
ATCCCAATAGGCGGGTGTTGCGTAGAAATCGTTGAAAAGCACCAGATTGCTCGTCTCATACGCGTAGTCGGTATCGTTGCCAAAGAGATTGATCTGGCCTTCGGAAATGACCGAGGGAACAGGATCGTTTTCAATATCCACGCTGAGCACTTCCGCGCCGCTGTCCAATACGGAGGCGCCGTCTTCCGGCGTATAGTGAGCTGCAAACCCGATATAGTCGGCGTTTTTGTAAAACCCGTCGAAGAAATCATCGCTGCGCTCGGCCATATTGGTGACAGCACCGCCGCCAAGCGAATGACCGGTTACGATCAAGTCTGCCGCGGTGAGACCATTCGCTTCCAGAAGCGTCTTGATGGCTCCCATCAACTCCGGAAACGCCCCAAAAGCATAGTTCGGATCCGCGCTGAGGAATTCCAGGTAATCGATAACATCGCCAACCGTATCGCTGATAATGTTGTCGATCGTGCCGGTCGTACCTCGAAAAGCCAAACCGATCTTGGTGATGGCACCGGTCTCGTCAAATCTGGCGAGCACATCGGCCTGAGCATTCTTGAACTGGGCCGTTTCACCCTGAAATGTGCCGTTCCGGTCGATGTCTGCCGCTGGGATCCCGAGATCATCGGGGGTGAGCACCATCCATCCCTTGGCTTCGATTTCCTGCCGGGCAGCCTCCTCACTGTTGCCCGGCTGCAGGATGTCCTCGATGCCGTGATAGCTGTAGATCATCAGATCCCGCGCACGCGACACAAGACCTAGGGCCTCTTGCCCCTTGTACTCAAAAAACCCCATGAACTCCTCCCTGGATTGCATTTTTCATATATGCAATCAATTATCAGGAGCCGCAGTTTACGTAAAGGGCAATTAATATTTGCAGGCGCGCAGTCCTCCGCCATTTATGGCGGCACCTTAGTATCGGGACATCCCCCGAAAATTTCTCATTAAAACAGAAGATTAAGCGGATATCAGGGTCAGGTTCTGGCGTTCAACGTGGTCGTCGAACAGTTGCAAGAGCTTCGCATTTATCTTGACCGCCCTGGGGTAAAGCGGTGCTGCACGGTCCTGAAGGACAGGAACATGCCAGCCGTCGGTCGTGTCGAAGAAGTGGCTGACGCCCTCCTCGCCCCAGATTTGATGAAACCCGGCCAAAACGCAGTCGAGATAGCTTTGCAAGATTGGATGCCGATCGCAGCCCCAGCGCTCGTTTTCCGGTGTCGCCTTGAACAGAAACAGTTCCTCCGGCCCCGGCTTGCTTTCCGCCTCACACCGGAAAGACGTGCCGATCTGCCCAATCTTTTCATACCGGCTTTCACGCTGCTCCAGGGCCTGCAACCGACTTTGCTGCTCCCGGGTCATCACGCCCCTGATCTCTGCTCCCGGCTCTTGACGCACACTCAAGGCACAGCGGCCCTGACCGTTTTCCCAAACACCGCACACACGCCACTCCCGGCCCCAGCCTTTCAATCTCCCGGGAACGATCTCGGCACCATCGGGAACCGTTGCAGCGTTGACGAGGGACCCATATCCAAAATATGTGATTGTGATCATTTTTGTTTTACATCCAATCGATTGCGTCCCGTGACCGGAAAGGCTCCCCATGATCGTCCCTTCCCTCAGCCAGAATGAAATAGACCTGATGCGGGACCAGACCCCCGGTGTAAACAGATGCATTCACTTTAACAATGCCGGAACAGGTCTTGCTGCAACGCCCGTATTGGACGCTGTCAAACACCATCTTGATCTGGAAGCCACGCTCGGTGGATATGAGGCAGCCGCTGCGGCGCATTCGGAAACGAAGGCATTTTATACATCAATTGCGGCACTGATCGGATCTGCTCCGAACGAGATCGCCTTCATCGAAAATGCAACCCGCGCATGGGATATGGCGTTTTACGGGATCGACTTCCGTCAAGGTGACCGTGTCATCACAGGACGCGCGGAATATGTGTCGAATTACGTTGCGCTCCTGCAAATGAAGCAACGCAAGGGCATTGAAATCGATCTCATAGAAGATGACGAAACCGGGCAGATCGATCTGAAGGCATTGGAGGCAGCCATCACGCCGAAAACCCGCCTCATCGCCCTGACCCATATCCCGACCTTTTCCGGGCTGATCAATCCGGCAGAAGATGTTGGTGAGATTGCCGCCCGGCACAAACTTCTTTACCTCCTTGATGCCTGCCAATCTGCCGGACAAATCCCGCTCAACATCCGGGAAATAGGCTGCCACATGCTCTCCGGAACAGGCCGCAAATATCTGCGGGGACCACGCGGAACCGGCTTCCTTTATGTCAGTGACGATGTCCTTGATCAGGTGGAGCCGCCATTTGTCGATCTGCAGGCGACCGAATGGCTGGACGAATCCACTTACCGATTGGCACCGCATGCGCAACGGTTCGAAAACTGGGAACGCTATGTCGCCGGGCAGGTCGGCTTGGGCGTTGCCACCAGCTATGCGATCGGCTTCGGGATGGACCGGATCGGCGCCCGGATTTGTGCCTTGGGCGCGCAGCTCCGCTCCGAACTTTCCGCTGTTCCTGGCATCTCGCTTCATGACAAAGGCGCGCGAAAAGGCGGCATCGTAACCTTCGCTGTTGATGGAGAGACACCAGCGGCAACGAAAGCGCGGCTCGCCGATCACCAGATCAATGTCTCGGTCAGTCAGGCAAGCTCAGCCCGGATTGACCTGCCGATGCGCGGTTTGGACGCCGTGGTTCGCGCCTCCATGCACGCTTTCAACACGGAGAGTGAGCTGGAACTCATGGTGAAGCTCCTGGCAGATAAAAGGCCGTCTGAATCATAAACAAACCGTGTCGAAAAACCCGCAAAACCGCTACTATAGCGCACCCTTCCGTAAGGAATTACCGGTATAAATCCGAAAAATTCGTGGTCCGCGTCACACCCCTCAGCCATGATTACTGGCACTGAGTCGCGTGGTGCCGAGCACGGGCTGTAGGAGAATTGCCGGACGCATGACGAAAAGACAGGCGCATCCTGACCGCGGATCCATACCCGGTTCCGGCAGTGGTACCGTATCCGGCCGTCAAATCACCATGTGGGTCTATGGGCTCGCAGCCTTACTCATAGTCTTGTCCAGCGGCGCACTCACCTTGATCGCGCAGTTCGCGTGGCGGGCAGCCGACCGGCATGCGCTTGAAACAGCGCAAATGCGTTTCCTCGACACCGTAGAAGATCAGTATTGGGAAATTGCCCGCCACCAGATGACCGCCATCCAGCACCAGGATGTTCAAGAGATGCTGACAGGCCCTATGGATAGGTCTGCCGTCACCACCTCCATATTGAACCGCTTCAAGGCAGTCAGTGATCTGGAGCGCACCTATCTGCTGGAAGAGAACGGTGATCTCATGGCTCTTTCAGAAACGGTTGTTCTCAATCAGAACAAATCAGCCGCGCCATGGGAAGACACCGAAAAACTGTCTGAGCTCTTCACCGCAGCCTTCCGGTCTCCAAGTTTCCCGCGGCGCGACCGTCCTCAGGGCCCCTTCCCGCCGCCACGTGCCATGTTTGACGCCTCGATCGCGGCTCTGGCTGTCGTCGATGGCACCCCCGCATTGCTGAGCGCGGTTCCAGTTGAGATGGAAACACCGCTGACCGCGCTTTCAGACGCCAATCCCCGCCTGCTTGTCAGCGTCTACTCCCTTGGGGAGGCCTGGTTTCAGTCTATGTCGGACCACTACGGTTTTCGCGATCTGACATTTACCGAAGGTGCCCCTGCCCGCGAACACCCAACGCAACTGCGGGCCTATGGTCCGGACGGCAGCCTTGTTGGATATTTTCAATGGGACCACTCCAAACCCGGTTTGACGGTTTGGATGCGCGCCCTTCCACTGATCGTGATCTTGGCGGTTTTGATTGCTGCTACTTCTGTGATTGTGGCTCGCAGGATCGGCCGCTTGTCTGCAACGCTGGAACAAAGCGAACGCCGCAATCATTATTTTGCGCATCACGACAGCCTGACCGGCCTGCCAAATAGGCATCATTTCTCGGACTGCCTCGCCTATGCACTGGACGGCCTTCCCGATAACGGTTTTGCGGTCATTGCCTGTGACCTCGACAAATTCAAACCTGTCAACGACACACATGGTCATGAGGCCGGAGATATCGTGTTGCGCGTGACGGCCTCGCGATTGCAGGACATTATCAGCGACAAGGGCGTGGTGGGGCGCATTGGCGGCGACGAGTTTGTTATCTTGCTGATGAAGTATCGGGATAGATCCGATCTTGAGACGATGGCTCAGGGCCTTTTGGCGTCCGTCGCGCAGCCGATCGAAATTAGTCCAGGTCAGAGCGTGAGCATTGGCGTCAGCCTTGGTATCGCGCTGGCGCCGGACTCAGGAATGTCAGAAAAACATCTGATCCGGGCAGCTGATACAGCGCTCTACCGGGCAAAAGATGCAGGCCGCAACACCTACGCGTTTGCGCAAACAAAACCGGATACCGCATTCGATCGCCGGAGCGAAACCGATCGCCGGGCGAAGAAATCTGGTTGATTCTCCTGCAGCTCCTTACTTAGGGTTGCTACACCATCTCCAAAGACACTATGAAACAGACGCTTTTTGAATATTTGCAAGCGACTCTCTCGGGTTGTCACCACTACTAATTAACACTTTCCGAGCTAGGATTAGACCCTGAACGCCTTAGAGACATCCGGATTGATGCCAGCATAAACGCTGGGGAACTTCGGAGGGGCACTGTCTTGATGGAAGGCGCACGAAACAAGGGCACTCCGCTGGTTTTTAAGGGCACACTCTCTTAAAAAAGCAGCGAAGGTGGGAAGAGCAGACGTTGGCTGAATTTCGGCGGAGATACTCCGACAGATCGGACAGTGAGTCCCGTATCCACATCTCAAGACTGGCCTTTCTTCTGGCAGCTCTTTTGATCGCGGTTACATCGGTATCGCTGGTATTCGTTGGTTTTGTCGCTTCTCATGCATCCACACAGCAAGCTATTGCCAACGAAGAACGCCTCTTCCGCAATGCGCTGGAGGAGCGGCTCAGGGACATTGTCCGCGAACAGCGTACTGTCACCGTATCTGACGAAACTGTGCGGAAGTTGGTGCGGACGTTCGATCCGGTTTACGCCCGCCAGCACTTTCACGCGCTCTGGTCCAGGTACCGGCATAACAAGGTCATCCTGATCTCCGGAAACAATCAGGTTCTGGCCGAGTCATTCCAGGACTACACCCACATCACAAAACGCCCGTCGAGTGAAACGCCTGCACTGGCCCCTGTCATCCGCAAGACACAGGCACTGTTCGCGGCCAATCGCGTCCGCGTGCCCGGCGGGTTTGGCCACCGGTCACTTCAAGACCTGGATACGGATCAATATGCACTGATGGGGGTCATCCGGCTCGATGGCAAACCGGCACTCTTCTCCGCTATGCCCATCATGCCCGATGAGTACACCGCGACCCTGCCGGACGGTGGACCAACCTTGATGATCTCAGTAAAGTACATCGATGACGCACTCTTGGAACGTTTGAATTCACAATTGAACTTTGCCCGCCTCCGTTTTGAGCCCAGGGCATTTGATCCGGAAGACGGCCCGTCGCATCTGGTCACAAGCGAGGAAGGCGTGGATGTCGGCTCGTTCCGATGGGAAAGCCAGACCGTCATCGACTCGATCTGGCCGACGGTCATTCCGGTCATTGCCATGCTCAGCCTGACTTTGGGGGCACTTGCATTCGGGATTGCCTGGCGAATCGGCCAGCTGACCCGGTCACTTCAAAAAAGCGAGGAGCAGAACCGCTACCTTGCTCTGCACGACAATCTGTCAGGCCTTGCCAACCGGCTGCAGTTTAATCGGGTGCTCGAAACGTCAACAGCCGAACTGCCGCAGAAACGGTTCGCTGTCTTGCATTGCGACCTCGACAAATTCAAAGCGGTCAACGACACATATGGTCATGCTGCCGGCGACACAGTGATCAAGATCATGGCCAAACGTCTCAACGAAACTGTCGGCAAGCCAGGGTTGGTTTGCCGGATCGGCGGCGACGAATTCATGGTGATCTACCGCGGAGGCACAAGCCGCAAGGAGTTGGACACCTTGTGCCGCGCGTTGATCAACAAGGCCCTCCTACCCATTCAAATCGAAGGCGGCAATACCGTGCATGTCGGGCTAAGTATTGGCATCGCCGTTGCGCCGGCGGATGGTACGGAACCGGAAGACTTGGTCGCCCGTTCCGATGCTGCGCTCTACCGGGCAAAAGACCGCGGACGCGGGGTACACGCGTTCTACGAAGATCTGTTGAAGGACACCTTCATCCGGGAAGATGACGCTTCAGAAAAAACCGGATTGTCCTCACTGAGCGCTTGAGGTTTGCATGCACCCAAAAAACCGCCGCAAATGATTGCGGCGGTTTTTCTGTATTGGCATCAGCGGTTTCGTATTCAGGCGCGCAGGCGTTCTGTCGGCTCACGCATTGTCACAAGTTCTTCCGCTGCGGTCGGGTGCACCGCGATCGTCCTGTCAAAGTCAGCTTTGGTTGCGCCCATCTCAAGCGTTACTCCAAGAATTTGCGCAAGCTCACCAGCGTCTGGGCCAACAATGTGAACCCCAAGCACTTTCTGGCTGTCCGCGTCGACGATCATCTTCATGAGCATCTTTTCATCACGGCCTGACAGCGTATGTTTCATCGGCCGGAAGCTGGACTTGTAGATGTCCAGGTTTGGTGTGCGCTCCAGAGCTTCTTCCTGTGTCAGACCGACTGTGCCCATTTCCGGCTGAGAAAACACGGCTGTCGCAATGAGGCTGTGATCAACCGTCCAGGGTTTGTTGCCAAAAATGGTGTCTGCAAACGCGTGACCTTCCCGGATGGCGACTGGGGTCAGGTTTGCCCTGTTGGTCACATCGCCAACGGCATAGATCGATTCAACATTTGTGCGGGATTCTTCATTGACCTTGATCGCACCGATCGCATCAGTCTCAACGCCTGCTTTTTCCAATCCAAGGTCGCGGGTGTGCGGGTTGCGGCCAATCGCAAACATGATCTGGTCCGCAGCAAGGTTTTCGCCACCCTTGGTGTGCCCGATCAAGGAACCGTCCGACTGCGTTTCGATGGACGAGAAGGTGTCATTCAAGACAACCTTGATGCCCTTCTTCTCCATCTCCTCGCGCACTGTCCTGCGCAGGTCCATGTCAAATCCCCGCAGGATTTCAGGGCCGCGGTAAATCAGGGTCGTGTCGACACCGAGGCCATTAAATATGCCGGCAAATTCGACAGCGATGTAACCGCCGCCGGCAACCACCACCCGGTTCGGCAATTCGCTTAAGTGAAATGCCTCATTTGATGTGATGACGTGCTCTCCACCCGGCAAGCTGTTATCGACATTTGGCGAAGCTCCGACCGCTACAAGAATGTATTTCGCAGTGATCGTCTGACCCGTGGACAAAAGACGAACGGTATGGGCGTCTTCAATCACGGCGCGGCTATCATGGATTTCGACGCCCGTGTTGTCCAGGTTCCGCCGGTACATCCCTTCCAGGCGCGTGATCTCCTGATCCTTTGCCGCGATCAGTTTGTCCCAGCCAAAGCTGCGTTCGCCGACACTCCAGCCAAAGCCTTCAGCATCTTCGAACTCTTCGGAAAACTTGGATGCGTAGACGAACAGTTTTTTGGGAACACAGCCGCGGATCACACAGGTTCCGCCGTAACGGTATTCTTCTGCAATACCGACCCGAGCACCATGTGTGGCTGCAATCCGGGCCGCACGAACGCCGCCGGAACCGCCACCGATCACAAACAAATCATAGTTAAAATCGCTCATTCAATGCCCCTCGGGATTTGGTAATCGAACGGCCAGCGGACGCGGCCATGAAGCCCAGATAAGCTCTCAGTCCCCATTCACAAGGCTTGGCCTTGGTCAGCTCGGTGTCCTGAAACGCATACCTTTTGCACAAAGGGCCGCTTTCGCGGCCCGGTTTGCAGACAGTGCGGACGGTTGACCCGTCTCAAGATCTGAAAATGCGTGCGCAATCTGATTGCTCACGCCTTGATCACTTATTGGTTTGTGGCCGCAGCGCTGCGCTTGTCCAGTTCTTCCTGCACCATCGCAACGATATCGACGCTCAACCGATCCTGCCATTCGCGGCTTGCTTCCACAGATGCAGCTGTAATGTCGGCGACACTGTCGCGCAGTTTCATACCGAGCGGGGTGCGATAGAATTCAGCCAGTTGGACTAGCTCGTCTTCGGTGAAGGCGGTCGCCCAAATGCGGAAGATCTGCTCGTTCAAAACGGCGCGGCGCGGCGCAAGCTCCAACGCGACCTGTTCCACGACCTCTGCGATTTCTTCCGCACGAGTCGGTTCATTCTGCGTGAAAGCGGACAGGGTCTGCTCTGCCATGACGAACAAGATGGCGTCAAACGGTTCCAGAACTTTGGTTTCCAAAGCAACAGCCTTTGCAGCTTCCAAATGACTTTCTGAAAAGCTGTCCTGAGCAACCGCACCGCCGGAGATCGCGCCCCACGCCAACATGGCGAGACCAACACCGGCAAACTTCACTGACTTCATTTCCTTGACTCCTTGGCGGTTTTCCGGAGGCGATCCGGTAACCAAAATTCGCTAAATCGACGCAGGCGTAATCGTCTTTACCCCATCTTCACCGGCCACGTAAGCCTTGGAGGCAAGATTGAGGAAAAGACCATGCTCAACAACGCCCGGGATCTTTACCAGAGCTTGTGCAAGCATTTCAGGTTCTTCGATCTTCTGAAGATGGGCGTCAAAGATGTGATGCCCGCCATCTGTGATAAAAGGATGCTCCCCGGCCATTCTTAAATGAAGGCTTTGTGGCAAACCCATTTCCTTTAACACTGTCAGGATGGCCCGCCGCGTTTCATCCAGGCCAAACGGCAAAACTTCAAA
>CALDSI010000061.1 GCA_937911395.1 uncultured Labrenzia sp.
CATCTACGCAGCGCTTCTAACCATTCCCGAAGAGATTTTGGAGGCCGGTGAGATTGACGGCATCACGGGCATGAACGCCTTTTGGAAGATCAAGCTGCCGCTCATCCTGCCATCGATCGGGATCATCTCGATCCTCACGTTTGTCGGCAACTTCAACGCTTTCGACCTGATCTACGCCTCGCAAGGTGCCCTCGCCGGCCCGGACTTCTCGACCGATATCCTCGGCACTTTCTTCTACCGGACATTCTTCGGCTTCCAGCTTCAGCTCGGTGATCCGCATATGGGTGCAGCCGTTGCGAGTGCAATGTTCGCCATCATTCTCGTCGGCGTTTGTGTCTACCTCTTCGGTATTCAAACACGGCTCCGCCGGTATCAGTTGTGAGGTCAAGACCATGAGCCAGGCCCGCACAAATCCCTTCAATTCTGCAGCCATGCACGGCGCGTTGATCCTCTACACGCTGATCGCGCTGTTTCCCGTGTTCATCATCCTGATCAACAGTTTCAAAAGCCGGAAATTCATCTTCCGGGAGCCACTGGCCCTGCCAAACGCCGAGAGCTTTTCACTGATCGGCTACCAGACGGTTATGAAACAGGGAGATTTCTTTCTCTACTTCCAGAACTCGATGATCGTCACCGTAGCATCGCTGTTTTTCATTCTGCTCTTCGGGGCGATGGCCGCCTTTGCTCTTAGCGAGTACCGCTTCCGCGGCAACATGATCCTTGGCCTCTATTTGGCACTCGGCATCATGGTTCCGATCCGGATCGGGACTGTTGCCATCCTTGAAATGATGGTTTCAACCGGGTTGGTCAACACCCTCTGGGCGCTGATCCTTGTTTACACGGCCCAAGGTCTCCCGCTCGCGGTCTTCATCCTGACAGAGTTCATGCGCCAGGTGTCGGATGACCTGAAAAATGCTGCTCGTGTGGATGGTCTCAGCGAATATACGATCTTCTTCCGGCTGGTGCTGCCGCTGGTCCGGCCGGCCTTGGCAACGGTCGCGGTCTTCAACATGATCCCGATCTGGAATGATCTCTGGTTCCCATTGATCTTGGCACCTGCGGAAGAGACCAAGACGCTGACACTCGGCAGCCAGGTGTTCATTGGGCAGTTCGTGACCGACTGGAACGCGGTGCTCTCCGCTCTTTCCATGGCAATCCTTCCGGTACTGCTCCTCTATGTCATCTTCTCCCGCCAGTTGATCCGCGGCCTAACCTCAGGAGCAGTCAAATGATCCGTGCTGTCATTGCGGGCCTCGGCAACATGGGCCTTTCCCACGCTCTCGCTCTTCACAACCTGCCTGGCGTGGAAATCATTGGCCTCATCAATCGCTCCCCAGTCGAGCTTCCTAAGGAACTGCAGACCTACTCGCGCCTGAAAAGCTTCTCAGACGGATTGGAACTGAAGCCGGATCTCGTCGTGATCGCCACCTACTCCGACAGTCACGCAGACTATGCCTGTGCGGCCATGGAAGCCGGAGCGCATGTGTTCGTCGAAAAACCTTTGGCCACGACGGTGTCCGATGCCGAGCGGGTTGTTGCCAAGGCAAAAGAGTCAGGCCGCAAACTGGTGGTCGGTTATATCCTGCGTCACCATCCGTCCTGGATCCGGCTGATTGAGGAAGCCCGCGGCCTCGGCGGTCCCTTTGTCTTCCGCCTCAATCTCAATCAGCAATCCTCCGGCGCTGAATGGGAAACCCACAAGGCCTTAATGCAGACCACAAGTCCGATCGTGGATTGCGGTGTGCATTATGTCGATGTCATGTGCCAGATCACCGACGGCAAACCGCTTCGTGTCCATGGCATGGGCGTAAGGCTCTCCAATGAAATCGCCGAGGACATGTATAATTACGGGCAGTTTCAGGTGGTTTTCGACGACGGATCCGTTGGCTGGTATGAAGCTGGCTGGGGACCAATGATGTCCGAAACCGCCTTCTTTGTGAAAGACATCGTCTCACCGAATGGCTCGGTCTCAATAACTGACGGCAACAAGGGCGCTTCCGCAGATATTGACGGACACACCAAGGTCGGCAGCATTCTGGTGCACCGGCCAGATGGGGATGTGTCCATCGATATGCCTGATGAACCCGGCCACCAAGAGCTTTGCGATGCAGAGCAAGCCTACATGGTGCGTGCCATTACAGAAAACACCGACCTGACACGTCACATGCAGGACGCTGTTCAATCCCTCGCCATTTGCCTAGCGGCAGACGAAAGCATCCGCACGGGCCAACCGATTACTTTAGGAACAGCGCAATGACCGTTCTTTCTCTCAAAAATGTCTACAAGTCCTTTGGCGCTGTTGAGGTCCTCAAGGACATCAACATTGAGGTCGAGGAAGGCGAGTTTGTTGTTTTTGTCGGCCCGTCCGGTTGCGGCAAATCCACGTTGCTCCGGATTATCGCCGGATTGGAAGACGCCACTTCCGGCGAGGTGAACATCGGCGGGATTGTCGTCAACACAACCCCGCCATCGAAGCGCGGGATCGCCATGGTGTTCCAGAGTTATGCGCTTTATCCGCACCTGAACGTGCGCGGAAACATGTCTCTTGCCTTGAAGCAGGAAGGCCATAGCAAGGCAAAGATCGCAAGCCGCATTACGGAAGCCAGCCGGATGCTCAATCTGGAAGACTATCTCGACCGGTATCCGTCGGAACTTTCCGGCGGCCAGCGTCAACGGGTGGCGATCGGCCGGGCGATTGTCCGGCAGCCGAAGCTGTTCCTGTTTGATGAACCACTCTCGAATCTTGATGCTGCGCTTCGGATGAACACGCGGCTGGAGATCGCCAATCTCCACCAGCAGCTCGGAACCTCCATTGTCTATGTGACACATGACCAGACCGAAGCGATGACACTGGCCGACAAGATCGTCGTTCTCCGAGCCGGACGCGTTGAACAGATCGGCAGCCCGATGGAGCTCTACAACAACCCGGTAAACCAGTTCGTGGCCGGTTTCCTTGGGTCTCCTTCAATGAACTTCCTGCCCGCAGAAACCGTGACACCCGGTGATACCCGGACGCTCGGGATACGGCCGGAAGATCTGGTTCTGTCCGCAGAAGGACCGATCCAGGCGACGGTTCAGCACGTCGAGCATCTCGGCGGAGACACCAACGTTATCGCCATGACTGGCGACAAACAGATCACTGCGCGGTTCTTTGGACAGCATGACTTACCCGCAGGCCAGGAGGTTGCACTCGGGTTTGCGCAAGAAAAAGCCCGCTACTTTGATGCGAACGGCATGCGCCAAGCTTAAGCGGAGCGGTCTTCGTCAGCTGGCGAGATCGCCCTTCTGGCGTGCCCATTCCAAGAGCTCGTCAGATGGCATTGGCTTCGCGATGAAATAGCCCTGAACGACGTCGACACCCAACTCAGCGATGAGGTCCCACTCCGTCTGTG
This sequence comes from uncultured Labrenzia sp., assembly GCA_937911395.1. GTDB lineage: Bacteria > Pseudomonadota > Alphaproteobacteria > Rhizobiales > Stappiaceae > Roseibium. The sequence continues at coordinate 3,393 of CALDSI010000061.1, forward strand.
TTTCGACACCTTCAGCGACCGTGGAAAGGCCCAGCTTCTGCGCCAATGACACGCTGGATTCGAGCATTGCGCGGGCTTCTTCATCTTGGGGGGCGCCATCAACAAATGCCCGGTCGATCTTCAGCTCTGTGAACGGGATGCGTTTTAACTGCTGCATTGAAGAAGCGCCGGTACCGTAGTCGTCAATGGCAAGTCCAACACCCTTCATCCGCAAACGCGTAAGGATCTCGAGCGGCGCTGCAACATCCTCCATGATCCGGCTTTCGGTCACCTCGATGATGACGGAATGCGGATCGATGCCTTCTTTTGCGATCGCCGCGATGACCAGATCGAACACCTCATAACGCGTCAAGGAGTCGACGGAAAAATTCACCGCCACCTTAATGTCGAGCCCCTCTTTTTGCCAGGCAGCTGAGGCAGCCATGGACTTCTCAAACACCTGACGCGTCATTTCGTCAATGAGACCATGTTCCTCAATCACCGGAACAAACGCAATCGGTGGCATCATCTTTCCATCTTGTTCGCGCCATCGGACCAATGCTTCAACACCGATCAGTTTCCGGTCCGGTACTGCGACCTTCGGCTGGAAAAAGACATCTATCGCTCCGCTCTCCAACCCAGCTTTGATCGTCTCAAGCGGAAGACTTTCAATCGGTCCGCGTCTCGCAGCTGTTTGTTGAGCAACGTGCTTGTCGAGCAAAGCCTTAAGCGGATCGGGTTTGATCGGCTTTTGAATGGCCCCAAGAACCTTGAGGCGATGCGCCTCGGCAAGCTGCGTTGCTGTCTGAAGGATCCGCTTGTCCTCGCCGCTCACCAGGATAATCGCGCAGGGCGCATCCCGTTCGGCAAGGTGGCGCAGAAACTCTAGACCGTCCATGCCGGGCATGTTCAGGTCGCAGAGAATGACATCGGGCGCATGGGCCTCCACAGCGTCCAGGCCCTTGGCACCGTCCTCCGCCGACAGGACCGTATCATATCCAATTCTGGTTAGTATCTTGCTCGTTAAGGTCGTGATGAACGGGTCATCATCGACGATCAAAACCTTGGCCATGCCCATATCAGGGGTCCAGTTCTCGTCAAAGGTCGGCAATGTGGGCCGCAATCTGCTGCATTATTGGCCGAAGCTTTGGAAACTCCACGTTAATGGTGGCCCAATCGTCGGATTTTCCGGCCTTCTCTAGGCTCAAACTGAGATCAGCGAGCTCATTGGCGCCGACGGCCCGCGCAGAGGACTTGAGTTTATGCCCCGCCGCGCCAACTGCCGCCGCATCTTGTGCTTCAACGGCGTCTGCAATTTCTCCAACAACATGCCAGGCAGGATCAACAAAATCAGTCAGAACCTCATAGATGGTCTCACGGTCATCGCCAAAGATCTCTTCCAGGGGCGACAGATCAATCGGCGCATATTCGGCGGCGTTCATTGGTGAAACGCCAGCGGCATCCTCACCGTCCTGGCAGCAATTTTCTGCAACCACATCAACACGATTGACCGCTGCGTGCGGCAGCCAGCGCTTCAGCATGTCCTTGAGTTTTTTCATCTCAAGGGGTTTCGGGAGAAAATCATCCATGCCGGCTTTAAGACACCGGTCGGCTTCTCCTTGAAGCGCATTGGCGGTGATCGCGATAATTGGAACACGGGGTGAACCGTTGGTCTCGTGCGCACGGAATTGCCGTGTCATTTCCAATCCGTCGAGCTTCGGCATGTGCACATCCGATAAGACAATGCCAAAACGGCCGGATCGCATCGCTGCCAGCCCGGCTTCGCCGTCTTCCGCGATCTCGCATTGATACCCTAAAAGACGTATCTGCCGTTGGATGACATCCTGGTTTGTCTTGTTATCCTCAATCACCAGAACCAGTTCACCGTTTGCCATAGCTTCGTCTGCGCTTGGCGCGACGCATCCGCCCGCCTCAACAGAGGGAGCATGTCTGATGGAGCTGGGTGACGCTCGTCCCACCGCAACACACAGACTATTCAGCAAGTTACGTAGGGTAAGCGGTGTGGCTGGCACCACTGTCGTGTCCGGCAACTCAAGAGGCGTTCCAAGATCGGCCATTCGGCGTTCGATGACAAATCGTGTTTTCTGAAGATGCTCATCGGCGCGAAAACGCACTCGGAGATCCGCTCTTGCCGTTTCCTCATACCCGAGACCTAGTAGCACCGTGTCATATGGAGCCGACTTGTCATGCGCCTCAATTGCCCTGCGAAAAAGATGCTCCGGCTCACTCACAATGTCGACGGAAATACCTGAGCAACCGAGGTAGGTCTCAACGAGGGTCCGCCGTATTGGGTTATCAGGCACAAGTGCCAGAACCCTCATACCAGCCAGATCATGGCCGGTTTCGACGCCAGCCTCTTCAACGATCTTATGTGTCAACGTAACTGTAAATGTACTGCCGCCACCTGGAATACTTTCCACGTCGATTGTTCCACCCATCATGTCAACCAAACGCCGCACAATGGTGAGCCCAAGGCCCGTGCCACCAAACCGGCGGGTGGTGGACACATCGGCCTGCTGAAATGGTTGGAAGAGGTTTGCTGTCTGCTCCGGGGTCATACCGATCCCGTGATCTTGCACTTGATACCGGACGGTAGCTTGGCGTTCTGAAACTTCATGCAGATCGACCAGCAGTGTGACCTGGCCAGCCTCGGTAAACTTCACTGCATTGCCGAGGAGATTGAACAAGATCTGGCGCAGCCGTACTTGGTCTCCTGCAACTTCGGTCGGGATCCTCGGATCGCAATAGGCGATGAAATCGAGGCCTTTGGCACAGGCGTTCGGCCCCATGGTTTCACCGACGCCCTCCACGACATCAAGAATGGACATCGGGATCATCTCCAGATCCATCTTGCCGGCCTCGATCTTGGAGAAATCAAGGATGTCATTAATGATGGTCAGAAGCGCAAAGGCAGAGTCCCGGACAGTCGAAGCCATTTGCATCTGTTCGTCGTCGAGATCGGTGTGGGTCAACAGGTCGATCATACCGACAACACCATTCATGGGCGTGCGGATTTCATGGCTCATAGCAGCCAGAAACATGTCCTTGGCCTTGGTGGCGCTTTCGGCCTTTTCTCGTAGCTCTTCGGCACGCTTACGGTTCGCCTCGGCCTTTTCCATCATGTCCAATGTGGCCTGACGCGCCTCTTTCAGCTCTTCCATTTGCCGAAGGAGTTGATGACGCGCCGCAACCCGTTCGGTAATGTCGGAATAGGTGCTGACGAACCCGCCACCCGGCAACGGCCCGCCTTTGACCTCCATGTAGGTGCCGTCCGGGCGGGCGCGTTCAAAGGCGTGTTCTTCGAAACACCGCACTTTCTGCATCAAGCCCTGGACGATCTCGTCCACATCTCCAGGCCCGAACTCACCGTGCTCGGCGTCAAAACGAATGAGGGCTTCGACGCTTTGGCCTTCGAAGACCAGCTCATCGGGGTAATGGCGCATGTCGCGGAACTTCTGGTTCCAGGCGAGAAGCTTCAGCTCCTCGTCGAACACAGCAACGCCCTGGATCATGCTGGAGAGTACGCTTTCGAGCAGTCCGTCCCTGTCCATCCGCATGCTCCCTAATGCCCCACTCGATCAATCCGTCAGGTTCAATCCCGCATGGACCCGTTCGATCAACGCCAAGGCCTGGCGTTGGCATTTGTGCTCCATCAGCCATGTGAAAACGGCACCAGGCCCGGCTTGCCGCAGGTCTTCCGGCGCAACGATCAAAGCCAAGTCCCGGAGTTCACCGTCGATCGAAACCATCAATCTTCCATCCGCCGCGAATTCGTTCGGCAGCGAGAACACGTGCTCCTTCGCCGGCCAAACGACATCCGTCAGGCGGCCCGCGCTGCTGCGAATAGAGATATCTGTGCCCTGTCCGGCATCCCGGCGCCATAAGGCCACAGTATCCGGCAAGGTGCACCGTGGACCGGAACTGTCGACGCTGACATGCCAGATGCTCGGCGGCACCATGAACGCACCATCAGTGACCCTAGATGCGCCCATGACATCGGATCGCGCGTCCGGATCACCGACAAGTGCAAGGACCGCCGACCAACCCGCAGCGTCAGTTTTTTGAGTTGAGGCCTCATTATTAGCCGCCGGTTCACCAGAGTACGGCCCCTCGAGGACTTGCATTTCTCCGCCCTGGGAGAGAAGCGTGAGCTTGGCACCCTCCGGCAAGTTGATCGACTGCCCGGATGCCAATCTCGTTCCCGGCGCGATATCGTCTGTACCGCTCACCGCGACAACAACGATCTCCGCATGCGTTGGCAATAACATCATCGCCAATGCTGCCAGGCAAATCCAAAGTCTTTTCGCCATCTTCACTCCTCAGGCGCTGGTGAAGCGTCACTTCTCCGATAAGACAACCTTCGTGCCGGACAGCCCTTTTTCCAGTCGGGCCAAATGAAACCGGGACGGCCCGTCATCTGACTTGATAGCCAAAACCCGTTCAAAAAGTGTTTTTGCAACCTTTGAATCTTCGTTCAGCTGATCGTAAGCAGCGATGTAATCCTGAAACCAGGTTTCCTCGGAGACGCTTTTTGGACTTGGTTCGAAACAGCCAAGGGTCTGCTGCCGCCCCTTCAGGACAACTTCGCCGAGGGGCCGGAAGACAAAATCAGTGTTCCCTTCAAGCCGCTCCAGAACAGTCTGACTAACGCAGATACGAGAGCCAAGATATTTGTTGGCGCCTTCCAATCGTGCCGCTGTGTTCACCGTATCTCCAATCCCCGTGTAATCGAAGAAACGGTGACCACCGAAATTCCCGATCACCGCATCGCCGCAATGCGCCCCGATGCGGGTCACGCCCAGCGACACCCCCTGCTCCAACAAGGATTTCCGGTACTGTTCCGCCGTCTGATCAAGCTCGACAGCAAGGGCAACGGCGTTTTTTGCTTGCGAAGGATCGTCTTCGGGTGCGCCCAGGAAGCAGACAACCGCGTCACCAATGAGCTTGTCGAGCGTTGCACCGTGGCGGAAAACCACGTCACAGACTTCATCCAGATATCCATTCAGGATTTCTGCGACGCGATCCGGCGGCAACTCCTCAGAAAGGGTCGTGAACCCAGCCAGGTCGGTAAAAACATACGTGACCAAGCGCTTCTCACCGCCCAGCGCAAGTTCAACTTCACCCGTCGCCAACCGTCTGACGACTTCCGGACTAACGTATTTCTCAAAAGCCGACACCACGAACGCACGCTCCAACCGGTCCTGCCGCCATCGCACAAGAGCCAGCAGAAACACACTTGCCGATGCAGCGGTCACAGGGCCGAGAACCGGGAGCAAAGCGGTCCCCGCCTGCATCAATCCCCAAGCCACCACCCCGTAAATACTGAGGCAAATCACGAAACCTGTGAAAAACACCTTTGGCTGCCGGAAGATTGTAAAAACAAGAGCCGAAACGCCGGCGAAAAGAACAAGCAATCCTATTGACTGCGCAAAGGTTGGAACCGCAAGCGCGCGTCCGGACAACAACTGCGCCAGCACATGAGCATGGATCTCAATGCCTGGCAGATCTCCAGCCTGGACGCCCTGAAGGGAGGCCAAAGGCGTCGCATGGCGGTCCGTGCCCGGAAGATCCGTTCCAATCAGAACATATTTGCCGGAAAACCAGTCTTGAGGAAGAAAAGCAACTGTGTGGGCCGGGTAGCGCGGGAACGGCCCCGCCTCATCAGCCGAAAGCGCGGGGTACAGGATCCGGCTGTCAAAAGACGTCTTTTCAAAACGCTGATTTGCAAGCGCTTCGGTGAATAGCGGTGTCTCACCATCGTTGACCGGCAGATGCCGCAGAATGCCAGCTGCAGCGGCTATCTGCAAAATCACAGATCCCGGTTGCCGGCGTGCCACCACAGATGACAGATAAGCAGCTTGTTTTTCTGTCAGAAGACTGGCGGGGACGGTCGCCAGTACGACAGGGGTCGCCAAATCATCGAGAACCTGAAACAGCCGGGCGTCTTTTTCAGGTTCACTCGGACTGTCCAGCAATACATCAACACCGATCCCTGCCGGTTTGGCCGCGTCGAGTGTGACCAAAAATTCAGCCAAAAACCCGCGGTCAATCGGCGAGCGGTAAGGGAAAGAGGCCAACGTATCTTCTGTGATCGTAACAATCACAATATCCGTGTTGGAGACTTGCTCGCTGGGCATGAACTCCAAGACGGCAAGGTCGCCAACGATCAGGTCAAGTCGGCTGGCAACCGGTATCGCAACCAGCACTGCAAGCAGCGCTGCGCAAACTGCACTGCCCCAGCGCCCCAGAAAACTGGTTTCAGGTCTGCCGGGCGGCGACGAGGTTGTCATCGCGGGCTGCCAAATGTGTTTTGCCAGTCGACAGCTGTGAACACCTTAGTTCGGTGCATCAAATCGTTGGACTTCTGATTGCGTGCCATCGGCATAGGTCAATTGCACAGAAATGAACTGCGTCGGCTTCGGAATCGTCGCATGAACGGTCGACCCTGGTCCGCTGGAAGGGATTGCATGCGGATTGTCGGGATCGCAGTCCCCGATCTCAAACGTCTGATCCGGCGCATCCGTATCCAATCCATAACGCACTTCATCAATGGCGCACCGGTAACTGATCAAATGGGTGAAATAAACCAGCCGCTTGCCATCATAGTCCCGGTAGCTGAGCCAACCATTCGGCATCCGTTGCAAGATATCTTTTTGCCCTGCGATGAGGGCCAGGCTCGGACTGAACTTGATCTGGAACGGTCCCTGTTCTTCGCCGCGAATGTCGGTGTATTTGACCGCAATATCCATTTCGCCAGCATTGCCCGGCAGCTCGATCATTGGATAAGCGATCGGCCGCCCGGTCGTTGGATCCATGGAATTCGCCATAAAGCCGGTCGATTTGAATTCCTGATCCGGCAGTTTCACGAAGATCTCTTGCGTGCGGTCGGCAATCGCCAGATTGATCATCCATCCCTGATTGCTGCGCATGGCGTTGATTTTGACCGGATTGCGAAGGGCTGCAGTGTTCATGACCGACAAGGCGGCAAGCCGTGTCTTGGCATCTTCCTGCCATTGGGCAGCCATCTGCTGGTCGATGAAGTACCTCAGGAACCGTCCTTCATCGACGCGTTCCTGAAATTTCTGCAACAGCTTCAGTTCCTGCGTCTTGTCGGCGAGCGATTGCTGACCAACCCGCGCCGCAGAAAAATCCTGGCTCAGAGCGTAGTAGGCAGGTGTGAAATCCGGATATGCATCAATGAATGTGGCGAGCAGACGAACGCGTTCCTCACGCTCTTCCAGCAAGATTTCGGCAAAGAGTGTTGTCGGGTCACGCCGACCTTGCGAAAAGGCATTATAGACTTCGCGCGCGCCTGCCCGCCCCTCCTGAATTTTCAACACTGATTGGAACCGGACATGCGGATCGACTTGCGGTTCGCCGAACGCAAAATACTTCAGGTAATCTTGGCGAGCTTTGGGATAATCGCCTTTGATCTCCCGCAGACGCGCATTGGCATAAAACTCATGCGGACGCTGCGGATTTTCGACCAGCAACGACCGGCTCTGAATCTTGGCAAACAGCTGCTCGATGTCTCCAGATGCTCCTGAGCCGATTTGGGCAAGCCTTGCCTTTGCAAGTTCAGAGAATGCCCCTTGGGGGAACCGGTCCAGATAGGCCTGGATCTGCTGGCGATCATCGGAGTCTTTGACATCGTTCCAGAACTGCAGTTCGACTTGAATAGCATCGGCACTGAGCGGCGCTGCCGATTGTGTCCCGGTGACTTGCGTTGCTCCGCCAGGCAGTAGAACAATATCCTGTGTCAAAGAGGAATGGTCCCAGGGCACCTGTTCGCCGCCAGTTACCTCGACCACTTGCTGGCGAACGCGCTTGAAGACCGTTTCAATCGACGCGCCAGGAACAAGCATTTCACGGGCAATTGCAGCGGTGTAAGGGCTGTTCAATCCAGCTCCGTCTGTTGCGGTGCTGCCAGGGGCTGTCGCAAAGGAAATGAAGCTTCCGCGCGGTGTGCTGGTCAGAAGGGAAAAACCACCGGCGGTCCCGCCCGCAGAGCGTGTCAGAGCTGTGTTGCGGCACGCATCCAGGATGACGATGTTTGCGCCTTCATGTGAGCTCTCAACTGCGGTGAGCACCCAGTCGACTGAAAGAGCCTCGAACTCAGCATCAACTTCATCCCGCAAATCCGCTTCAAGCGGCGCTAGATAGTTCTTTCCACCCGCTTCAAACCCGTGCCCAGAATAATAAAATGCCGACAGGGAGCCCTTCGGCGCTGCTTTCAGCTTGTCAGAAAAATCCCGCACCGAGCGTTTCATGGTGCGCAAGTTGGCATTCAACACGAGCTCGACGGTAAAGCCAGCGGATCTGAGACTGTCCGCAACCAGCGCGGCATCATTCGCCGGGTTTTTCAACGCAGTCAGTGTCTTACTGTCATAATCGGCATTACCAATGACTAAGGCGTGCCGCTCACTTCCAACTGCAGAACCGCACAAGGTCAGAACAAGCACAAACGCCAGAAATATGGTGTTTTTGAAAAGATTTCCCGGCAATGTCAGGGCCATCTCACGCCTCCGTTGACGGATATGTTCCGATAATTTGATATGAGAAAGACCGTAACGTCAATTGTAGGCACCTGCAGTACCCGACCTAATTGAAACTCGACGACAGTCGACCCGTCAACTGCGTTGAGCCGACAGCTCAAGCTTTTGTGTCAGGACTCTATCTACCGAAAAACGCTTTTATTTTCGCTGCGAGTTCTGATTTTGGATGGTAAGTGCACCCGTCAATAACCTCCAGATCACCCGCCTTGTTCAGAGTATGCAATTTGCGTCCAGGCCACAACGGTCCCGGTGTCACCGATTCATGAACCGACTGCTGATACGTTGTCGGGCTTAATTCATCGACGCGGGCAAAGGCAAGTGCTGCACCATAGCCGTGCCGGCAATCCTGAACCGGGCGCCACAATTCTCCGCCCTGCAAAAAGAACCGTCCTGCCGGCCGTGTGGCGCGGTCATCAACGAGGACGGGATTTGTCTGGTGGGCATGCCAAGGGCCGAACATGTCATCTGCATAATAGAGGCTCAGACAGTCGGAATACCCGCCAACACCGTTTCGCGTAACGGCAAACATCCAGAACCGGCCCTCATACTCAATGATGGTCGCATCTGCTGCCTCCACACCGGACAACAGGACGGTGTGCCGTTCCCACTGGTCAGGAAACCTTGCTGCCCGGTAAAGCATAACTTCCATGTTCGTGGAGCTTTCCGGGATCATCCAGAATTCTCCATCCTTTTCAAAAACAAAGGGATAAGAAAGATGCCACGGTTCTTCCAGCACCGTTGATGCTTCGCCGACCGGACCGTCTTTTGTCATCTCCACCATTGAGATGACACCCTTTTGGGTTTCCTGCGGCAGGGCTTCGAAAAACAGATAATATCGGCCATCCGTTTCGATTGGAAAAGGATCAGCGAAGAACGTGTCATGCGGGCTTTTGAGAACGTGCCAAGGCTCTCCGCTCAGGTCACGGGTGCCCGCAACGCCCTCGCCGTCAACAAATCTCCAACCCACCCGCCAATGAGACGTGTAGAAAAATGCTCTGTAGACAGCTCGGATCAGAGTGACCGCCGTTTCCCGCAATGTCCGGATCAGCACCTGTTTCTGCGTGACCGCTTGAAGTGCCTCTGCCTTCATTGGCGTGCCGTGCGCGTGAGACCCTTCAACGACCTTCTTGATCAGAACTGCAACTCTCGAATAGACGGCGTCCATTGCACCGCCAAGTCCTCTTGCGGCTTCGAGCGAGGCGGTTCCGCAGGCCGCAACGGTGCCAGCTTGCCGATCGATAACTTCAATGAGCGGCGTCCCTTTGCTCATCAATGCAGAGAACAGGGCTTCCTCACCGCAAACTCCGTTGTATCTGACCTCAAAAGTCTTGGAACTTCCGTATTCACTCCCACCAGTTGTGAGATCGAAGGCAAGATCAGTGTCTTTCCCGCTGGTCTGAGGCAGTTCCGAAGGGTCCAATTTGCCGATACCAGAGAACGAATCTGCGCCAAGAATGCGTTCCTCAAGCTGAAGGGCTGTTTTCAGTTCCATAGATACTGGAGGCGATGGCTTTATCAAATGATACGCCACTTCCTGTGACTGAGGCGTTTTCAAAAACTCGGTTAGATGCAGAAACCAACGTCGGCACCTGTCCTGTTCGACAAGGATCCCGACCTTCATCAGATTGCCATAACCTGATGCTTGTCCGCGGAGATGTCTTTGCCAGTGGCAAGGGCTTCATATGCATCCACCATCGCTTTCAACGAATACCGCTCATTCAATTCACCGCTTCGATCACGATATGTCTGCGCCAGTTTCGGGTCATTCAACATCGTGGCGATGGCATTCTCAAATGCCTCGGGATCCATAACGTCAATGAACATTGCACATGGTCTGCCATTGGCCTGCAGCACTTCCCGCAAGACCGGCAAGTCGTTGGCAACAACAGGAACACCCGCCTGTGCTGCTTCAATGGCAGCAAGCCCGAAACTCTCCGCAGCGGACGGAAATGTAAATACATCCAGACAAGCGAGAAATTTGCCGATCTGGCAGGGAGCAAACTCGCCCAGGAAATGAACACGGTTCGTGATCCCGAGTTTGACGGCTTCGTTTTGCAAACGCGCAAAATCCGACCCCTGACCTGCGATTGCGAAATGCCATTCCGGCCGCTTAGCGAGGAGGGCTAGAACCTTGTCGATTTGCTTGGCCGGGTTGAGCCGTGCGGAAACACCAAGAAGCGGCACATCGTTAGGCAAGCCAAGTTCCTCACGGGCCGAGGCTTTGTCCATCACCCAGTCTTTGGTTTCAAATCCCTGCGGTATCAAATCCAATCGCGACACATAGCGGTTTGGGTAGCGGCCATAGGTATCGAGCAGGAAGTTGGAGTTCACAGTGACGCGATCATAAATCCCAACGATCCCGAGACCCTTGTCGAGAAGGGCGACCACTGGATTGATCAAGCTGGGTGCCGTTACCTGATTGGCAACAATAACCGGACAGCCCGCAAGCCTGGCGACCGGTGCCCCGATCACATTTCCAAAATGTTGAAAGCAAAAGACGCAGTCTGGTTTGAAGTCCCGGATGCCTTTGTAGAGCTCACCTATAAATGAAAAGAAACGCCACTTCGACGGTCGGGTTTGACGCACAATAACAGTGTCCGGTGGCGCCGAAAAATCTTCCGACTTCTTGTAGAAGAAAAGGTGCCGGACTGTGTGACCACGGTTTGTCAGGTGTTCCCCAAGCAGACGGGAAACTTCCTGAGCACCGGCATTTTCCGCCTGCGTCTGGATGAAGAGAATGCGCTGCCCACTCATTCTCACGATTCCTTCGCGTTCATACGATCCGGCGCCAATCCGCCCAATATACGCGTTGCCGT
>CALDSI010000062.1 GCA_937911395.1 uncultured Labrenzia sp.
TCTGCGGCTCCGCTCGCGATTGCAGCCGTGGCTGAGGGCACTGCCGGTCCATCGGTGTCGTTTGACCCGCCACCTGGGGGCAATTGCGTTCTGATAATCTGGGCAAGGTCGTTGGGCAATCGCCCGCTTTCTACAGCCTCTCCAAGGGTCGCATGAACGTCCGCGGCATGTGAACCGGAGCGATGAAACACCTCCTTCAGCCCATGAACAAGCGCATCGTAAGACAACCGGCCGGACACAAAAGCTTTCACCAGTGAATCGGGGCCTTCACCAGTGGCATCCTGTTTTTTCGCGCTAAACCCAAAGAGTTTCAGACTGCGATGTCTCCTGATGGCCCGACCACTGTCAGAAGCCGGCCGGACGGGTGATGTTGTAGCGGTTCAACTTTTCAATAATGGTGCGCCTGCTTACTTTCAGTAAACGCGCCGCATTGGTTTTGTTCCAACCAGCTTCCCGCATTTTCGCTTCGATGACCAGTGCTTCATACTGGCCAACGATTGTTTTCAAATCCCCCTCTGGGATCCCGCTCGGCATCGGCGCAGCCCCGCCATTCATAGGTCCGGTCAACTCCAGCGGCAGGTGCTCTAACTGTATTGGATAACCGGCTTCCGCCATCAAACGGGCCCGGTCCAGAATGTTCTTCAATTCGCGGACGTTGCCAGGATAGCTCCAGCACAATAGCGCGTCGAGCGCATCAGCGGATACAATCGGTACGGCCGTTCCGGCTTTGGCAGCGCCTTTTTTTAAAAAATGGTCGATGAGTTTTGGAATGTCTGAAGGACGTTCCCGCAGAGGCGGTAAACTGATCGGGAAAACATTCAGGCGGTAAAACAGATCCTTCCGGAATTCGCCTTCCGCGATCTTTTCTTCCAGATTGACGTTTGTCGCCCCGACGATCCTGACATCAACATGTTCGGTCTTTGTCGCTCCAACCCGCCGGACTTCGCCCTCTTGCAGCAAACGCAGAACCTTTGCCTGAAGTGCAAGCGGCATGTCACCAATTTCGTCGAGGAAAAGCGTGCCCTTGTGCGCCTCATGAGCGAGGCCTGCCTTGTCCGTTTGCGCGCCTGTAAACGCGCCTTTGACATGTCCAAAAAGCTCACTTTCGAGGAGCGCTTCGGGCAGCGCCGCGCAGTTTTGCACGACGAATGCCTGGTCCGACCGGTCGCTGGACTGATGGATAAAGCTTGCCATCATCTCCTTGCCGGTCCCAGTTTCTCCGCGGACCAGGATCGGGACATCGGAATTGGCCGCCTTGCCTATCAGGTTGATGGCCTTTTCGATCGGCGGGCTGTCTCCAACGAGCCCCTGCGGTTTTTGCTTTGCGACCGGAATCGGCTGCGCCTTGTCTTTTGTCAGCTGGCGCGGCAGCTCCTTCATGTAGCGGTCAAACTGCTTTTTAAGCCGCGTGTTTTCCTCATGCATGCGGGTGTTCCAGATGCAGATCCCAGCATGGATGGACAGCGCTTTAAGCTGCTTCAGAACTTCGTCGCCGATGGCTCCGGTTTGGCCGGCCGCATTGCGCGGGTTGATCAGTTGCAAGATCCCGATGGACCGGTCCCTAAGAACCGTCATTGGGACAATGACCAAGGACTGAGTTTTGGTCCCACACAGCCGGTCATCCTCCTCGATGCGAGAAAAGTCGTATCCGACCGCTGAGGTGATGTCAGCGATGTTGATCACGGTACCGGTGGAGACGACGAGCGCGGCTGGAGCCTGCAGGTTCGGCATCATGTCATCGCCGTAAATAGAGACCCGTTCGCCTGTCGCCGCGGCGGCGACAACACCATGATAACGGGACGCTGTACGGTGCAAATGCTGCCCCAGTGTGTCGAGCGTGTAGATCGACCCGCCCTCGGCGCGCGATATCTTGAGCGCAGAGTCCAGCACAAGCTCCAGAACAGTTTCCACCTGCTCGGCTCCCGCCAGCGCCTCGGTCAAATCCAACAGGTCATCGAGTATCATTCGGTTTCCGCCTGCACAGATGTGAACTCATCCCCCGGGCGGCAGTATGCCCGCCCGGAGCCCATTTGTGTTCATGTTTGCAGGCGGCGCCTTCGCCAACCTGTCTTTGCAAGGTCATCAGCTCAAGCTGTAGGTAAAGTGGCCCGGCTCTCCAACATCAATGGTCGCTTTGGTAAAGTCTGTTCCGTCGCCGCCCATTTTTGTCAAAAGCTCGGTCGAAAGCTCCGGCAAGATCGTTCTATTGACAATGTGGTCGATGTTCCGGGCACCTGTTTCCACTTCCGTACAGCGGGCGGCGATCGATTTGACGACTTCGTCGGAATAGACCAGTTCCATCTTCTGGTTTTCACGCAAGCGCTTGCCGACCTTGTTCAGTTTTAACCGGACAATCTTCTCAAGCGGCTCACCGATCAGCGGGTAGAATGGTACGATCTGCATCCGCGCCAGCAGCGCCGGCTTGAAATGCGCGCTCAGGATCGGGCGGCAGGCCGCCACCAGCTCATCGACATCCGGCTTGTTTGGCAACGAGCCCATCTCGGTCAGAACATCTGTGGCCAGGTTGCTGGTCAGGACAACAATCGTGTTCTTGAAGTCGATCTGGCGGCCCTCTCCATCCGACAAGACGCCCTTGTCGAACACCTGGTAGAAGAGGTTCATCACCTCAAGATCCGCTTTTTCCACTTCATCGAGAAGCACAACTGAATAGGGCCGCTGGCGGACAGCTTCGGTCAAAACACCGCCCTCGCCATAGCCGACATAGCCCGGAGGAGACCCGACGAGCTTCGACACGGTGTGTTTTTCCTGGAATTCCGACATGTTGATGGAAATCAGGAAGCGCTCCCCGCCGAACAGCTGGTCCGCGATCGCTGTTGCCAACTCGGTTTTACCAACACCTGATGGGCCGACAAAAAGAAAGACGCCCATCGGCGCGTCCGGGTTCTGAACCCCGGCCTTTGCAGTCCGCAAGGCTTCGTCGACAGCCTGAATGGCGTGATCTTGACCGATCACCCGCGCCTGGAGGTTTTGGGAGAGCTTCAGGACGGAATCTGCTTCGTTTTCAACCATGCGTCCGAGCGGCACACCGGTCCAATCGGAAATCACCTGACCTATGGCTTCTTCAGTGACTTCAAACGACACAAGCGGATCGCCGTCCTGGGCTTCTTTCAGGTCCTTGGCGATTTCCGCGTACTTTGCCTTCATGGCTTCGATATCAACCAGACCATCGCCTGCGGCTGCCTCGTCGCCGTCGCCTGCATCGGCTTCAGCATCTTCGGAGGTCTCGTCGCCCGCTTCGCTGGATGCCTCTTCTTCTGCGGCCGGCTCGTCCCCCTCAAGGCTGAGCCCGAGGTCATGACGGAGTTTCAGGATCTGATTGACGAGATCCAGCTCCTTTTGCCAACGGGCCGTCAGCTCAGCGATTTCCGCTTCGACTGTTTTGATTTCAGCGTCGATCTCGTCAACTTGCGGATCATCGGGAGCAAAATCTGCCTGCGAATCCCGGGTCAATGATCCGAGCGCCCGGTTCAATTCGCCAAGCCGCTTCTCCTTCAGCTCGATCACGAACGGCTTGGAAGACAAGGACAGCTTCACGCGCGCGCAGGCAGTGTCCAACACATCCACGGCCTTATCCGGCAGCTGCCGGCCAGAAATATATCGCGCGGAGAGCTTCGCGGCGGCCACAACAGCATTATCACGGATATAAACGCCGTGGTTCTTCTCATACGCACTGCGCAGGCCGCGCATGATCGTGATGGCTTGTTCCGGGCTCGGCTCGTCCAGCTTCACCAGCTGGAACCGGCGCTCCAGTGCCGGATCCTTTTCGAAATACTTCTTGTATTCGCTCCAAGTCGTCGCCGCGACCGTGCGCAATTCGCCGCGCGCCAAAGCCGGTTTCAGAAGGTTCGCAGCGTCCGCCCCACCGGCAGAGCCCCCTGCACCAATCAGCATATGCGCTTCGTCGATAAACAGAATGATCGGTTTCGGCGACGATTTGACCTCGTCAATGATGCCCTTCAAGCGGTTTTCGAATTCGCCCTTCACACCGGCGCCGGCCTGCAGCATGCCGAGATCCAGGCCGATCAGCTCAACATTCTTCAGCATGTCCGGCACATCGCCCTCGGCGATCTTGACCGCAAGCCCCTCGACCACCGCGGTTTTACCGACACCAGGTTCACCGACACAGATCGGGTTGTTTTTCCGGCGGCGTCCAAGAACGTCGATCATCTGCTGAATTTCGCGATCCCGGCAGAACACCTGATCAATCTTGCCCTCACGGGCAGCCTGGGTGAAGTTCGTGCAGAACCGGGCAAGCGCACTGTCCGGGCTCATTCCAGGCGCGACGGACGGTGCCTTGTCGTCTCCACCAGGCGCTGCAGTCAGGCCTGCGGTGGTTTCCTCGGAATTCCCGATGATATCGGAGAAGTCCTTTTTGAACCCGGCAAACGAAATGTCTTCCATGTATTGCAGCCAGCGGTCATCGCCGTAACGGTTCGGCTGGGCGAAGATTGTGGCCAGAAGGCTTCCGGAGCGGACCTGATCGAGATCCAATTCCACAGAACTGACCAGCCAAGCATCGGAAATGAGTTCGACTAGGAGCGGGGAAAACACCGGACGGCCCTGATTGCCGGTCTTCATGCTTTCAAGGACACTTTGAAGTCCCTTCCGCATGACCGCAGGATCAATTTCGAAGTGTCTCAGCGCACTTTGAACATCATGCTGGCTGTCTTCCACAAAGACATGCAACACATGTTCAATGGAGACTTCATAGTGCCCGCGTGTCACCGCCAGGCCTGCAGCAGCTTCGAGTGAGCGTTTCGAATAGGCGTTCAGACGGCCGATGAGGCGGCGAAGATCAAGGTCGAGCACGGTGAGCAACCCCCAAAATTATGCACGAACGTGCAATGTTCCCAACTGTTAGCGGCCTTTGATGACAAGCGTGTCATAAGAACGCTTCAAGCTTACGCAAAGAGACGTTTCCCGCACAATGCGGAATGAGCTGAATTAATCGCACAAACGTTAAAAAGAATGCCGCCCCGTTTCCGAAGCGGCATTCCATCAACAATTCTTTGCTGGCACCGAAATCAGGTGACGGGAGCGCGCCAGTCGTCAGAGGCGGATGTCCCGGCCTTTTCGTGGGTCCACTCAGCCTTGCGGTATGTGAAGGACCACTGCTCCTGATCGCCGCGGGATGCGTTCGCATCATCGAAGACATCCGGCAAGATGGTCTTGCCTTCGACCAAAACGGCGTCGGTATACTTGATCGTGTAGTAGTGCTCCTGAACGCCGGCCGTCGATGTGCGCCAGAAGTTGATGGTGATTTCCAGGGATTCGCCGGTGGCCAATGCCTGCCACATCAACGGAGACGCCTTGTCCAGCGGCTTGATGATGGTGGTCGGCTGGTGGCGGCGGGTGCCGATGGCGGTGCCGGAGTTCGGGTCACGCGGTACAATCGCGTTGCTCTCGAACTTATAGACTAGGGACTCGCTCTCGTGGCCTTCCTGCCAGTTGTTGCCGATGGAATCAGCCGTTGTTGCGTCTGCGGTAATGTCCCCTTGGGTGGAACCGCTGATCGACATGTATGCTACGTTTGCCATTTTTCCGTCTCCCGTATGTGAGCTTTCGAAATTCCGGTAGGAGGATGTTCGCCTCCAACGCCCTACACTTCGCAAGCAGCGTGCCAAAGCGGCGATCAGTTAATTATTTCCATATTTTTCAATACCTTACGCTCGGTATTTTCCGATTTAAGAAAGTATTAAACTGTGCAGAAAACTGCACAGTGCCGGGCTTGGTGTGCAATTCTCTGCGCATTCTCCCTGTGATTTGCGTCACATTCCACGCGCTGTTTTTAGGTCTGTTTCCAATTCGCACGCGAAACGCTCTTTGAAATCATTCACTTTTTCCAAAAAACGTTAGAGCACTCTCAATCCAGATGTGCAGATATTAGACAATTGACCCAGGGTGGCCGGTCCCCCACCTTGCTTGGAAAGGACCTGTATGAGTGTGATGATATTGTAACTTTTGCGGGACACTGTCTGCGTCCTATAGATTACAGGCTCCTATCGATCGAATGACCCTTCATTCGATGAAGTAACAAACGCAACGGAGAAGGCCTTTGCCAGCTATCATTAAACCATCCCGGGTTTCGGTAGCGCACCAAACAGCCCCCACGAAGGACGGAGCGCTGACCACAGTGTCGGCTTATGCTCTGTTTGACTTCGAGGAGCCCGGCCGGCTTTTGACCGAGCAAGCGCTTTGGCCGATGGTGACGGAGCAAATGCCCAACGGTGCCATCTTCGACAAGGGCCAACTGAAGCCCAAGGGCGAAGTGATTATTGCAGGCAATGCGTTATCACCGACTGACGCCCCGATTGAAGGAATCGGTGTCTCTGTCCGGTTTGACCGTTTCCATAAAGAGCTTGCCGTTTTCGGCGATCGCGTTTGGCAGCTGACGGATCAGGGCGTGCAAATGAGTCGGCCTGTTCCGTTTCTCAAAATGCCGATTGGCGAAGCACAGGCCTTTGGCGGCCCGAACTACGCACCGAATGCGCGCGGCAAAGGACACGGGGCAAGGAGCATTCTGGAGGCCGGGTACGATGCGCCGCTTCCCAATGTTGAAGATCCCGCACGGCTGATCAAGGCGCCGGATGACCAGCCCGTTCCAGCTCATTTTGGCCCGATCGCTGCGGATGACGCCGCACGCCTGAAATATCTCGGTACGTATGATCAGCATTGGATCGACCATATCTCCCCGTTAAAGCCGGATGACTTCAACCCGCTCTATCACTGCGAGGCGCCAGAGGATCAACGGTTCGATGGTTTCATTGAAGGAGGGGAAACATTTGCGATCACCGGCATGTCGCGCGGAGAGGCATCCGTGGGCGGACAACTGCCGCGTCTAACTGCCCGGTGTTTCTACAAGCTGACCGATGCAAACGAGCTCATCGAGACAACGATGCGCTGCGATACCGTTACGATCTTTCCGAATGTTCAAAAGGCCGTTCTGACATTCCGCGGCCTTTTGCGTGGCACAGACCGGTTTGCAGAAGACATTGCCGCCATCATGGTCGGCCTGGAAGAGACGGATGCCGTCAGCCGGGATGCTGCCTACTATGCTGATGTCTACCAAAAACGAACATCCAAGGACGAAGCGCACAAATATGCGCTGGCCGACTATCAGTTGATGCCGGACGTCGATCCGGCAATCCTCAGCGCCAAGCGCGAAGCCAAACTTGAAAAGGCTGCGGCCGACCGGCAGAAGTTCATGGACAACCAGAACTGGGCAGCGCGCAAGATGCTGGAAGATGAGGGCCTGCCGGGGGACCTCGTCCCGCCGCCTAAGTCAGACATCATCGACGATATTCCTCTGGTTGCCCAACCCACCCCGGAAGAACTTGAAAACGGCGACCTGGATTTGGCCGCCCTTCTGGATGACGTCAAAGCTGTTGAAGACGCCCTTTTGGAAAAACGCGACCGCGAAATGGCCAAAGCAGAGCTTCAGCGCCGGGCAATTGTCGCTGCAACACCGCCCAAACTGCTGCCGCCACACGCCAAGAAACCAATTGTCGATGACGCTTTCATAGCCCGGTTTTCAGATCTTGAACTCGACCCGGACTTGGCATCCGGCCTTCAGGAAGTCGCAGGGCAACTGACGGCGCTGCAAGATCGATCACCCTCCGGTCCGTTTGCAGGACTGGACGACAATCCCGACGCTGCCGGGGCACTTGATGAAACGCTGGCCGGTATCTTCGGCGAACCGGAAGTGCCATCGGAAGAGGACATTGAGCTCGCGTATACCAAGGCAGTCGCCCGGGCGATGAAGCAGCCGGAAGGCAGTATCCTGGCCGACGCCCGGAAGGCCATAGACGAAATGGACTTGTCCCAGCTGGAAGGCTTGGACGAGGCCATGAAACCGCCGGCAGACGCCATTGACGACCAGTTCAGTGCGATGATCGGGGAGCTGGCCGAAGCCACGCCTGCGCCCGCAGCAGAGCAATCATCGTTCAAAGACCTGTTGGCAAGTCAACCAGATGACATGCCGATGGACGACCTGACTGCCAAACTGGAAGAAGGGCTGTCCAAACTCGATTCCCCCATCATTCCAAAAGACAAGCCGGGCGAGATGCTCGAAACCCTTTTGGAGCGGGTTGAGGGCATGCAAGCGGACGGATCGCAGCCGCCTGAAGGCCAAACACCGTCTGAGACGGCCCTGGCGTCGGTGGCAACGGCCAAAGATCGTATGGACGAGGCGGAAGAGACCATGGAAGACTCCATGGCAACAGCCCGCCAGCAATCCCCTGCCCCGTTGTTTCCACTTGAGGCCTTGCCCGAGGGGGTTTCAATCCGTCTCGGTGCGTTTGTCACCGGAAAACTACGCGATGGCCACGATTTCAAGGGCGCGGATCTTGCTGGCGCCGATCTGCGCGGCGTTGATTTCAGCGGCATGGATCTTTCCGGTACGTTCTTTGAGCAATCAGACCTGACAGACGCCCGGTTCACCGGTTCGAACCTGACAGGTGCTGTCTTTTCCGGGGCAACGCTCACAGGGGTCGACTTTTCCGACTGCGACATGACCCGCGCCAACCTGAACAAGGCAAGCGCTCAGGAACTGGCGCTTGACCGGGCAAAACTGCATGATCTCCTGATTATCCAATCGGACCTGTCCGGCTCGACAGGCACCGGAGCAGATCTTGAGAAGGTGCGTCTGATTGAATCCAACATCGACGACATGCAGCTCAAGCAAAGCCGGATCACCGATTGTCAGATCCTGACTGGATCGGCGGACGGGTTAAAAGCGACAAGCTCCAAATTGCTCCGGACCATGTTCGTGACCCTGTCCATGAAGGGCCTGGACTTAAGCGACAGCGACCTGGAGCGAATTGGCTTTATGGAAGTGAAAGCACCGGGAATGCGCGCGGTCAACGGCAAATGGCTGTCCGTTGGCATCATGGGCGCAAGCGACCTGACCGGATCGCGGTTTGACGGACTTCATGCAACCGAAAGCTCATTCAACACGGCCGAAATGCCCGAATGCTGTTTTGTAAGGGCGAGTGGGACCGCCTGCTTCTTCAACGCATGTAACCTGGAAGCCAACGATTTCAGGCTGTCTTCATTCCGCAACTCGCTGTTCGGCCGGTCCAATTTTGCGGGCAGTGATTTCTTTGGGGCCAATCTTTTTGCCGCTGCGCTCACCGGTGTTGACCTTCGGCGCTGCTCGATGCGGGCTGCCAATCTCTTCGCCGCAGACTTGCTTGAGGCCAAACTCGCCAGCTGCGATTTTTCCGGCGCCAACCTTGGCATGACACTTCTGGAGCAACCGACCCATGCCTAAGATGCCGGACAGAAAACCGATCACGTTTGAAGATGTCATGGCGTTCCACGCCCATGAACAACCGATCATGCTCCGCATTGCCTCGGGAATGTCCTTCGCGAACATGAACCTTGCCGGGATTAGGTTTATCGAGTGCGACTTGACCGGGTGCGACTTTTCCGGAGCGGTCCTGACAGATGCGCAGATTGTGTCGTGTACGCTCAAGGGTGCACGCTTCAATGGCTGCAATTTGAAAAACAGCCAAATCGTGTCCTGCGACATGGACGCATCGGAAATGCGCGACACGTATGTCGAACGCGCCCAGATCGTTGCCGGCAACGCCAGCAACTGCAATTTTTCTGGCAGCACGTTCGATCAGGTGTCCTTTGCACAGCCGGATTTGATGGATACCGACTTTTCCAAGGCCAGCTTCTACCGTGCGGTCGTTTTGGCATCGGACGTGACCGGCGCCAGTTTCGCAAATGCGGTTCTGTCAAATTTCATGCTGACCGATGCCGATCTGCGCCCAGTGGATATCACCGGCACCTTTATCGACATCGCTGTATTTGCTGATGCAAACCTCTCCGGTCTCGATCTTTCCGGCCAGTCCTGGCAGCACTGCACGTTCCACAAGGGCGAATTCAAAGGCACCAATTTGAACGGTGCCAACCTCAGCGCGTCCGTGTTTGCCGAATGTGATTTTGAAGGTGCCAGCCTGCGCGGCGTTACGGCAAATACGACCGGTTTCACGAAAAGCAAACTGGACGGCGTGGATCTCTCAGGCAGTCAGCTGACAATGGCGAACTTTGCCGGTGCCGGTCTTTCCGGAGCCCGGTTCAACAGTTCGCAGCTGTTTTCAGCCGTCTTTCAGGAGGCAGATTGCCGGGCGGCTTTATTTGAGCAATGCGACCTGCGTCAGGTCGAATTCTCGCATGCCGACTTGTCGGGCGCCTCTCTCTCGGCAAGCAATTTTAATCTTACGAAATTTCATGCAACCAAGACCGAACAGACTGTGATGCTCGGCACATCCGGCAGCCGGATCGAGACCGATACTGATCGTGCGATTGCAGAATTATACCGGCCTGACAAGGTCGCCCTCGACGGCGATGGTGCGGGCCAAGGAGGGACACTCTGATGGTGTTTGTAAACTCACAAGGCCCGATCCCCGGAATGGACTTCTCGGTTCCGGATATCTACCTGCAGACAACACCGGTTGGCCCGGTCCCGATCCCGCTCTTTTCCATGGGGTTCCGGGTGACGGAAATACCGACCTGTTTCCGCTCACTCATCATGTGCATGCCCGCGCATAATATGACAAACTTGGCACCAGTTACGGTCAGTGGGCCTGGCCCCGGCGTGGCTTCAGGTATGGTGTGTTCCAACAGCCGTAACGTGAAGGGCTCCACCAAACTCTTCCTTCAGTGCATGCCGGCAACCCGCGCACTTTTGGACCCGACAGCGCAGAACGGCGTTTCACCCAATTCTGTCGGCACCACTCTGGTGCCGTCACAAATACGTCTGCTGAACCCGAGCCTTTAAGCGGCGCGACGGCAGAAGAGGAGATCAGACAATGAGCAGCGAAGCGATGCAGGGAAAAATGTCGATCACCCTGCCCGGCGTATCGAGCAGCGACGTGTACGTCGAAGCCCTTCACGGTGTTGAAGCCCTGACCGACGGGTATCGGTTTACCACTGATATCGTCTCGAAAGACCCTATCAAATTGCCCGACATGATGGGCAAGGCCGCCACGCTCACACTGGAGATGGGCGAAGAAAAGATGCAGGCGCAGGGTGTCATTGAGGGCGCAGAAACACGCGACCCGACACCAAACCGTGAATTCTGTTACCGCTTCGTCATTGAACCTGAACTCTCCATGCTGCGGCACAGCGCCCAAAACCAGGTGTATGGGACGGACAAGGATGTCACCGTCGTTGATATTCTGACGAGCGAGCTGAGCGATGCGAACAAGAAGAACTCGAACACCAGTTCGAGCCGGGTTCCGCGCCAGATCCAGTACGACATGCTGCCGTCCAGCGGGGACTATCCGAAACTTCATTTCGTCATGCAGTACCGGGAACATGACCTGAATTTCCTGAAGCGTATGTGTGAGCGGTTCGGCATCTTCTTTTCCTTCGATCATTCCAGTGACAAGGAGAAGGTTGTCTTCGGCGACCGGAAGGAACACTTCACAAAGCTCTCGGGCAAACAGATCACGGAAGAACTGTCCTATCGCAGCAAAGAACAGGTGATGGGCACCGGCGACTTCGGCATCTGGTCGTTCAACCAGAAATTCATCACCCAAAGCGGCACAGTGGCTTTGCGGGAATACAACGAGGAAACCCCGAAGGTAGACCTGTTCGTCTCTCAAGACGCCAGCTTCCCCGGCCAGGGCATCACCACCCGCTATGGTGAGCATTATGCGACTGTTTCGGAAGGCAACTTCATCGCCAAGCGGCGGGTCGAGCTCGTTGAAACGGAACGCCAGCTATTCGTTGGGGAAAGCAACATTCCGCTCCTGCGCCCAGGATATTTCTTTCAATTGAAGGACCATCCTATCCGGGATCTTGACGGTCTTTATATCGTGACCGAAGTCACCCACAGCTGCGTCAATACAACGCCGCTCGGCTTCAGTTCGACCGACATGACACCGGAACCCTACCGCAACCGCTTTGTCTGTGTTCCGTTCGACAATGGCTTCCGGCCGTCCATTGTCACACCAAAGCCATCTATCCCGGGGTACATTTCCGCAGTGATCGATGGTGAGACCGAAGGAAAGCGCGCTGAACTCGACAGTGCTGGCCGGTACCGCGTCCGGATTCTGGACGAGGAAAGCGGCCTGTCGCAGGGCAAAGCAAGCTATGTCGTTCGGAAAATGGAACCTTATGGCGGCGGAGACGGCTACGGGTCCCACTCCACACTGTTGATCGGCACAGAGGTGTTGCTCGGCTTTCTGCACGGCGATCCGGACCGCCCGGTCATTTTGGGCGCGGTGTCGAACGGGGAGCAGGTCAACCCTGTCACGGCGACAAACCAGAATGTCGCGCACAGAACCCGGACAGCTTCCGGCATTATCATGCAGATCAGCGACGGTTCCGCGTAGGGTCTGCAAAGACCCACATTGGGAGGACATAGAATGTCTTCGGCCTATGATACGCAGATCAATTCCCTGACCGCGGCTTTGTCCGATCTGAACACCTCCCTGAGCACTGTGACGGATAGTGATGCCCTTGTCGAAGACGACACGGGCACTCACTACCAAACCACATACACCTACTTTTACGTTCCAAGCACACCGGGTGCCGCCAATACGTCTACGGACGACTCAGGCCTTGGCACCCTGCTGCGTCTTGGGGAATACGCCGATGTCGAACAAACCGCCTACAATGCAGGCGCTGATACCTACTCTGCCTATTTTCCGGCACAACACATCGCCGATGAATCGGGTGATGCGATCTACAAAAATGCAGCAGGTGGGGGGAAAGGTATCCTCATGGCCTGCGATGGCCGGATCCTGATCCGGGGCGGCGAGAAATTTTACCTGAATCCAAAAGGCGCCATGCACATCCAGTCGGATGAAGGAGCGATCACGATCCAGTCCGGTACTGACACCAACGGCAATGAACAGGATATCAATCTGATTGCCGGCGCCAATGGACTTGGTGATCTCAACACCACTGTCAGGAAAGACACAAAGACGGTCGACGGCGAGCAATACGAGAAAGTCTCAAGTGTCTCGCGCAAATACTACGAAGCAAACAAGTATGAAATCTATCACGCGAACTCATACAAAGAGATCCATGCCCACACCGACACACGGCATTACGGCACGTACTTCAAAATGTTCTGCGGCGGGAATATTCAGGTCAAAATCGCGGCTGAATTCATATTCAATTTGTCCTTTAGCCTCAATATCGAACCGATCAGCAAGATCACATTTTATGCTTTCAAAACCGATATCGGACTGGTGAAGACAGACATCCTTGCCTGGAAAACCGAAATCAAGGAAGGTGAACTCAAGGTACTTGGGGCAACGTTCAGATCCAAAGCCGTCAAGGTAGACACGACGGCGACGGAAGCAACCGCAACCCCTGTGAAAGCCAGCAGCGGTGGCATCACCGCCGAACAGATCGCCGCAGAATGTGCGAATGTAAACGTCAAGTCCATGATATCATTATGGGAAGCAAAGATCGCCAGTACGGCGCAGATCTGACAAACCCATCGCCAAAGAGTCGCTTATGAAAAAACAAACATCCCGCAAGGCGGAAACGACAACCAAAACAGCGACACCGCCGCCCAGTTCCGGCAACGGTCTTGAAACCGGCATCGTCAAGGCGCTCCTGACAGAACAGGACGCCATGGTGACCTTGTCGGACGGTGAGCAAATCCATGCAAGCCAAGCGGCCGGTTGTCTTTTGGCCCCCGCGATCGGCGATACGGTTCTGGTGTACCGCGGTGGTGACCAGGCATTTATACTGTCGGTCCTGACCCGCGACGCCGATGTATCTGCTGAAATCGGTGTTGCAGGTGCAAAGGAAGTTGCGCTGAAATCCGAGGGGCGCCTCACGGTGTCCGCACCGGATGTTCACGTTAGTGCGCGGCGTATGAACGTGCTGGCGGAAAGCGTGACCCAGACCGGAAAGCAATTGATCACCAACTTTACCCGCTCAATGGAAACGCTGGTGGACAAGATGGTCAATGCCCGGACCATCACGACGACTGCGCAAAGCCGCAGCAGCTCGGTCAAAGAGACTGAAACGCTCAAGGCCGGCATCCTGGTTCAGAACATCGACAGCGTCGCCACTCAAAACAGCGACATCTCAATGATTACGGCGGAAGAAGATGTCCGGCTTGATGCCAAACGCGTCAGCGTGGGCTAAGGTGCTGTTCGAAATAGCAGATTGCGGAAATTGAATGCTCCTAGTTGATGATAGGTTGAAAGCGGCCAAAGACCACGCGCTGGCTGGCCGGCACGATAATGCGGCGCTCTTGTATGAGAGCATCCTGGACGTCTCGCCGGGCCATCCGGAGGCCTTGTCTGGTCTGATTGAAACCCGCCTGGCGAACGGCGATCTGGAAGGCGCTCAAACACTGTTGTCGAAATCGACCGCAGTCACCGGCCAGGATCCGGGCTTTCTAACACTCGCCGCAAAGATCTCAATCATCAGCCAGAAGCCCGAAGATGCTGAAAAACTGGTGGAACGTGCGCTTGCACTTGATCCCTACCATGCACAAGCAGCGCTCTTGAAAGCCGAGTTTTTGGCGTCAGCAGGCGCCTTGTCGGAAGCGGAAGAGCTTCTGAACACTGTTCGGAGCCGAAACACCGGCAATACTGACATCCTGCTTGGCATATCGCGGCTTTATTATGCCTATGGCCTGTTCTCTCCGGCTCTGATGATCGCCCAGGAAGCCTTGAGCAATGCACCAGACGACAGCAACCTGTCAGCCTTTGTTGGCCAGATACTGACAGCGCTTGGCGACCACGGGAAAGCCACATCATTTTTTGAAGCAGCGCATCTGAAGGAACCGACAAACCCGGAATTCATGCTGTCGCTTGCCAACAATGCCGCCGCGATCGGGCAATCGAGCGAAGCCTTGCGGATTGCTGGCCGCGCCAAGGCCCTTTTCCCGGATCTGATGCCCGCCTGGCTCAGCTACATCAAGATTAAGGCGGAACGCGGAGAAGCATTGGAAGCCTTGCGGGAGTTTGCTCCCGTTGCCAAAGGCGCCAAGGACCGGATGGAAGCAACGCTGACGCTGGGCACGGCCTATCGGCTGGCCGGAGAACCGGAAAAGGCCATACAGCTGCTGGAGCCACTGATGGCCAATGCAGCAGGCATGAAGGATGCGGTCCGCGGGCGGCTCTTCAGCATCTTGCGCGATGCCTTCCTGTCGACCGGACGAATTGAAAAAGTACCCTCAACGCTCGAACAGCCGGTCGTTGCGACCTTGAACGGCGGCCAAAGTGGAGACACAAATCCTGACATGTTGCGGCAACGGGTCAGTGAAGCCGTCATGGTCATTGATCCAGGTCTGTCCAATCTGGAATTCATGGTGCTTGCACGCTTTCTGGACCAGGCGGGCCGCGACAAGTCTGCTCCGCTAGCCGGTCCTTCGACCTTGTCCCAGCTCTCCGGCTTTTTCGGATACAACAACTTTCTACCAAACGATGCGCCAAACGCCAACGCTGGGCAACCTGCCGCTCCGGTGACCCTTCCAATATCCCAGATCCTCGGATTGCCGAACGATCTGCGGGGTGGCGTGACCGGGCCCTGTCCGTATCTGCCGGTCAAACCTGAGCTTTTAAAACGTTGGCAGGACGCCCTTTCCGAGTTTCCGAAGCCGTGGATCGGGATCGCCTGGAACGAGGCCCAGCCCGGCCTGACACTAGATACCTTGTTGCCCGCGTTGCGGTCCCTGCCTGGGACTCTGGTCGGCACGGTCTGGGATCACAGCCGCAGACAATTGTCCGGTCACGAAGGCATTATTGATGCGGGTGCGCATATCAAACGCCTTGACGATCTTGCCGCCCTGCTGCACGCACTCGATTTTGTGGTGGGGCCGGACGGAATTATCATGCATGGCGCCGGGGCTGCCGGAACACCGGGACTGGTCATCGCGCAGTACATGTCCCCATGGTATTGGTACGCCGAAACCGATCGAAGCCTGTGGTATCCGAGCATGGACGTTTTGAAGGCGCCACGCTTTGGCCACTGGGCAACGCTCATCCCGGAGCTGACGGATGACATCCATGCGCGCATAGACAACCGGCTGGCGTCGACCGGCGGGCAAACGGAGGAAACATCATGAGTGCCTGGCGGCCTGCGACACAAGAGCCTGATGCCTTACATGCCTGCATTTACGATTACCTGCGCAACCGCACGCCACAAGTTTATTTGGACGGCAAATCTGAAGCCAAATCGCTCGGACAAACAACAGAGATTATGAGCAACGGGCAGAAGCTAACGCTCGATCTCGTCGTGACGCCGGTCGGCAGCGGTCAATGGTCCTCGCGCCCTGTCGTCGAGTTTGCAGTGACCGGACATGTCGCGGACCGCGCGGCGGGATATAGTGTCGACGGACGGGTGGTGATTGATCAGAAAACCCTGGCGTTTCTGGCGATCGAGGCGACACCGACCCGCGTGAATATCAGATAACCGGAAAGGACCGGTCCATGGCTCAGGACGATGAGACCCCCACCGGCATCAAGTCGTTTTCCGTTGGCTTGGGCGATGGGACGCCGCTGCCTCAAGACAGGCAACCGCCACCGCCCTACCGTGTTCTGGTTTTTGGAGACTTCGCAACTTCCGTTGCTGGTCTTCAGGAAATCACCGGAAAGGATATCTCAGAACTGATCAACGAGTTCTCGCCAGCGTTGACGGTGGAAGCTCAAAACATCCTCGGGACGCTCCCGGCCGCTTTGATCGAAGATGTATCATTCAAACGTCCGCGGGATTTCAAACCCGCTGCCGTTAGCAAGACGCTTGAGTTTCGCACCACGATCAAGACTGCCATGGCAATGGGCGGCGTGTCCGGACTGGCCGATCATGGACAGCGTTTCGATCTGCTCTTGGACGCAGCCAAATCA
>CALDSI010000063.1 GCA_937911395.1 uncultured Labrenzia sp.
GCCTGCTCGCCGAATGTGATGATGCGATGATCATCAATATCTTCGATCGAAGAAGGTGCGCCAAAGCGCTGGATGTATTCAGGTGACGCAAACACGTGAAAGTGCACGGTGAAGAGTTTGCGCTGAATGAGATCCGGCTGGGTCGGCTGGCGCAAGCGGATCGCAACATCGGCTTCGCGCATGCTGAGGTCGAGTTCGTCGTCATCGAAAATCAGCTGCAATTCGACATCCGGATAAAGATCCGTAAAGCTTCTGATCCTTGATGCCAGCCAGGTCGAGCCCAAGCCAACCGTGGTCGTGACTTTCAAAACACCAGACGGCTTGTCCTTGCTGTCCTTGAGCCTGGATTGCACGGCCTCCAGCTTCATCAGGACATCACCGGCAGTGCGATAGAGAAGTTCGCCTTGTTCCGTGAGCAGCAGGCCGCGGGCATGCCGGTGGAACAGGGGAACCCCCAGATCATGCTCAAGCGCACTGACCTGGCGGCTCACCGCAGATTGGCTCATATGAAGCGTATCGCCCGCATGGGTGAAGCTGCCGGCTTGCGCGGCGGCGTGGAAGATACGCAATTTGTCCCAATCCATGGCATTCCCCAATCCGTCCAGCCGGGAAACTGCGTTACTCAGCAGCCTGTTGTGAACCGACAGCATCCTGTTCGGCGAGGTACTTTTCCGCTTCAAGGGCAGCCATACAGCCCATTCCGGCTGCAGTGACCGCCTGGCGGTAAATATCGTCAGTAACGTCACCGGCTGCGAAAACGCCGGGGATCGAAGTCTTGGTAGAATCCGGTGCGGTTTCCAGATAACCGTTCGGTTTCAAGGTCAGTTGATCCTTGAACAGTTCAACGGATGGCGCGTGGCCGATCGCGATGAACACCCCATCGGTGGAGATTTCCTGAAGCTCGCCGGTCTTGGTACTTTTCAGGCGCACACCCGTGACCGCTTTCGGCTCGCCGCCGCCGAGAATCTCGTCAACCTGATGGTCCCAGATCACCTCGATTTTCTCGTGTGAGAACAGCCGGTCCTGGAGGATTTTTTCCGCCCGCAGGCTGTCGCGGCGGTGAACCAGCGTCACCTTGGAGGCAAGGTTTGCCAGGTAGAGCGCTTCTTCGACGGCTGTGTTGCCGCCGCCGACAACGACGACTTCGCGGTTCCGATAGAAGAACCCGTCACATGTTGCACAAGCCGAAACACCGGCACCCATGTAATCCTGTTCGGAGGTGAGGCCCAGCCAGCGGGCTTGCGCGCCGGTCGCGATCACCAAAGTGTCTGCCGTGAACACGGTGCCGCTATCTGCTTCCAGACGGAACGGGCGTACCGACAAGTCGGCCTTGATGATCGTGTCGTAGATGATTTCCGTGCCGACATTTTCAGCCTGCTTTTGCATTTGCTCCATAAGCCATGGGCCCATGACCGGGTCTGCAAAGCCGGGATAGTTTTCGACATCGGTGGTGATGGTCAGCTGACCGCCCGGCTGAATTCCGGCAACCAAGGTCGGTTGGATCATGGCGCGGGCCGCATAGATGGCGGCGGTATAACCGGCCGGACCGGAGCCGACGATCAACAGCTTGCTGTGCTTAGTACTCATGGGCGTAGTATAATCCGTGTTTCTTGTCTCAACCGTGACTGCCAGATGTCAGTCACCTTGCGATATTTGACCGGTTAGGTGAAGCGCCCTGTAGTCTGCCAGAATACGTTCTGCGATCACAGGTGTTGCGTCAATCGGACCGTAGGTAGTGGTTTTAAGTGGCCCTGGGAAGGGGTGAACACATCCCATACCTTCCAAAGTCCCCAAAAACCGGGTGATCTTTGCGTGACCACCGCTTGGATGAAAGACGTGGATCGGTTTGCCCGTGGCTGTGGCTTCGCCAATCATGTTGGTCGAATCTGCAGTTGCAATGATGGCGTCGGACTTCGCCAGGAAATGACCGTACGGATTGTTGCCTGTGCCGTCCCAGAAAAAATGATCGCCATCTTGGGAAAGGGCCTTGATCCCGTCGACCAGCAACGCGGGGGTCCGCCGCGAAGCTGTGATCAGAAGATGCGCCCTGTTCTGTCCCGCTGTCTCACGCAATCCGTCCAGAAATCGGGTTTGATCATTGTCTGTGAAGGTGTGGTGCCGGCTGTTGCCACCCACAAGTACAGCCACTCTCGGCTGAGGGAGATTGTCGATCTGCGGCACCGGTTCTCCCTTCAGCTCAGCAAGCCGCGCTTCAGAAAATTTGTGGGGAGATGTCGGGGTGACCAGGACATTGTGGCCGCGTAGCGGATCATGCTCTGGAACCC
The DNA here is from genome assembly GCA_937911395.1 of uncultured Labrenzia sp. GTDB lineage: Bacteria > Pseudomonadota > Alphaproteobacteria > Rhizobiales > Stappiaceae > Roseibium. Next base: position 2,286 of record CALDSI010000063.1, read on the forward strand.
AAATGAGATCAGCAGTCTTTGTGCCGGACCTTGGGTCTTTCAGGAACACCGTAAAAGTCTTGCCGTTGGACGCTTTCTTGAGGCGGCGCAGGTAAGCCGCAGCCCGGCGGCCGGAGGCCACTGCAATGTCAGGGAACGGCGGCGCGAGCGGGCTTCCTGGCCGGTCTTCCCGGTCGGCCGGCGGGAACGGGCCAAACGGCATCCACCAGGAATAGGGCGGATTGGGAGAAACGGTCCGCATTTCGTAGGGAAGGTTCAGAGTATCTGCGACGCCGACGCATTGCGCGACGTCGCCCGCCTTTCCGTCCGTCAAAATCCATAGGGAACGGGGCGATGCCGTTGCGTTCAACATAAACTCCGGGATTTCCCTGTCGGAATCTTTCAAGATTGTGCGCAAATTTGTTATAGTCTTGCACAAACGCGCAAAAAGTCATAACTCGGCACCGTAGAAACACGTTTGTGCATGAAACTCAAGTTTTTGCGGAACCTCACGTCAGCCCCAGTTCCGGGCCGTGTGACGGCACCGTCCCAGAAATCATAGGAGAGCGGTGTGAAAGCGCGCCTTGATGCCATTGACTGGCAAATCCTGAAGGAATTGCAAGATGATGGCCGGATGACCAATGTTGAGTTGGCTCGCCGGGTCGGAATTTCCGCGCCGCCGTGTCTAAGGCGTGTGCGTGCGCTTGAGGAAGCTGGTCTTATCCACGGTTATCGGACCCTTCTGGATGAAAAGCAGCTCGGGTATGATGTCACTGCGTTTGCCATGGTTGGCCTTCATAGCCAAACCGAAGCAGACCTGATTGCCTTTGAGCAAACGGTGGAAAAATGGCCGCTGGTTCGCGAGAGCTATATGCTTTCAGGAGAAGTTGATTTCCTTCTGAAATGCGTCTCGCCGGATATGCAAACATTCCAGAATTATGTGATACGTGAACTTACAGCCGCGCCGAACGTGGACAGTGTCCGCACAGCACTCACCATCCGCCGGACCAAGGATGAGCCGGTCGTGCCGATCGACGGCTAAACTTTATTCCTCAAGTCATTTTGAATGTGTGATGGCCTGCCTGTTTCCAAAAAGGCAGCTTTGGCCTTCGCGTTTCAAGCTTTCGGTGCCGTTTTCATTGCCTGAGGGACATTCTTCAAGCGTTTGCGCAGCCGATTGAGGAGCGAGATGTCGCGGAGCGCCGTTGCAACAAGTGTGAAGCTGATGCTGAGCAATGCACAGGTCGTCAGGATCGCGATTGGCAGCCACTGATCATAGTGGAATGTGTCGAGGGCCTGGTCCACCGGGTCAACGCCTGAATAGAGGCGGCTGCGAATAACTTCCCGGTAACTGCCGATCTGCGTGGATCCATGCTTGATGTAGCCGAGACCGGCAACCATCGCCAAAACAGCTGCGCTCAAGGCGACCAAAAAACCAAATAGCTTTAACGCGAAAAAGTATGCCTTCTCCTCTGCGTAATCCAACAAACGCCGGAAGATCTTTTTCTCGCGATAAGCAAGCCGAGACGACAGAAAAAAACGATACCCCCACAAGGGAATGGACAGCATCAGCAGCCAAAAACCAATTGCTTGAAAAACCATTTTGGATCTCCGAATCCCACCGCCTTAGACCTTAAATCCTTTCACGATCAGAATAAAAGGTGCTCGGCGGTGAAAATCGAAAACTTGGCAAAATTCTGTATTGGGCTTCTGCCGGATTGGACAGGCTGGCAGCGTCAGATGAACTGCACTTCCACGATCTCGTAGGAGCGGGCACCGCCTGGTGCGGCGACTTCCACGCTGTCGCCTACCGACTTTCCAATGAGCGCACGGGCGATCGGAGAAGAGATAGAAACTTTGCTTTGTTTCACATCGGACTCAACGTCGCCGACGATCATGTATTTCTTTTCTTCTTCCGTGTCTTCGTCAACCAAGCTCACGGTCGCGCCGAACTTGACGACATCGCCCGAAAGCTTGCTCACGTCGATGATTTCGGCACGGGACAGCTTGTCTTCCAATTCCGCGATCCGGCCTTCGTTCAGGCTCTGTGCTTCCTTGGCTGCGTGGTATTCAGCATTTTCCGACAGGTCGCCATGCGCGCGGGCCTCTGAAATGGCATCAACAATGCGCGGGCGCTCGACACCGGTCCGTTCCTTCAGCTCGTTTTGGAGCATGGTGTAACCGGCGGAGGTCATCGGAACTTTTTCCATGGGTCTAAGACCTTCAGCTTATTGGGTCCTCTCGAAGAAGACCACGCTTCACAAAAACAAACCCAGCCGGGAAAGGGCGCTTTCCCGGCCGGTATCAACTCATATTAGCCTTAGGCGAAGTAGGATTGCAAAGGCCTAACTTCAAGACTCCCCGCTTTATGCGCGCAGATGCCCTTCGCAGCAGCAATCGAGCCTGCAAGCGTGGTGTAATATGGAACCTTGTTCAAAAGGGCTGCACGGCGCATCGAGCGGCTGTCGGCAATTGCCTGAACACCTTCGGTCGTGTTGAAGACAAGCTGCACTTCGCCATTCTTGACCGCGTCGACAATATGCGGGCGGCCTTCCATGACCTTGTTGATCTTCTCAGCCTTGATGCCTTGCTCTTTCAGGAACGTCTGGGTCCCCGCTGTCGCGATGATCTTGAACCCGGCGTCTTCCAGGCTACGGACCGCCTCAACGACAGACGCCTTGTCCTGATCCCGCATGGAGACAAATACGGTGCCTTCCGACGGAACGCCTGTACCGGCGCCGATCTGGGACTTTGCGAAGGCGGTTCCAAAGTGGTTGTCGAGGCCCATGACCTCACCTGTGGAGCGCATCTCCGGCCCAAGAATTGTGTCAACGCCCGGGAATCTGGCAAACGGGAAGACGGCTTCCTTGACGGCGATGTGGTCGAATTTTTTCTCCGCAAGGCCGAAGGACGCCAGGCTTTCCCCAGCCATCACACGGCTGGCGATCTTGGCAATCGGTTCGCCGACGGTTTTGGCAACGAACGGTACAGTCCGTGATGCCCGCGGGTTCACTTCAAGCACGTAGATTTCGCCGTCCTTGATTGCGTACTGCACGTTCATCAGGCCGCCAACTTCAAGGGCGAGCGCCATTTCCGTTGTCTGGCGCTTCAGTTCCTCGATCAGGTCTTCTGACAGCGAAAATGGTGGCAGGGAACAGGCACTGTCACCGGAGTGAATGCCAGCTTCTTCAATGTGTTCCATGATGCCGCAGACGAAGACGTCCTTGCCATCGCACAGGGCGTCAACATCAACCTCGATGGCGCCTTCCAGATACCGGTCGAACAGCAGCGGGTTTGTGCCCAGAACCGTGTTGATCTGGCCGGTTTTGTCGTTCGGATATTTCGCCCGCACCTCGGCAGGAACCAGCTCCGGCAGAGTGCCAAGCAGATAGGAGTTGAGGCTTTCCTCATCCCGAATGATCTGCATGGCGCGGCCGCCCAGAACATAAGACGGGCGGACCACCAGCGGCAGACCGAGCTGGCTTGCTATCAAGCGGCCCTGCTCAACGGAATAGGCGATGCCGTTTTCCGGCTGCTTCAGGCCAAGCTTGATCAGCAGCTTTTGGAACCGGTCACGGTCTTCCGCCAAGTCGATCATGTCAGGCGACGTGCCAAGAATCGGCACGTTGGCCTTGACCAGTGACTGGGCCAGCTTCAGAGGCGTCTGGCCGCCGAACTGGACTATAACCCCGTGAAGAGTGCCGTTTTCCTGTTCCTTTCGGATGATTTCCAGAAAGTCTTCAGGTGTTGGCGGTTCGAAGTAGAGACGGTAGGACGTGTCGTAGTCAGAGGCCACGGTCTCCGGGTTGCAGTTGACCATGATGGTCTCATAGCCGGCGTCTTCCAGCGCAAAGGCTGCATGACAGCAGCAATAGTCGAACTCGATGCCTTGGCCGATCCGGTTCGGACCGCCACCGAGGATAACGACTTTCTTGCGGTCCGACGGGTTGGCTTCACAGGCCGGAGCGCCCATGAAGGGAGCTTCATAAGTGGAATACATGTACGCGGTCGGAGACGCGAATTCGGCTGCGCAGGTGTCGATGCGTTTGAAAACCGGGTGAACGTTCAGCTCATTCCGCAGCTTGACCACATCGTCTGTGTCCGCACCGGCAAGGCTTGCAAGCCGCGCATCGGAAAAGCCCATGCCTTTGAGTTTGCGCAGATTGGCAGCATCCTTGGGCAGGCCAATATTCCGGATCTTGGCTTCCATGGCTAGAATGTCGGCCATTTGTTCCAGGAACCAGGTGTTGATGCCACTGGCCTGATTGACTTCCTCCACCGTCATGCCGAGGCGCATGGCCTGAGCAACCGACAGCAACCGGGTTGGGGTTGCTGTCGAAACGGCAGCCCGCAATGCGTTCTTGTCGTCGCCCTGGTCGAGGCCGGGAATATCGATTTCATCGAGGCCATTGAGGCCGGTTTCCAGACCGCGCAACGCCTTTTGAAGGCTTTCGTTGAAGGTCCGGCCAATGGCCATGACTTCCCCAACCGATTTCATCGCGGTTGTCAGATATGGCTCGGAGCCCGGGAATTTTTCGAAGGCAAAGCGCGGGATCTTGGTGACCACGTAGTCGATGCTCGGCTCGAAAGAGGCTGGCGTTGCACCGCCCGTGATATCGTTTTCCAGCTCGTCCAGTGTGTAGCCGACCGCAAGTTTTGCTGCGATCTTTGCGATCGGGAAGCCGGTTGCCTTGGAAGCAAGGGCAGATGAGCGGGAAACGCGCGGGTTCATCTCAATGACCACAAGGCGTCCGTTCTCCGGATTGACGGCGAACTGGACGTTCGAGCCGCCGGTTTCGACGCCGATTTCGCGCAGGACCGCGATCGAAGCGTCCCGCATGATCTGGTATTCTTTGTCGGTCAGCGTGAGGGCCGGGGCGACGGTGATGGAGTCGCCGGTATGGACGCCCATCGGATCAACGTTTTCGATTGAGCAGATAATGATGCAGTTGTCCGCCTTGTCGCGAACGACCTCCATTTCATACTCTTTCCAGCCGAGCAGGCTTTCATCGATCAGGACCTGGCCAACCGGAGACGCGTCGATGCCCGACCTCACGATCGTCTCATATTCTTCCCGGTTATAGGCAACACCGCCGCCTGTGCCGCCGAGCGTGAAAGCGGGGCGAATAATGGCTGGCAGGCCAATTTCATCCAGAGCACGCATGGCCTCCAGATAACCGGTGTTCCGGTCATAGCCGGTGATCTTACCATCTTCACCGCGAATGGCCGGGGAGGAGGCAATAGCCGCCCGCGGGTTCTCAAGACCGATGACGTCCATAGCCGCGCGGAACTTTTCGCGGTCTTCCGCCTTGTCAATCACGTCGGCCCGGGCGCCGATCATCTCAACGCCGTATTTTTCCAGAACGCCCATCTGTTCCAGATCCAGCGCACAGTTCAGCGCGGTTTGCCCGCCCATCGTTGGCAAAAGTGCGTCCGGGCGTTCCTTTTCGATAATTTTGGCGACCAGCTCCGGCGTGATCGGAACAATGAATGACGCAACGGCAAAATCTGGATCCGACATGAACGTCGCCGGGTACGAATTGAACAGGATAATTCGATAGCCTTCTTCGCGCAGGGCCTTGCACGCCTGTGTTCCCGAGTAGTCAAACTCGCATGCCTGGCCGATGACAATCGGGCCGGCACCAATGATCAGGATGGAGGAAATATCTGTGCGTTTGGGCATCTCGGCTCGCAGCTCGAAGCGAGCGGTCCGGGAGAGCGCGTGTTTGCTTCCGGTCTGCTCGGTCGTTAAGTGAATGACGATGTTGGCTGAGCGCGTCTTATAGGGAAAACCGTGCCGCGTGGGAACCCCGGATCGCGCTAAACATGATGATTATATCAAGGAAAATCGATCAGGCGTCGGGTTTGTCCTTGGGGGGCGGTGCATCTGTCGTTGTAACACCGTCAAAGTCGGCGATCCCTTGCGATAGGGCGTAACAGGCCAAGCGGATTGATTTCGGGATTTCAACCGGCCGCCCGTCCCGGTTTCCCTTCTCGTAGTATTGGATCATACGTTTTTTGAGGCCGAGTTGCTCGGCAGCGTCTTTTTGCTTCAATCCGAGTGTTCGTCGCCAGCTCCGAAATTGTTCCGGTGTCATGATGGGGGGCGTGTTCTTTGATTTTGAGTCTGGCATCTTCAAATAAAGCGTGTGTTGAAACCAACGCCTTGATC
>CALDSI010000064.1 GCA_937911395.1 uncultured Labrenzia sp.
CCTGCTGCAACGACCCACTCGCCAGATTGCGATTACAGATGCCGGCCATTGCTTTTATGTACGTGTGATCGCGATCCTTGCGTCTGTTGAAGAGGCTGAATCCTTTGTGTCTCGCGGGTCCGCGAAAGCGCGCGGTCACCTGAAGGTTGCTGTCCCTACTTCATTTGGACGACTGCACATCGCCCCACACGTCAGTAAGTTCTTGGCTAACAATCCGGACCTATCAATCAATCTGGACCTGTCGGACGACTTTGTCGATATTGTTGGAGAAGGCTATGATCTCGCAGTCCGGATCGCTGAGCTAAGCGACTCAAGTCTCGTCGCTCGGCGTCTTGCCCCGATTCATCGCATTTTGTGTGCAAGCCCCGAATATGTGCAAAAGCACGGCACTCCGCAGTCCATCGATGACCTTCTTGCAAATCATGTGACATTGGCAGCTGCCAACCAGGATCCGTGGCGCCTGGCAGGCCCGAACGGCATAGAAACCGTGCGGACGCAATCACCGGTCAAAACTAACTCAAGCGAAGTGGTGCGCGAATGCCTCCTATCCGGGGTTGGGATCGCCCTGCGGTCCACCTGGGACATCGGCCCTGAATTGAGCGATGGCAAGCTTCAGATCCTGTTACCGGAGTATAGAGCCTCCAAGGATGTAGGCCTGTATGCGGTATATCCGAGTCGGCAATTCCTGCCCGCAAAGGTACGCGTTTTCATTGATTTCCTTGCAAGCCTTTACGGTTCGTCCCCCTATTGGGATGCAGGTCTGGAAGACTGGTTGCACCGGCCGAGAACTGCGAAAGCGAGCTGAGGGAGAGGCCTTCGCTGATCAAGTTTGGTACGATCAGGTTTTAATTTTCCCCGCGACGGCGCGTCGCTTGCATCGAAACGCAACATACTGTTGGTTAGTGCAGGGGCAGACATAGCTCAATTTGAGGGAGATACACATGAAGCGGCTGCTGATACTCGCCGGCACTGCACTCATTGCATTTACGGCACAAGCCAGCGCTGAGGGCGACCCGGCCAACGGCGAAAAAGTGTTTAGGAAATGTGCGGCTTGCCATGCCGTTGGCGAAGACGCCAGAAACAAGGTTGGCCCGCAACTCAACGGAGTTATCGGACGCGATTGGGGCACGATCGAAGGTTACAAATACTCACCCAGCCTGATGGAAGGCGCAGGTGAAGGCCGCACATGGGATGTCGAAACCCTAGACGCCTACCTCTTGAAGCCGCGTGACGTGATCCCGAAAGGCCGCATGGCTTTCGCCGGTCTTCGTAAAGACGAAGATCGTGCCGATGTGATCGCGTATCTGGCACAATACAGCGAAGACGGCACAACGAACTAAGTTGGTTTCTCAGATGCAAGAATGGCCGGGTGTCACACCCGGCCCTTTTTTATAGACATCACAAGTCATCCTTGTCCTGCTTGACGTGGCGTGCCCGTATTCTGCGCACCGTCCACCAAATGAACAAAACCACAACCGGCACGGCGATTGCCGTTGTGACCGAAGGTTGCGGTAACGGAAGCCCCGAGCCACTTGCACCTTTCGCCAGGTAGGAAAACAGACCGACAATGTAATAGCTGACAGCGGCGACGGACAAACCTTCGACCGTCTGTTGAAGGCGCAGTTGCAGGCGCGCCCGCCTGTTCATGGATTCCAGCAGTGAGCGGTTTTGCTGCTCCAGGTCCACATCAACCCGCGTGCGCAACAAATTTGTCGCTCTGGCCAACTTGCGCGACAGCATCGCCTGGCGGTCTTCAATAGCCTGACAAGTGCGCATTGCAGGAGACAGCCTGCGGGACAAGAATGACGACATCGTCAATTCGCCCGGCATGGCCTCTTCTTGAAGGGCAGACAACCGGATTTTCACGATCTCATAGTAAGCGCGGCTCGCGCCAAAGCGGAAGGTGCTCGCTGTCGCGCCAGCCTCCAATGAAGCTGCAAGTTCCGTGAACTTGTTGAGAAGGTTCCGATTGCTGTCGAGGCCAGCCGCCGTTTTCATTTGTTCTGTCAAAGCTGCGAGCTCTATCTCGAACTTCCGAATATCCGGTGACAGAGTGTTCGCCTCGAAAAGACCAAGCATGGCCAGGGTTCGATAGGTTTCAAGCTCCAGAAGCCGTTGAACGATCGCACCGGTCTGCACGTCGCTCATGGAGTGATTCAACACCAGGAACCGCGACAGTCCGTCCCCATCCTGACGAAAGTCCGTTGCGACGGTCGCTTGTCCGCGCTCGAGCGATGAGACCGTCAGGCTGCCTTCTTCGAAAGTAGGCCGCCAGCGGCTTTCATCAATTTCTTGCCGCAGTTCCAGACGCACAGCCACGAGCAACTCGCCCGGTGCCAGGAAAGCCGCACCAAAAGGGTGGCCGGCCGGAGGCGCGCCAAACAAATGGTCGAGATCGGCTGATCCATCCCAAGTGTAGGTGGTGAATTCGGCATGCTGTTCCCAGCTCAAGTGCCCTTCACCGAACTCCAGGGTATGATACCGAGCTCCATCGGCCGGTCCCGCAACTCCTCTGGAGGTACAAAATTCTTTCAGCCATTCCTTATCCGCTAACGCTTCATCACTGTTGGTCAGGAAGGCGTAATGGAGAACCGTACGTGGGGTCAAAAGTGGCCGGAATGGGCGGGCATGAACCTCACCGAGAACCCTTTGCCGTAAGGGCGAAGCGCGGAATGTGGGCAATGCCCCACCGGTTTCCAGTTTTTTTTCCAATGACAGCCCCTCCTTGCGCTCAACAGCCGGTACAGCATGGCGGTTTCGACCACCCAAGACCACAGGCATTTTGAATTTCTTGAAAGATGACATAAGCGCACGTGCGTCTTTTTTGCCTTCAACCGAAATGCATATCGAAAATTGGATAATTTATTTGACCAATTTTACCGCTTCGACTATTTTCGCACTGTAATCACAGCGCAAAAACCAATGTTTCAGCCGATAGACACTCATAAAACAGCCGACGCTGCCGTCGAACAAATTGAAGAATTGATCCTCAAAGGAGTTCTCCAATCCGGTGACCGGATACCGGCAGAACGCGTGTTGGCAGAGCAGTTGCACGTGTCCCGGCCGGTGTTGCGAGACGCGCTCAAGACTCTGGAAGTCCGGGACCTTATTGTACCCCGTCAGGGTGGCGGCACCTTTGTTTGCGACTTTATTGGCCCGAGTATTTCCGAAGCGATCGTTCAATTGATCTCCCGGCATCCCTCTGCAGTGAGCGACTATTTCGATTTCCGGCGCGGAATCGAAGGTCAGGCATCGGCGATGGCGGCCATGCGCGCAGCTCCTTCGGATATCCGCAGGTTAAGTGACATCGTCGAGCAGATGGATACCGCTTACGAAGCGGATGACCCTCTCGTTGAGAGCCGTCTGGATGTGGAGTTCCATCATGCTGTCGGGGAAGCTGCACACAACGTGGTGCTGCTGCACACGCTCCACTCCTGCTACCGGCTTTTCGAAAACGGGGTCTTTCTAAACCGTGGCCGTCTCTACCATCATACGTCGGCACGGGCTGAAGTGCTGAAACAGCACAAGGCGGTGTTTGAGGCGATTGCTGCCGGAGATCCGAAGCTCGCGCAGCGCTGCGCGGAAGAACACATTGATTATGTCCGCGCCACACTCGCTGCTACGGAACAGCAAGATCAGCGCGAGAAACTGGCCGGTCTGCGCCGCACACAAGCTTCCGATCGAGCCGTAAAAAAATAGCTCAGGGGAAATGATATGCCGATTGTAACCGATGTCGCCGACATGCAGGCCCTTGCCAAACGGCGGGTCCCGAAGATGTTTTATGACTATGCCGATACCGGCTCCTGGACGCAAAGCACCTATTGGGACAACGAGGCGGCATTTCAACGGCAAAAGCTGCGCCAGCGCGTTGCGCGCAACATCGACAACCGATCGGTCAAAACAAGCATGATCGGCCAGGATGTCACCATGCCGGTGGCACTTGCACCGGTCGGGTTAACCGGGATGCAGCATGCAGACGGTGAAATCTTGGCAGCACAGGCCGCCGAAGAGTTCGGGGTACCGTTTACGCTTTCAACCATGAGCGTATGTTCCATCGAGGATGTTGCTGAACACACCAAGAATCCGTTCTGGTTCCAACTCTATGTCATGCGCGATCGCGGCTTTTCTGAAAACCTGATGAAACGCGCGCACACTGCCGGCTGCTCCGCTCTTGTCCTGACGCTCGATCTTCAGGTTCTTGGTCAACGGCACCGAGATATCAAGAATGGTCTCAGCACACCGCCAAAACCGAAGCCGCATGTGCTCGTCGATCTTGCCTTTAAGCCGCGCTGGTGCTGGAACATGCTGCAAACCAAGAGGCGCGAGTTCGGCAACATCGTTGGTCATGTTTCCGGTGTTGAAGATATGACTTCGCTTGCCGAGTGGACGGCCAGCCAGTTCGATCCGACCCTCGATTGGTCCTCAGTCGAGTGGGTCAAGAAACATTGGGACCGGAAACTGATCCTGAAAGGCATCAATGATGTCGAGGACGCTAGAATTGCTGCTGATCTTGGCGCTGACGCCATTGTTGTATCGAACCACGGCGGCCGGCAATTGGACGGCGCCCTCGCCTCCTATGACATCTTGCGGGATATCGTCGACGCCGTTGGCGACAAGGTCGAAGTACACGTCGATGGCGGCATCCGCTCCGGCCAGGATGTCTTTAAGGCTGTCGCCATGGGGGCCCACAGCACCTACATTGGACGCGCTTTCATCTACGGTCTTGGCGCAATGGGCAAGCCGGGCGTTCGCCAAGTCCTTGAGATCATGCACAAGGAACTTGATGTCACCATGGGCCTATGCGGCGAGACGGACATCAAGAAAGTCGGCAGGCACAATCTCGTCCTTTAGGAATTCCAACTTCGTTTCCTAACTGAAAAGTCTGTGCCGCCTGAAGCCTTTGTGTAGTCAGGCGGCCCATGCCGGGATACGGGCTCCCATTCACAAATCTGATCATCTCATCAAAAACTATCATTTGCGCTGAAGTATTCTGAAGATAAGATTGTGCTTGATCCTGCACAAACGAGTATTTCCCATGCGCATTGCCCAGCCAACGCTGAACCGGTCCGGTATGGACTCCACTGACCTCGGTCTCTATGCCGCCACGGTTTTTGCCTGGGGCTTCAGCTGGATTGCGATGAAAGGACAGATCTCTGGTGTAGCGCCGGAAGTGTCTGTCTTTTGGCGCTTCGTTGTCGCCGCAGCGATGATGATGACATGGGTTCGGATGAGAGGTTATCCGCTGACCTTTCCGCTGAAAGATCATATTCGCTTTGCTGGACTTGGCGCGCTTTTGTTTTCGACGAACTTCACCCTTTTCTACTATGGCGCAGCGTATCTACCCTCCGGGCTTTTGGCCGTCGTCTTTTCCACGGCCTCGGTCTTCAACGTCTTTCTGGGGCTTGTTCTCTTCCGTCAACGCCCGAGTGCACTCACTCTGGCCGCTGGCTTTCTCGGCGTCGCAGGCATTGCGCTGATGTTTTTGCCGGAGATGGCCGGAACGCAGTTCGATACAAGTGTCGCGATCGGGCTCGGCTTTTGTATTTGCGGAACCTTGTCGTTCTGCTTTGGCAACATGTTGTCAGCTGATACGCAGCGCCGCGGGATTGGGGTCATGCCCGCAACTGCCTGGGGAATGGTCTACGGGATGATATTCCTCGGACTGTTTTCAGCAATCCGTGGGCAAAGCTTTGCGGTTGACTGGACGCTGCCATACATCGGCAGCCTGATCTACCTGGCCTTGGTTGCCTCGGTCATTGCGTTTGCGTCCTATCTGACGCTCCTTGGACGGATCGGTTCCGCGCGGGCGGGATACGTCACAGTGCTGTTCCCCATTGTAGCGCTGGCGCTGTCAACGATCTTTGAGGGGTACCAATGGACACCACTCGCAATCGGCGGCCTCGCTTGCGTCATTGGCGGCAACGTTATGATGTTGCGCGCTCGATAGGTCAGATTTCAACGAATGACCTGGGACCCGAAGAGTTACTCGGCCGCCTCACGGGAAGACACTGTCCCCACATTGCCAATAGCCGCTATGATATGATTGCATAGCCGGTCATGCATCGGCAGGCGGGCGTTGTCTGACCGTAGCATGGCGATGTCACAATGCGGCAAGGCCGGGAATCCGTCTCTTTCGTCCAAGATGCGCATGCCATCCCGGATAGCGCTTTCAGGGAACACCGTTAGTGCCAGTCCAGCTTGCACAGCCCCAATCAGGGCCGAGCCGCTCGCACTCGTATAGGATACGCGGTACTGGCGTCCTGCACGATCCAAGGCATCCATGGACAACCGGCGCCAACTGCAGCTGGAGGGGCCAAGCGCAAGCCGCAGAACATCTTGTGTGTGTGCGCTGTGCTGTTCTGATGTGACCCAGTAGAGGGGTTCGCGCCGAATGATTTCACCGCGTAACTCACTTGTATCGCCGGATGTCGTGATCGCAACATCGAGCTCATTGTCGCGCACCGCTTTTGTCAACTTTGCGCTGCTGGTGCATTCGACCTGAACCTCAATAGAAGGGTTAAGTCGATTAAACGCGGCAAGCACCTGCGGAAGCAGCCGATCGGCATAATCGTCAGGAACACCGAGTTTGACGAAACCGACCTCTTTTTTCCCATTGAAGGCCAGCAAGGTTTCATCATTCAGCTGAATCATGCGGCGGGCGTATTCCACCAGACGCAGCCCTTGTTCGGTCAAACGCGACTGCCGTCCGTCTTTGATGAAAATGGGCTGCCCAACACGTTCTTCCAGGCGGCGCATCTGCATGGAAACCGCGGACTGGGTCTTGTGAACCGCTTCTCCGGCCTTTGTGAAACTGCCGAGTTCGGCAATTGCAAGAAAGGTCCGAAGCTGATCAATATCCAGCGCGTGGCTCATGGAGCTCTCCTAAATGGACACAAAACGCAGTCATAAGACCATCATAAAATATGATTGATTGATCCTGCTTACATCAAATTTTATGGCAATTCAATTTTTGATCATTCCGCCGCCTGCGGAACCGACAGATTGTCGAGGGACGACATGATGTGTTCCACCAAGGCATCTGTTACGCGGGAATTGTTGTGCCAGGACCGCATGATGCCAATCTCGCAATCCGGCAGCCGTGGAAACCCATCCGCTTCCGTCAGAACCCGCATTCCGGAACGAAGAGCGGATTCCGGTAGAACTGAAATTGCCAAGCCGGCTAAAACTGCTGCCCCGACAGCGGTTGAGTTCCAACTGGAATACAAAAGACGGTACTCCCGGAGCTGATCCTCCAGCGCACTCAATGCAGCCTTGCGCCAGTCACATGTTGCCCGACCCAAAGCCATCGGCAAAACCGCCTCATTTTCCGTGGCATGACGCGCAGACGCAACCCATAGCAATGGTTCCCGGCGCAGGATCTCAACGTTTTTGCGCCCTTTTTTCTGAACGTGTGTGATGATCGCCACATCAAGCTCGCCCTCGCCGATCATGTCCGCAAGGTTCGGTGTCGGCGCGCATACAACACTCACTTCAGCCTTTGGATTGGATCGGGAGAACCTTGCGAGGATCTCCGGTAGGAACCGATCAGCGTAGTCATCCGGTGTGCCCAAACGAACCAGTCCAGCAAGCTCTGTATCGTCAAACGCCGCGAGTGTTTCATCGTTCAACTGCACAAGCCGTCTGGCATAGTGCAGGAGCCGTTCTCCGTGTTCAGTCAGGCGGGACTGCCGCCCGACACGAACAAACAGCGGTTTTCCGATCCGCTCTTCAAGCCGGCGCATCTGCATGGAGACCGCAGACTGAGTCTTGTGCACGTTGTCCGCAGCCTTGGTAAAGCTTCCGCTTTCTGCAATGGCAACAAATGTCCGCAGCTGATCCAAATCTAACATGCCGCTTCACCGATAATTTCCAAAGTTTCAAAATCGGAACCAAGCCATCCAAATTGGCTCGAATCTGGGAGTTTTTCCTAAGACACAGTCTTCATATCACAATATATGATTGTTCATATCAAAAACATTCGTTGGAATAATGGATCAATCCATCGCATTTAGAGCGTGTTCCAAACAAAGGACTGCCCGACGGGCGCGGAACAAGCAGCCGGAAATTCCTCCGGCGGCTCACAGGAGAACTACGCCATGTCACATATCGCACACCACCCCATTTTCGCTCTTTCCGGGCAGTTGGTTGCCCGTGCCCTGCGCGTGTTCAAGAACCGCCGCCAAATGGGCAAGCTCTCGGAGTTGAGCGACGCAGCGTTGCAGGACATTGGACTGACCCGGAGCGATGTTCGACGAGCCATCGCGCTACCGGTCCACACCGACCCGGTACCTTTTTTGACGCAGATGGCCAACGGGCACAGCATCGCCGCACTGCAGCCTATGCCCCTTGCCGCCAATGAAGGTCCCAAAACTCCGAGACTGACGGTTATTCCAGCACATCCCCGGCCGGAAATCGCAGCTTGATTTGAAACTGTTTAGCAGCCCCTGTCGGCAAGCCTTGCTGACGTCAACTGACCCGCCTTTTCGGCGGGTCTTTTTTTATTCGTCTTATTTGCCGAGGTTTTTGGTTGCTGTCGCGAAGAAATCGTCAAAGGCCTTGAACTGGCTGGACTGCAGATCCCGCCCTGCCGACATCCAACCGGACACCATTTCATCAAATTCCGACGCCTCGCCTGACTCAGCCTCTTCATCGCTTAGGTCGTCTTCGAGCTCCAGCTCAGCTTCTTCTTCGGTATCGCGCGCCGCGGCAGGTTGCAGGAACGAGCCCCAAAAGGCGTTCATTGCTTCCGTGTACCCTTGAAGGTAGTCGATTGGAGCTGGCGCCCGTTTTGGCCGCCCACGCGCAAAGCCGCGCAGATAAGCATCCAACAGGACCTGAGCCTCGCCTTGCAGGAAGGGCCTGGCCACTTGTCCAAAGGCAAGTGTGGCCGCAACCGGCATCAACTCCTGCACAGCGTCTCGTTGAACACCGGTCATTGTGGAAATCTGCGCAGCAACAGCCTGCTGAACGGCTTCCGGACCGAAGAACGGCGTCAGGGATTGTTGTGTAGGGGCTTGGAAGAAATTTGCGTAGTCAGCAAAGGGATTGCCGGACCCGGCAGACAGTTGCGCTGCTTGAGCAAACCAGTCTGGCATACCTTTACTCGGCGTACCGAAATGCTGAAACCCGGACAGCGCAGCAGGCATTAAATGCTCCATGACACGATTCAGATCGTCATTGGACCAGCCAAAACGCTCCTGCATATCTTTGCTCAAGGAAAAGATATCGAACGGCGGCGCCGCCTTGTCATTTGCTGTCATCACGCTGCCTCGACTGTCTTGCGCAAGGCCCTGAGAAACAAGGCTATCTCGCTCACAGTGACTGCTTCACGGCAGAACGTCAATTGATCCCGGCAAAGCTTTTGCCGGGATAAGAAAAACCACTTAGCCTTTTGCAAGGATCAGTATGCGTATTCCCGGAAAATCTGTGACAAATCTCCGTTCCACGATCCGTTGTACCGTTGAAGTAGAATGTCGGCCGGACACATGCCTGCTGCGAGCCCTTCTTCAACGGGCGCCAGATGAACACGTTCATCCAAGTCGCCATCACTCATGCGCTCGCGGCGTTTGAGGCCTTCCTGGGACAACGCGAGTACGTCCTTGGCAACATCCAGCACGGTTCCAGTGCGGAACGGTGTCTGCAATGCGGTTTCCGGCACACCTGCCCGCAACGCTGCCCGCTCTTCTCCTGTCCAGGCTTTCACCAGTTCAAACGCCTGGTCCAGAACACTGGTGTCGTAGAGCAGCCCGACCCACAGGGCCGGCAGCGCGCATATCCGGCGCCATGGGCCACCATCGGCACCGCGCATCTCGATGTATTTCTTCAGCCGCACATCCGGGAACAAGGTCGACAGGTGGTTGTTCCAATCGCCAAGGCTCGGACGGGCATCCGGGATCTTGCCCTCAAGGGCCCCATTCATGAAGGCCCGGAACGTGGTTCCGGTAACATCATGATATTCAGCGCCCCGCTTGACGAAATACATCGGCACATCCAACGCCCATTCGACATAGCGTTCAAAGCCGAAGCCGTCGTCAAAGGCAAAGGGCATGTCGCCCGTGCGGTCCGTATCCGTGTCGGTCCAGATCTGGGCTCGGAACGACTTGAAGCCATTCGGCTTGCCGTCGGTGAACGGGGAATTGGCAAAGATTGCGGTCGCGATCGGCTGGAGCGCCAGACCGACACGCATCTTCTTGACCATGTCCGCTTCTGTTTCAAAATCCAGATTCACCTGTATCGTCGACGTGCGGTACATCATGTCGAGGCCGAGGGAGCCGACCTTTGGCATGTAATTTGTCATGATGTCGTAGCGCGACTTCGGCATGCGCGGCATGTCTACCCGGGCCCAGGTTGGCGCCATGCCAATGCCCAAGAAACCAACGCCGAGCGGTTCTGCCACCTGACGTACATGCGCCAGGTGCTGGTTGGCTTCGCGGCAGGTCTGGTGGAGATTGTCGAGCGGCGCGCCGGACAATTCGAACTGGCCGCCTGGTTCGATAGAAATCGCACCACCTCCCTGATCATCAGCGAGGCCAATGATCTTTCCAGCGTCTTCGATCCGCTCCCAACCGAGTAGGCGCTCCATGCCTTCCAGGACGGCTTCGACACCATTGGCGCCGCCGTAGGGGATCGGCGAATTGTCCTTTAAATTGAAGCCGAATTTCTCGTGTTCGGTCCCGATCCTGAAATCGCTTGTCGGTTTGCAACCCGCTTCCAGTGTTGCCGCTAAATCAGCGACCGTTTCAATCGGTGTGGCATCGACCGTATCGCGGGCCATACAACCATCCTTTAGTGTTTGCGGTGCAAATCATAAGGAGCCCAGCCCCCTTAAAACCGCGATGATCCGATGCCTTTTTTGGCGTTTATGAGTTCCGGTGATTTAGGAGTCTTGAAAGTAGAATGCAAGCGCAGATGCGACATGCAGGTGCGGCTCACGCAATCCTGAAGACCGTCAAAGCCTCCTCCCGGCCCCTGAGTTTTACAGGACCAAGACTGGTCACTTTTGCCCCTTCAGGTAGTTGCGACATGGTGTCTCCGCTTGCAAGCGCAATCACCTTAGCACCTGGGTCAACGTGCTTGCCATATTCTTGCAGGCGGGCCGCAACGTTCACCGCATCACCGATGACCGTATAATTCATCCGGGAGGCAGATCCGATATTACCGACAACAACCTTGCCGGTGTGAATGCCGATCCTGAGGCGCATGTTAAGCACGCTGTCCTTTTCAATCTGCTCAGCCAATGTCGTGACAGCCGCGATGGCCCTGGAGGCATGGTCCGGTTGAGCTGACGGTGCGCCCCAGAATGCCATGACACCGTCTCCAAGAAACTTGTCGATGGTCCCGTCCCTATCGGCGATTACTCTTGAGACCGTTTCGAAGTAGCCATTCAGATAAGCTGCCGTTTCTTCTGCGCTCAAGTTGGATGCCAAGCTGGTGAAGCCCGCGAGGTCCGTGAACACAATCGTCATTTCCCGGAGCTCAATATTCCGGCTGTCGGTCATGCCTTCTTCGATCAGCCGGGTTACAAGCTGACGCGGCACGTATTTGGCAAAGGCGTTGAGAGCGCCGATTGACCCGTTAAAGGCCTGATTAACATCGTTGAGTTCAGCCAAAGGTGAAGACGGTAGACGATGTTCTTCATGAAACTCCAGCTTGCGGAGATCAGCGGCCGCTTCAGCCAACCGTGCCAGCGGGCGCCCCAACTTGCGCCCAACAACAAAGGACAAAGCAGCTCCGGCGACCAGGGCCGCCAATGCCGCGTAAAGCACCACCTGGGTCTGATTCAATGCTTTTCCGAATTGGTCTGCCCGGTAGAGTGTCCCAATGATCCAACCGTCGGCAGGTCCGGTGTCGAGCTCCATATAAATCGCGGTGTAGAAGCCGCCAAAAGCCGGAAACAAACGTCCGCTTATCTGCCCGTCAATCATGTGCGCCTGATGTCCTGCATCCCAGATCAGGTGTAACGGTGTTTCCGTCATGCCTGTAAGCGATGGCAATGGCGCCTCCGGCGACGCCGTGTAATCCACTCCCTCCAAGCCGTGGACAACAATCACGTTGTTGCGGCCTGAGAGCAAAAACACTTGCTGCCGGCTGTCCCAGGTCATGGCCCTGGCGACATCAAGAAACACGGCACGCGGATAATGAGCGAACAGCCTCTGACCGTTTCCAAGGTCCAATTCGGCGGTTTTCACGGCTTCCGCCTGCCCCTCACGCCATTCAAATGCGGACCACGCAACGTCCGGCAAATCGTCGGCCGGCGCATCGTCCATGACCGATCGGCCAAGTTCAAACTCAGCGTTCTCCGGAAGCAGCTTTTTATAAGCCTCAAGATCGGCGCCGTTAAGATGCCGCTGCATCGCCGCTGCATGAACCGCAATCGTGCGAAGCAGAACGTCCTGCTCGGAGAAAAACTTGTCCAAAACAGCGTGATTGGCATTCAGGATGGCCGCGGCTTGCTGATCCAGCAAGCTACCCGCAATACGCCGGTCCGCAGCAGCCATGTAAGCAATGATCAATCCGCAAATCGCGACTAGCAGCAGCGAGAACACCAACCCGAGCGCCACACCAACCGGAATTCTGAAAGGTTTCCGGCCCCGTCGCGAGTGTATCGGCGCGCTGTGCCGGGAAAGGGCTGGAGAAGCATTGCCTGAGGCAGACACATCTTTTGCTGGGCGCTTCTCCTTGTCCATGGCTACTTCCAGTCTCCGACTGTTGCTTGGACAACAGCAAGGGCTGCGACTGCTGCCGTGTCGGCCCTTAAGATCCTCGGGCCCAACGGGATTGGGGTCACGAAATCCAGATCTTTCAAAAGTACGCGCTCGTCTTCCGAAAACCCGCCTTCCGGTCCGATGAGAATAGCCAGCGGCGGCGGTCCGTTTTCTTTCAGCTGCACAAGGGTCAAAAGAGGATTGTTGGTCTCTTCGCCTTCGTCGCAGAAAAGCAGTTTCCGTCCAGCATGTGCCTCAGGCCATGCAGTTAGAACATCTTTGAGCGACATCGGAGACAAAACACTAGGCACAGAAAGCACGCCGCATTGCTCAGCCGCTTCAATGACATTTGCTTCCATGCGCTCGACATTTACCCGACTGGATTGTGTGTGCTGAGTCATGACCGGCATAAGGCTGCCTGCCCCCATCTCGACCGCCTTTTGCACCATGTAATCCAGGCGTGCGTGCTTGAGCGGCGCAAACATGTAGATCAAGTCATTTGGCGCGGATTGTTCGCGCGTCCGTTCCATGAGTTGCAGCGAACAGGCACGCCGGCCGCTGCTTTGGATCTTCGCCAGCCACTCACCGTCGCTGCCATTAAAGACGAAAACGTAATCCCCGTCCTTTAAACGCAATACGTTCAGAAGGTAGTTCGCCTGGCCGCGATCTGCTTCGATCCGAGCGCCATCAGCCAGAATGTGACGCAGATAAAGACGCTGCATATTAAACTCGTATTTCCCCATGCGTTTTAGGTAGGCGGTGGAATGTGCTCGATTCAAGGCGGTTTTTTAATATCACCGGATGCTTCACAGCAATCGTATGTTTGCCAAAGCCGAAGGCTATCGCGCATAGTTTTGAAGGCTATTGCAACCTGATTGACGTATGAGCGGTTAAAGGTGGGCAAATAACATGTGCATTGGCCTTGACACGCCCTCCTCTTTTTATATGAGCAAAATACTCAAGTTTCACTCACAAGAAGGAATTCCTCGTGGGCCTGTTCGCAAACGAAGTTTCCAAAATTCGTCAACTTCTATGCGGAGTTTTGGAGCCGACACCGCTACAATTCAGCCAATATCTGTCCGATCTTCACCAAGCAGATATCTGGCTCAAGCGGGAAGACCTGACCCCGGTGCGCAGCTACAAGGTGCGCGGCGCGTATGCCTTTATTCATCAAGCCTTGGACAAGGATCCGGACTGCGCTCTTTTTGTGTGTTCTTCCGCGGGCAATCATGCCCAGGGCTTTGCATTTGCCTGCCGGCATTTCGGCAAGCCTGGCATCGTCTTCATGCCGCTCACAACACCTCAGCAGAAAATCCAGAAGACCCGTTCTTTTGGCGCGCCGCTTGTAGATATAAAACTCATCGGCGATGGCTTCGACGCCGCCAACAAGGCTGCTCTGGAATACTGTGCTCAGAACAATGGTTTGATGGTACCGCCCTTTGATCACGAAACGATCATTCTGGGCCAAGCCACCGTCGGCAAGGAAATCGTCGAACAGACCCCGAAAGGCATCAAATGGGACCGGCTGATCCTGCCGGTCGGCGGAGGCGGACTGTCTGCGGGTGTGAGCCGCTATTTTGCCGAAAAAGGTTTGACCGCGAAATTCAGTTTGGTGGAGCCAGAAGACGCTCCCAGTCTTTACAACAGCCTCCAAGCAAACGAGCGGGTGCGGCTTGACTGGGTCGATAACTTCGTCGATGGCGCAGCAGTTGCCCAAATAGGCGCAGAAAACTTTAAACAACTTTCAACCTTCGCACCAGAAGACGTGATCCTTGCCCCTACCGACGGTGTGTGCGCGACGATGATCGATATGCTCAACATTGAAGGGATTGTCCTGGAGCCCGCAGGAGCGCTTGCGATTGACGCGCTCAATCGACTGCCTGAAGGTGAGGTAAAGGGGAAAAAGATCGTCTGTGTGGTTTCCGGCGGCAACTTCGACTTCGAACGTCTGCCGGAGGTGAAAGAGCGGGCGCTGAAGTTCTCCGGCCTGAAAAAGTATTATGTCATTCAGTTGCCACAGCGTCCGGGTGCGTTGAAAGACTTCCTGTCTCTACTGGGCCCGGACGATGACATTGCGCGGTTTGAGTACCTGAAAAAATCCGCCCGCAACTTCGGTTCGGTTCTTATCGGAATAGAGACAAAACAACCGGAAAACTTCCAAACCCTGCATGAAAGCTTCGACCGGTCCGACATTCGCTGGGAAGACATTACGGACAATGAGGCAATCGCGAACTTCGTGATCTGACATTGTGACCCGCTCTTGACCGGCGTCATCACAGCCGCCAACTTCACAGAGCAATAAGGAATCATGCAATTGGCCGACACCCCATCCAACGTCGCTGAGTTTTCCGTATCCGAAATCTCGTTTTCCATCAAACGCACGATGGAAGACGCATTCGGCTATGTGCGGGTACGCGGCGAATTGGGACGGATTTCGCGGCCGGGATCAGGCCACATTTACCTGGACCTGAAAGATGACCGTGCCGTTTTGTCCGGCGTTATCTGGCGCGGCGTTGCGTCCAAACTGAAGATCCAGCCGGAACAAGGACTGGAAGTGATCGCAACGGGCAAGATCACAACGTTTCCAGGCCAATCCAAATACCAGATGGTCATCGATGCGCTGGAACCAGCTGGTGCCGGCGCACTGATGGCGTTACTTGAAGAGCGCAAGAAAAAGCTCGCTGCCGAAGGCCTCTTTGCCGTAGAACGCAATCGTCCGCTGCCATCTTTGCCAAATGTAATCGGCGTTGTGACGTCCCCCACCGGGGCGGTTATCCGCGATATCTTGCACCGCATCTCCGACAGGTTCCCGGTCCATGTGCTGGTCTGGCCTGTTCGGGTTCAAGGCGAAACAAGCGGTGCGGAGGTTGCCAACGGCATCCGGGGCTTTAACGCCATACAGCCTGGCGGGATGATTCCACGACCGGATCTCGTCATTGTTGCACGTGGCGGCGGCAGCATCGAAGACCTTTGGGGCTTTAATGAAGAAGCCGTTGTGAGGGCAGCTGCGGAAAGCCAGATCCCTCTGATTTCGGCCGTTGGCCACGAGACCGACTGGACATTGATCGATTTGGCTGCAGATCTCAGAGCCCCGACGCCGACCGGGGCTGCCGAGATTGCGGTTCCGGTCAAGGCCGAGCTCATGTCCATGGTCGATGATCGGGCGCGACGACTGTCGACCGGCTTGCAGAGGTTTGTCGGGTCAAGGCGAACAGAACTGCGCGCTGCAAGCGCAGCCCTCCCTGCCCCACGTGATCTGCTGGCTTTGCCCCGGCAACGGTTCGACACGGCGGCCAACAGCCTGGAACGCGGCCTGATCGTCAACACCAAGCACCACCGCTCCACGTATCAGAACGCTTCGGCGCGCTTGTCTCCCATTTTGCTTACGCGGCTCAGCACAAAGGCGCGGCAAGATCTTTTGGTTGCTGAGGATCGGCAGCAACGGGCGTTATCTGTCGGGATTGCGCAAAAACGCCAGGCGTTTGACGCTGTTGTGGCCCGATTGACACCCTTCCGGCTGTCTCAGCAAACCGCCCTTTCCAAGGAACGCGTAACTGGCCTCGGCGACCGGCTTGACCGGGCTTACCTGACCCGGCTTAAGGACAGTGCAGCCAAGCTGGACGGCCTCCAGAAACTTTTGAAGTCGCTTTCTTACAAAGATGTGCTCGCCCGTGGCTATGCCGTGGTGCGCGATGCTGATGGCCAACCGATCCGGTCGGCTGCCGCGGTTGAGACTGGTGCGGCGCTGTCCGTTGAACTGGCAGACGGTACACTGGATGCTGTTGCCATGAGCGGCGGCTCAAGTTCCAAAAAATCCAAAACAACCAGCCCCAAAAAAGCTGCTTCACAAAAACCTGCCGCTGACCAAGGCAGTCTGTTTTAGGACAGTTTTACGCGGTCTGCTCTACCCGCTGATCCTGCAGGTTGCGAAACCGCTCAATTTGAAAACTATTTTATCCATTCCTTTTCTGAACACTTAATTCGCCGCTCCTAGACTGCCGTTTCAAGAAAAGAGCTCATTAGAGGGACCGTACCGGCGGAGACCACACCGTGGCATACGGATATAATGATCTCACCGGTTGAATGACGGGTTATAGGCAATGCGCGTAACGTCTAACGACTTGCAAAAACAGTTGGAACAGCAAAATACGACTCGAGGCCTATCGCTGCCGCAGGTTGCCTCAACAACATTCACGGCTCCTGCTTACACCGCCGCGACACGAGAAACCAAACCCAGCAAAACATCTGGCCTTTGGTCTGCAATGTGTTTCGTAGGTGGAACCTTGTTCGGCTTCCGCGGCCGGGTCTCCCGTCTCGACTACTGGATTATCGGATCGGCCTACACCGTCACATCCATCATTGGCTACATTGCCTTTGCCCAAGCCGCAGGCTCTTTCAATTGGGGAGACATTGCTTCTGCCAGCCATGACATCGGTTTTGTGCTCCGGTTCCTGACGTTCTGTTTCGTGATGATGATGCTGCGCTTCTCTCTCGAAGCGCGCCGGTTTCAGGACCGTGGCGTGACAGGGTATTGGTACTTCGGTTATCTCGTTCCGTTTCTGAACATCTATTTGCTTTTGGCCAACAGCTTGATGCCGGGAACCAAGGGCGCAAACCGCTACGATCTTTGATCACAGACTTGCTAAAAAAAACCGCCGGAAATCCGGCGGCTTTCTTTTTTGGGCGAACTCGACTTTAGATCTACCCCATCAACGATGGCAGCCAGGTGATGATCGACGGGAAGGCGAGCAAGCCGGCAATCGTCAGAACGTCTGCGATGAAGAACGGGATACAGCCGCGGAAGACTTCCTGAACCGGGATGTCCGGGCGTACGCCGGAGACCACGAAACAGTTCAGCCCGATGGGCGGCGTGATCAAACAGAGCTCCGCCATCTTCACCACCAAAATACCAAACCAGATGGCGCATGCTTCGCCCGACATGCCGAATGTGCTGTCGGCCGCAGAGACACCCTCGCCGCCATTTAGCGCCATCACCGCAGGATAGACCACCGGAAGGGTCAGGATCAGCATGCCGATCGCATCCATGAACATGCCCAGCACAGCATAGGCCAGCAGAATGCAGATCATGATCAGCCACGGAGAGAACTCCAGGGCGACGATGAAATCCCGGAACGCTTCCGGCAAGCCGGCAAAGCCGAGGAAGCGGACATAGACCAGAACGCCCCAGATCAGGGTAAAGATCATGACCGTGAGCTTGGCTGTTTCGTGAAGTGCCTGACCGAGTTGCTGAAACTTCATGCCTTTTGCAAATGCGACCATCAAAACCACGAAAGCACCGAGTGAGCCGGCCTCTGTTGGCGTGGCTAGTCCGAAAAAGAACGAACAGAAGATAATCCCAATGACCGCCACGATTGGCAGCGTGCCCGGGACACTCTCAAACCGCTGCTTCCAGGTGAACCCCTTGATGGCTGGTGCATCGCCGCGCCAGGCGGACACCCCCACAATGATCGCCACATAGATCAGTGCTGAAAACACGCCCGGCAAAAAGCCCGCGATCAAGAGTTTGCCAACCGACTGCTCAACGAGGATCGCGTAGATGACGAGGATTGCAGATGGCGGGATCAAAGATGCCAGAGTTCCGCCTGCTGCCACAACAGCAGCGGACAGTCTTGGCGAGTATCCCTCTTTCAGCATCTCCGGGATTGCAACGCGCGCAAAGACCGCAGCCGTCGCCACAGATGCGCCGGATACGGCTGCAAAACCTGCCGTAGAGAAGACCGTGCCAACGGCCATACCGCCCGGCATCCAACCAAGCCAGCGCTTCGCAGCCTCAAAAAGCTGTTTCGTGAAGCCTGCATAGAACGCCAGGAAGCCGATCAGAATGAAGGTCGGCAAAACCGAGAGGGCATAGGTGACGGATTTGGAATGCGGGATTGTTCCCGCCATTTTGAGTGCAACAAAGAAGCCGCGCTCAAAACCCATTTTCAGCGAGAAATGTAGAATTAGGCCAACCAGCCCTACGAAGGCAGCGGCAAAAGCCACCCGGACACCCATGATGACCAGGACCAGCAAGACGCCGGTCATCAGGAGACCTACTTCAAACGGTGTCATTTGGTGTCTCCTGCAACAGCGTCGTCGCCAAAGGCTTCTTCGATTTCATGTTGGGCGACCTTTTCAACGTCCTCAATGACAGGAACAGCAACCGGCTCGCGGTCCGGATTACGCACCAGACGGGCATATCCGTAAATCTGCATGAGAAGACGCAAGAACAGCAGGCTCAACGCAACGGGAATGACGAGTTTGGATGGCCAGGTCGGAAGGCGGATGTCCATTGTGCTGTCACCAATCGACCAAGACCGGTCGAAATGGAACCAGGAGCCCCAGATCAACAGGGCAACCGTAAAGGCGATAACAATCACACCGATCATTTCGAAGATATAAAGCGTTCTACCGCGCAGTTTGCCGAGTACGATTTCCATCCGGATGTGACCGCCAACTCTTTGGCAATACGCCACACCGGCAAAGGCAAATATCGCCATGGCCTGTTCGGTGATGTCGATAAAACCCGGGATCGGCGTGTTGAAGAACAACCGGCCCAGGACCTGGGCTACAGCCAAAAACATCAGTGACAAAATGGAGAAGGCAGCGATCATGTTGAATCCGTTTTCAACGTGACCAAGCCATCCATCGAACCGGATATACGTCGTTGGACGGTCGGTATCTGAACCGCCCGATTGAGGAGAAGTGTTCATGAAATCAGCCCTGTGGAAAGTCTCCCCGGCAGTTGGTGCCGGAGAGACGTCGTCGTGTTCAAATAAGGCTGACGTTATTCAGCGATGGTCTTCTTGACCATGTCGAGCAGCTCTTGAGCTGGCAAACCGTTGGCGGTTTGCTCTTCGATCCACGCCTGTTGGATCGGACCAGCCTTTTCGGCAAAGGCTGCCAACTCCGCATCGGAATACTCGATTTGCTGAACACCACGGTTCTCCAGCTCCGGCCACCACTTGTCGTAGACCTTGGCGTAGGTTGCCAGGTAGTGATCGAGTGCCGGATCAACCGAAGAATCGAGCGCAGCCTTGAAGTCATCTGGAAGTGCTGCATAGGCGTCGGTGTTCACAACGATCGGGCAGTGAACGGTGCCCGGGTTCAGGTTCTTGGTCCACCAATCAGCCACTTCAACGACCCGGAAAGACAGGTGCGCATGTGGTGCAAAACCAGCGGCCTGCACTGTGCCGGAGTCAATCGCCTGATAGGTTTCAGATGCGGTCACGGAAGTGGGAACAGCGCCAGCTGCTTCCATCAGTTTGCCGAGACCACCGAGGGCGCGCACACGCATGCCATCAAAATCGGAAACGGAAGCCGGTGCGTCACCTTTGCCGGCAAAATTGTATTGCGGCATCGGAGATGGCATCAGCAACTTGGCGTTCCAGCGGCCGAGATCCTGCTGTACGGCCGGATGCTCATAAAGCGCCTTGGAAACCTTTACTTCAGTCTCAAGATCAGAAACGCCGAGGAACGGAAGTTCCAGAACGGTCAAAGTCGGGTTCTTGTCGGCGTGGTAGGATGCGCAGAACTGAGCCATCTCGAAAGCGCCGAAAGAGATACCATCGAGGTTCTCACGAGACTTGGACAGCGCGCCACCATAGTGCAGAACGATTTCAAACTTGCCATCGGTCTTTTGAGCGACCTGCTCAGCAAGCTTCTCGACATGCTCGGTGAACGCCCGGCGCTTGCCCCAAAGGGACACGTTCCAAGTGACATCGGCAGCGAAAGTTTCAGTTGCAAAAATAAGGGCAAGGGCGCCCGCGGATACCGCGGTCGCGGCTTTGAGTGACGTGAGCATGAAATCCTCCCAGATTATTGGCTCAATCTCTTGACCACCCGGCCAGCAATGAAGGGCTGACCAAGTCAGAGCCTGTTAAGCATGACCCGTGCCAGCTTCAATTGACAACCAAAAACTGGGCAAACCGGCGGCTTTTTCATGCTCAAAACAAAACTACCGCAGTGCACCTAGGCGAGATCTTGCCGACGCTCAAAATACGTCGGCGATTTTTCGCCGATCGCCAAGTTTCAGGCGGCTCCAGGTTCCGGGTCGCTCGCTTGATCCCGGCTCAATCCGAGGCGTGCCATCTTCTCGTTGAGCGTCCGCCGGGGCACGTTAAGCTCGCGCATGACGTCGGCTACCTTGCCGCCATGACGCCTCAAGGCCCCTTCGATCAAAGACCGTTCGTAAGCGTCCAGGAGATCCTTCAATCCGCCTGATCCCATCGGCGGCACGTCATCGCGCCGGCCGGTGACGAGCGTTTCCAGCGGTTGCGGATTGACCTGCGCGTTCAGAACGAACCGCTCGGCCGCATTGCGCAGTTCTCGGACGTTGCCAGGCCATCCGTAGGTTTGCAAAAATGCTTCATCAAGCGCGTTCGGTGTCGGAGCCTCCATGCCGTATTGAACTGCAAACCGGTTGAGGAATGTATCAAACAACAAGATGCTGTCCCGGCCGCGTTCCCGCAGAGGCGGAATTGCGAGTTCGATTGCATTTAAACGGAACAGAAGATCTTCCCGCAACCGGCCGGAAGCCACCGCTTCGCGTGGATCAACATTTGCCGCACTCACCAACCGGATATCGACATCAACGGGCCGGTGGCCACCAATCCGGTCGATTTTCCGTTCTTGAAGAACCCGAAGCAGTTTTGCCTGGAGCGGTAGCGGCATGGATACGATTTCATCCAGAAACAAGACGCCGGAATTCGCGGCCTCGATCCGGCCAATGCGTTGGCGGTCTGCCCCTGTAAACGCCCCCGCTTCATGGCCGAACAACTCGGCCTCGACCATAGTCTCCGGCAAAGCTGCCGAGTTGATCGCCATGAACGGAGCGTCTTTGCGGGCGCTGTAATCATGCAGAGCCTGAGCGATCACTTCCTTTCCCGTCCCGGTTTCACCTGTGATCAGAACCGCAGCATCGGTTTGCGCAAAATGCAGGATCTGTTGCCGCAGCGCTTGCATCGCCGGGCTGTTGCCGATCAGCCGGCTTTCAAGGCTCGAACTGTCCGCAATCTGGGTCTTCAATGCCCGGTTCTCTAAAACGAGCGCGCGGCGGTTGCACGCCCTGCGAACCACTTCCGCGATCAGGTCCGGATCGAAAGGCTTTTCAACAAAGTCATAAGCACCGGCGCGCATCGCTTCGACTGCCATTGGAACGTCGCCATGTCCGGTGATCAGGATGACCGGCAGATCACCGTCCAATTCCCCAACCCTGCGCAGCAAGGTCATGCCATCATCACCATCCAGCATCACGTCCGTGACCATACAGCCACCAAAATCCGGGCTCAGAACCGCCATGGCCTGGTCAGCCGTTGCCACCTCGATCGTCTCAAAATCAGCAAGCCGGATCCATTGCCTAAGCGCTGCGCGCATGGATGGATCGTCGTCAACAATCAGGACCGGGGTGCTCGTAGTTTGGGTTGTGTTTGAGTTAAGCGTTGTCATTCAGCAACTTCTGCTTCAAGACGGACAACAGATGTATCCGTCATTTCTGCCGATTTGACAGCCGGCACTGTGAGTTCGAAGGCAGCACCACGCGGAACGTTGGCTGAGACCGCCAAATCACCGCCGAGATCTTCTGCAATACGCATGGAGATGGCCAGACCAAGCCCCATCCCTTCCGCACTTGTTTTGGTCGAGAAAAACGGATCGAAAACACGGTCACGTAGATCCATGGGAATCCCTGGGCCATTGTCGAGCACCCGCACAACAACCGTGTCCCAAGTCTCAAGAATATGAAGGCGGACTTCACCATTGTCTTCTGCGGCGGCCGCATCTGCGCCGTTGCGCAACAAGTTGACAAGGATTTGCTCTATTCGAAGCGGGGCCGTTTCAACAATCAAGGGCTGATCCGGCATCTCGATTTTCAGAGCAACACCTGTTTCTTCAAACCTGGGACGGACGATTTTTTCTGCCGCAAGAATGCTATCGCGAAGATCGGCGGTTTCGATCCGGCTCTCGCCCGGACGTGCAAATCTCTTGAGCTCTTGGGTCAGGCTTGCCATGCGCATCTGAAGGGATTCGATCTCTTGCAGATTTTGAGCAGCCGTGTGGGTGTCACCTTTCTCAAGGAACTTGCGGGTACCCGCCACAAACATTCTGAGCGCCGCCAGGGGCTGGCTCAGCTCATGAACGACAGCAGCCGACATTTCACCAACCGCGGCAAGGCGGTTGGAGCGCGCAAGCCCCCGCTGCGCCTCCAAAAGCGCGTGTTCCACACGGCGGCGTTCCTTGATCTCCCCAACCAGCCGCTGGTTCAGTTCCTTCAGGTCCGCAGATTCTTGACGAAGCGCAGCGGCCGCCCGGCGAAGCCTTTGCCCACGCAAGCCAAGCACAATCACCGCATAGAGAAGGCAAAGCGTCAGTGTGATCACCCATATCGGCAGGAGGCTCTTGTGCGCTTCTGCCTGCGGGACGAGGAAATGCAGTTTCCAGCCGAGCAGATCCACATCGGTCGAGTTGTGCCGATAGGCCTGCCCATCAATGGTCAGCTGGTTTGGCCCTGTCACCGGCGCGTCACTGATCGGGGTCAGCGGTTCATTTGCGTATTTCTGACTGCTTGCTATCGCATCCCGCGTTGCAGACGGAAGCTCTGCCAATGTCCGATAGCGCCACTCCGGCTGGCTGGACAAAAAAATCACACCGTCGGCATCGGTGGCAAAGACGAGCTCCCCGCCTTCGGCCCAGGCATTTTCAAGCTCGCTGGTATCCACTTTAACAACGGCAACCCCAACCGGATCCCCTTCCACCGGGGTCGGCCGGGCCAGAAACAAACCAGGGCGGCCTGTGGTCAAACCAATGGCGAAAAACTGCCCTTCCTCACCTCGCATCGCCGACGTAAAGTATGGCCGGAATCCATAGTTCCGGCCGACGAGGGAAAGCGGCTTTTGCCAGTTGCTGGCCGCCAGCGTCGTCCCAGCAGAGTTCATGACATAAAGAAGGTCTGCACCAGAATTCTCCGCCATTTCTTCCAGAAAACGATTGGCGCTTTCCACCGGTTGGCCGAGACCGATTGCTGCCGTGGCACGCGGATCCCGGGCAATCATGTAGGGAAGATAACGGTATTTCTGGTATTCGCCGATGATGGTTTGCTGGTAGAGCGTCAGCCGCTCTGCAGCTATGCGGTCGACGTTATCATCATCCAGTTCCTGGAAGACATAAGCGAGCACAGCCGCGGCGGCTACCATTAAAACAGGCGGTAGCAAGAGTATGAGCCAACGGGTCGACATGGCTTCTTATTACCGATTTTTTTCCTGGCCGCCAGCACGCGGCTGTTCCAAACCTGAATTGATAAGGGTCAAAGACGCCAAATTGCGGAGGCATATAGATTTTTAACAAGGCTGGGGCAAAACTGACTGCCAGCCATAGGAGGGTATTATGCCAATTAAAGATATTTTGACGGTCCTGGATTTGGCGGGCGATCAGCCGGCAGCAAAATATGCTTTGGAGTTCGGCCGGGTTCATGATGCACATGTGACTGGCCTTGCGGTTTCGTTTGAACCGGTTGTGCCGGCATTTGCGGCAGCTCCCATGCCCGTCGATTACCTTCAAGCAGCCCATGATCAGGCTGTCGCGGCAGCGAAAGACGCCAAAGACCAGTTCGACGAGTTTGCTCGACTGGCGGGCGTCAAAAACGAAAGTCGTTTGGCAGAAATCCTCACAGGCGGGCCGCTCGACAATGTTCTGGCACATTGCCGGCCAACGGATCTGGTGATGATCGGCCAGAGCAATCCGGACAGACCAGAACCCATGCGCGAACTTCTGATCGAAACAATCCTTTTCGAAAGCGGTGTTCCGGTGCTTTTGGTGCCTTATATCGGCAGCAAGTCTTTTGAACCGAACAACGTGCTGATCGGCTGGGATGGCAGCTCGACAGCGACGCGGGCCATTCACGCGGCGATCCCGGTGCTTGAAAAGGCGGACAAAGTCACAGTCTTGGTCATCGAGAAAAAGGCAAACTCCGAGGCAGGACAGCCTGGTGCGGAAGTTGCGAACTACCTCGCCCGCCACAACATGAATGTGACGATCGACGTTGTCTCCAACCCGCAGACCGGTGTTGCGGATACGGTCCTGAATTACGTTTCGGACAACAGCAACGATCTTGTTGTGATGGGCGGATACGGGCATAGCCGGATGCGGGAATTCCTGTTCGGCGGTGCGACGCGCGAAATTCTGGAGGCCATGACAGTGCCAGTCCTAATGGCCCACTAACAGCCTGTCGATATGCCGCAATCCCGCACCCAACTTTTTTGGGTGCGGGTATTTTTTTGTCTTAAATCTCCGCTACTGTTCAATTTGCCTGCTGTTGACCGGGAAAGGATCCCGACGTGACCATCCGCAATCTCGATGGTTTTTTTGCACCAACATCCATCGCTGTCCTTGGTCCTTGCCGCCATCCGGGCGTTTTGACAGACAAGCTCATCGAATGCCTTCAGGCCATCGAAACCCAACACAAGGTTACCCTGGTCGGGATAGATTATTCGGTGCCGTTCAACGGGACCAGCGTCCCGTCTCTGGCCGATTTGGATCACGCACCCGATCTGGTGATCTACCTCGCCAAGGCCGAACATCTGCCCAAGGTGATTGAAGAACTCGGAGACCGCGGAACGCGTGCCGTTCTGATCCCCTCGCCCGGGTATGAAGACTGGCCAGGGCCAATCATGCAGGCCTGCCGTGAGGCTGCCCGCAAGACCACACTCCGGCTGATCGGACCAGGCAGTCTTGGTATTTCCGTTCCGGCTAAGGGCCTGAATGCGCTTTTGAGTGCCGAAGTGCCCGGCATAGGCGACATCGCGTTTTTCTCCCGGTCCGGCGCTGTTTTGAATGCAACGCTGTCTTGGGCGAAAACACACAACACCGGGTTTTCATCAATCGTCTCACTCGGTGCACGCATCGACGTCGATGTCAGCGACTTGATTGATTATTTCGCACAAGACTACCGCACCCGCGCTATTGTCCTTCATCTGGAAGGCATCGCGGTTCCGCACAAATTCATGTCTGCTGCCCGGGCCGCCGCACGTGGCAAACCTGTCATCGTGCTTCGCTCCGGGCGCAGTCGTGATACGGGCGGGACGGGCCGGACGCACGCCGGTCGTCTCGCAAAGTCGGATCTTGTCTATGAAACCGCGTTCCGCCGCGCCGGCCTCCTTCGGGTTTACGACCTGGACGAGATGTTCGAGGCGCTTGAAACGCTGTCCCATGTCCGTGTTCCTCAATGCCGGAACCTTGCAGTTATCGCAAACGGCCGGAGCCTGGCAAACCTTGCGTATGACCGGCTTGACGCCCTCGGCGCTCAATTTGCGTCGCTGAGCCCCGAGACGCTTGAACACCTGCAGCCGTTCCTTGGCCCATCGAACGATCTGGACGACACATCCGCCGCGCAAGCGTCCGTCATCTTGCGCGAAGCGACAGCCGCAGAAGATCTTACGGAAACGATCACGACTGTCTTGAAAGACAAGAATGTCGATGGTGCGGTTGTCCTGCAGGCCGCCAGTGCGTTCCAGCCCCTTCCCGTTTTGGCAACGGCCGTAGCAGAAGCCGCGACATTGGACCGGAAACGGCCGGGACGGCGGAAAGCCCTGGTTGCCGGGCTGATAGGCGGCGACAGCGCAACACGCGAAGTTCTGACGGAAGCCAAGGTTCCGAATTACGCAAGCCCGGCAGAAGCGGCCCGAAGCTTGATGCATCTGGCCCATGATGCCCAGGCTCGGGAATTCCTGATGGCGGCCCCACCGAGCTTGCCGGCCAATTTTACGCCGGACAGCGCACAGGCCCGGGCAATCGTCGAGGCAGCGCTCGCCGAAGGCCGCATTTGGCTCACACCGAAGGAAGTCTGCGATATCTTGGCAGCCTATGACATTCCGATCATGGCGACCGATATGGCAGAAAAGCCTGAGGATGTCGGCGCTTTGTCGGAACCGTTTTTCAAGACAGCCAAACACTGCGTCGCCAAGCTCATTTCACCCGATCTGCCCTTCAAGTCAAAAATCGATGGTGTCCGGCTTGGTTTGGAAAGTCCGGCAGCCGTTGAAGACGCGACTCGTGAACTGATTGCCAAGACGCAGAAGGACTACCCGGACGCTCTCATTTCAGGCGTTTCCGTGCACCCAATGCTGGAGGACCGACACGGGCTTGAGCGTTATCTAGGTCTTGCCGAAACTCAAGAATTTGGCCCGGTGCTTGTGTTTGGCCAAGGAGGTACGGCCATTGAAGAAAGCGAAGACATCGCCTTTGAGCTGCCGCCGCTCGATCTCAAATTGGCCGAAGCGCAAATCGACCGAACCCGGATTTCACGCCTCTTGGATGGCGGCCCGTCCCGTCCCTCACTCGACAAACCAGCTCTTGCAGAAGCACTGGTCAAACTTTCTCAAATTACAATCGACATTCCGGAGATTCAGGAACTCGACATCAATCCGATGGTGTTGCTGCCGAGCGGATTGATCGCGCTGGACGCCCGCATGACCCTGTGCCACCCGGAAAAGAAACCGGGCAGGACAGGCGGATCGAGGCTGGCGATCGCGCCTTACCCCAAGGAGTGGGAACAAACGCTGACCGTGAAAGGCGGACGGCAAATTTTCGTCCGGCCCGTTCGGCCGGAAGACGAAGACATGTTCAAGGCATTCTTTGAGCAGATTTCGCCGGAAGATCTTCGCCTGCGTTTCTTTGCTCCGGTTCGGGAATTCAGCCACCGGTTTCTCGCGCGTTTGACGCAGCTTGATTACGCCAGGGCCATGGCGTTCACCGCCCTTGATCCGGAGGATGGATCGCTTCTGGGTGTCGTCCGCCTGCACGCAGATCCCGACCACCAGACCGGCGAATATGCCGTCATGGTCCGCTCAGACCTGAAGGGCTACGGCCTTGGCTGGGCGCTCATGAAACTGATCATCCGGTATGCCAAGGCCGATGGAATTCAGACCATCAAGGGCGAGGTTTTGAAGGAAAACACTTCGATGATCTCAATGTGCCAGGCGCTCGGCTTCAAAATCACAACGTCCATCGACGATCCCGGTATTTCCAACGTGGTGTTACCGGTAAGCGATCTTCCGGAAGATGACAGCTAATCCCAGCACGAGCCGGGCGGTGTACCAGAACTGCCCTGTGCTCTGTCATTCAATACTCGACCGGTGATTACTTCTGCTGAGCTGCGGTCCGGATTTGCGAGAGGCTGGCCGCTGGCGTAATCGCTTCTGGATCCAGTTTCAGATGCAAAATGGCCGGTTTTCTAGAAGCACGCGCCCGCTCAAAGGCCGGACCGAATTCGTCCGTGGTTTGAACCGTCTCACCGAACGCACCATAGCAGTGGGCCATCGCAGCAAAATCAGGATTGACCAGTTTGGTGGCGGACGGGCGGCCAGGATACGTCCGCTCCTGGTGCATGCGGATGGTTCCGTACATGCCGTTGTCGATGACCAACAGGATGATGTTGGCACCGTCCTGACAGGTCGTCCCGAACTCCTGCATGGTCATCTGCAAGCAGCCGTCTCCGGCAAAACACACGACTTCGCGTTCCGGAAATGCCAGCTTGGCCGCAACGGCTGCCGGCAGGCCATACCCCATCGATCCGGATGTCGGCGCTGCTTGGGTTCCAAACCGGCGAAAGCGGTGAAAGCGATGCAGCCAGGTCGCG
The DNA here is from genome assembly GCA_937911395.1 of uncultured Labrenzia sp. Lineage (GTDB taxonomy): Bacteria > Pseudomonadota > Alphaproteobacteria > Rhizobiales > Stappiaceae > Roseibium. The sequence continues at coordinate 28,333 of CALDSI010000064.1, forward strand.
TAATTGCCCGCACCGTTGGTACAGATGACATCTTCCGGAAGATTGTTTTCCAGCCAGTCCATGACACCCGACATTTGGAGATCACCCGGCGTTTGCGGACGGGCACCTGACCAATCTAGATATTCTTGGTGGGCTTTGGCAGCTTCCCCCGCCCCTTCGAGTTCAGCTGGTGGCTGAAGACCTTCAACCGCCTTGCAGAACCCGGTCGGGCTGGCATTGATGGAAAGATCAGCGCGGTACACCCGGCCAAGTTCTTCCGGATCGGCGTGGACATGCACCAGCTGCTGGGTCGGCGATGGGATGTCCAGCAAGGTGTAAGACTGGCTCGGCATTTCAGACAAGCGGCCACCCACCAACAAAATGAGGTCCGAGGATTTTACACGCGCCAGCAGTTTCGGATTGATTCCGATACCAACATCACCAGCATAGTTTGGGTGAAGATTGTCGAACAGCATTTGCCGGCGAAACGAGCAGGCCACCGGCAGATCGAAGCGCTCGGCAAAACGGGTGAACGCAGCAACCGCATCTTCTGACCAACGGCTTCCGCCGAGGATCGCAATCGGGCGTTCGGCGTCCCAGAGACGTTTTTGCAAGTCCGCCATCTGGGACAGTCCCGGATGCGTTTCGACCTGTTGCCAGGCCGGTGGCTGAACCGCATCGGCAAGTTCAACGAGCGTGTCTTCTGGAAGCGCCAGAACGACAGGTCCCGGACGGCCGGAGGTCGCGACGTGATACGCGCGGGAGATAAATTCAGGCACACGGGAAGCATGATCGATTTCGGCCACCCACTTGGCGATACCGCCAAACATTTGCCGGTAGTCGACTTCCTGAAAGGCTTCTCGTTCGCGCATGCCGCGTTCGATCTGGCCGATGAAC